>NZ_JBVHOQ010000006.1:0-270590 GCF_055568375.1 Streptomyces sp. NPDC026062
CCAGCCTCGCAGGGCCTCGGGGTGGACGCCGAGGTCGACGGCCAGCTTCTTGATCTGTGGCTTCGGATCCGAGGTGCGATACATCCGCACCGCACACTCACGCAATTCCAGCGAGTACTTCCTGGGGGCAGCCATGGTCGATGTTCCTCTCATGAAAACCATCTGACCCTCTGTCACTATCCTCCGCATCTCGGGGGAACCTCAGGTTCGAGGTGGCGGATGGCTGGCAGGCCGGGGCAGCTAAGGCGACACTGCGACCTGGTAGTTGTCGCGTTGTCTCCCCGCCGCTTGGCCATCCTTCATCAGACTCGGCCACAGAATCCTGAGATCCGCAATCCGGGCTCAGGTCTGCGCCATGTCCACGAAGCGCGAGTAGTGCCCTTGGAAGGCGACCGTGATGGTCGCCGTCGGACCATTACGGTGCTTGGCCACGATCAGGTCCGCCTCGCCCGCACGCGGTGACTCCTTTTCGTAGGCGTCCTCACGGTGCAGCAGGATCACCATGTCGGCGTCCTGCTCGATCGATCCGGACTCACGGAGGTCGGAAACCATGGGCTTCTTGTCGGTGCGCTGTTCCGGTCCACGGTTCAGCTGGGAAAGCGCGATCACCGGGAGCTGGAGTTCCTTGGCCAGCAGCTTAAGGTTTCGGGACATGTCCGAGACCTCCTGCTGACGGCTCTCGGCACGCTTCGAACCGCCGGACTGCATCAGCTGCAGATAGTCGATGACCACGAGCTTGAGGTCGTTCCGCTGCTTGAGGCGGCGGCACTTGGCCCGGATCTCCATCATGGAAAGGTTCGGGGAGTCATCAATGTAGAGCGGGGCCGCCGAGACGTCGGGCATCCGCCGCGCCAGCCGTGTCCAGTCCTCGTCCGTCATGGTGCCCGAGCGCATGTGGTGGAGCGCTACCCGCGCCTCGGCTGACAGCAGACGCATCGCGATCTCGTTCCGCCCCATTTCAAGGGAGAAAATCACGCTGGGCAGGTTGCTCTTGATCGAGCAGGCGCGGGCGAAGTCCAGGGCTAGCGTGGACTTACCCATGGCGGGCCGAGCCGCGATGACGACCATCTGGCCCGGGTGGAGACCGTTGGTCAGGGCGTCGAGGTCGGTGAACCCAGTGGGCACACCGGTCATCTCACCGCTGCGTGACCCGATCGCCTCGATCTCGTCGAGGGCACCCTCCATGATGTCGCCCAGCGGCAGATAGTCCTCACTGGTCCGCTGCTCGGTGACGGCATAGATCTCGGCTTGGGCGGAGTTGACGATGTCGTCGACGTCGCCGTCGGCGGCATATCCCATCTGCGTGATCTTCGTACCGGCCTCGACGAGACGTCGAAGGACGGCCCGTTCGTGAACGATCTCCGCGTAGTACGAAGCGTTGGCCGCGGTCGGCACCGACTGGACCAGGGTGTGCAGATACGGGGCTCCACCCACCTTGGTGATCTCGCCACGCTTGACCAGTTCGGCCGCCACCGTGATCGGGTCGGCCGGCTCGCCCTTGGCGTACAGATCAAGGATCGCCTGGTACACGGTCTCGTGCGCGGGGCGATAGAAGTCGTGGCCCTTGATGATCTCCACGACGTCGGCGATGGCGTCCTTGGACAGGAGCATGCCACCGAGGACGGACTGTTCTGCGTCGAGGTCCTGAGGCGGGACCCGCTCGAAGCCAGGGGAACCGCCTTCCCAGCCGCCGCTCTCCCGGCCCCGGTCGTGCTGCTCACCGCGGTCCCTGCCCTCGCCCCTTCGAGGACGGGAAACAGGCAGCCGGTCGCTGGGACCGGTGTCGGCCCAGGGGTCGTCCAAAGGCTCGGGAATGCTCATCCGGCCACCTCCTCCCGTCCGCTCCGCGGACCTAGCCGTGCCACTCTTTCTTACGGCACGGCACCGACAATTAGGACGCCCGACTCCGGTTCCGGTGTGTCGGGTTCCGCGGGCTTCCAGAGCCGAAACGAGGTGGGGGCGCCGGACCACGGTAGGCGGCCTGGAAGCGTCAGCCAATCTGGTTATCCACAGGGCATGTGGATGACGGACCAGATGCTGTGGAGAACTCCCCGGAACCTGTGCACGGACCAGGGGACAGCGCTGTGGAAAAACTCATAACGCCATCACTATTAACCGCCTGACCTGCACTTTCTCCATCCACGGGCTGTGGGGGAGAAAAACTTTCCGAGTCAGCACAAGATCGCGACATCCGGCACATGCCAGAACGTCACACCCCGGGAAATGTAAGGATCGCTAGACAGTTGCGTCCATTACCTGTGGAAGATTAGATTGACTCCCATGATCCAGGCACCGGCGACCCCGCCGTCCCGTCGTCGGCGGCACGACCGTGAGATCATCGCGCTCGCCGTCCCCGCCTTCGGCGCGCTCGTGGCCGAGCCCCTTTTCGTGATGGTCGACAGCGCCATCGTCGGCCACCTCGGCACTCCGCAGCTGGCCGGCCTTGCCGTCGCCGCCGCTTTGCTGACGACCGCCGTAAGCGTCTTCGTCTTCCTCGCCTACGCCACCACCGCAGCCGTCGCCCGCCGGGTTGGCGCCGGCGATCTGGCCTCAGCGATCCGCCAGGGCATGGATGGCATCTGGCTGGCGATCCTGCTGGGCCTTGCCGTCATCGCCCTCACTCTCCCCCTTGCTCCCTGGCTCGTCGAGGTGTTCGGCGCCTCCGACACCGCAGCCCCTTACGCCACCACCTATCTCCGGATCTCCAGCCTCGGAATCCCCGCGATGCTCGTGGTGATGGCCGCGACCGGCGTGCTCCGGGGCCTGCAGAACACCCGTACTCCGCTCTACGTCGCCATCGGCGGATTCGCCGCCAACGCGGCCCTCAACGCAGGCCTCGTCTACGGCGCAGGCCTAGGTATCGCAGGATCGGCCTGGGGCACGGTGATCGCACAGATCGGCATGGCCGTCGCCTATCTCGTGGTCGTGGTCCGTGGCGCGCGGCGCCACGGGGCCTCGCTGCGCCCCGACCTCGCAGGCATCAGAGCCAGCGCCCAGGCAGGCGTCCCTCTCCTGGTCCGTACGCTGTCGCTCCGCGCCGTCCTGCTCATCGCCACGGCCGTCGCTGCCCGGCTGGGCGATACCGACATCGCGGCGCACCAGATCATTCTGTCGCTGTGGAGCCTGATGGCCTTCGCGCTGGATGCCATCGCCATCGCCGGACAGGCCATCATCGGGCGCTATCTGGGAGGGGGTGACACCAAGGGCGCGCGCGAGGCCTGCCGCCGCATGGTGCAGTGGGGCATCGTCTCCGGCGTAGTGTTCGGAGCCCTGATCATTCTCGCCCGTCCGCTGTTCGTACCACTCTTCACCAGCGATCAGTCCGTTCAGCACGCTCTGCTCCCGGCCCTGCTGGTGGTAGCACTGACCCAGCCGATCGCTGGGGTCGTCTTCGTCTTGGACGGCGTGCTGATGGGCGCCGGGGATGGGCCCTATCTGGCCTGGGCCATGCTCATCACCCTGGCCGTCTTCGCTCCGGTGGCCCTGCTTGTTCCCGTCCTCGGGGGCGGCCTGACCGCGCTGTGGGGTGCGATGGCCCTGATGATGCTTGTCCGAATGGCAACACTCTGGCTGCGCACCCGTTCCGGCGCCTGGATGGTCACCGGCGCCACTCGTTGAGCCGTACACCCAGACGGTTTCACGTGAAACATCCGGTTTCACGTGAAACCGGCCAGCCGTGAGGCATGCTCACCGTGTTTCAGGCAGGCCCAGGACGACGGACACGGTGAAGGGCCACACCCGAGGGGTGTGGCCCTTCACTGTTCTGCTGAGGTGCGGCCCGATCAGGCAGCAACAACCTCGACGCCGAGCTTCGCAGCGACCTCGGGGTGCAGACGCACGGACACCTGGTGTCCGCCGAGCGTCTTGATCGGCGAGCCGAGCTCGACGCGACGCTTGTCGACATCCGGGCCACCGGCAGCCTTGATCGCCGAAGCGATGTCGGCCGGGGTGACAGAGCCGAAGAGACGGCCGGCGTCGCCGGAGCGAACAGCCAGACGAACCTTCACGGCCTCGAGCTTGGACTTGATCTCGTTGGCCTGCTCGATCGTGGCGATCTCGTGGATCTTACGGGCGCGGCGGATCTGCGCCACGTCCTTCTCGCCACCCTTGGTCCAGCGAATGGCAAAGCCACGCGGAACCAGGTAGTTACGGGCGTACCCGTCCTTGACGTCAACGACGTCGCCGGCAGCACCGAGGCCGGAGACCTCGTGGGTGAGGATGATCTTCATGATTCGGTCACCCTTCCCTTATCGCGCGGTGGACGTGTAGGGCAGCAGCGCCATCTCACGGCTGTTCTTGACAGCCGTGGCGACGTCACGCTGGTGCTGCGTGCAGTTACCGGTGACGCGGCGGGCACGGATCTTGCCGCGGTCGGAAATGAACTTCCGCAGCATGTTCGTGTCCTTGTAGTCCACGTACTGGGTCTTGTCCTTGCAGAACGCGCAGACCTTCTTCTTAGGCTTGCGCACAGGCGGCTTCGCCATGGTGTTTCTCCTGTGTGATCAAGAAGTGGGGGTACGAGCTGCCCTAGAAGGGAGGCTCGTCCGAATAGCCGCCGCCAGAGCCGCCGGAACCGCCGGAGCTTCCGCCCCAACCGCCTCCGCCGCCCTGCTGGCCCCCGCCCTGCTGGCCGCCGGCCGGCGCGCTCGTGGCCCACGGGTCGTCGGCGGGAGCACCGCCACCACCCTGCTGGCCACCAGAACCGGGACCGCCGCCCCAGTTACCGCCACCCTGCTGACCGCCGCCGTATCCACCCTGGCCGCCCTGACCACCGCGACCGGTGGTCTTGGTGACCTTGGCGGTGGCGTTCTTGAGACTGGGGCCGACTTCCTCGACGTCCAGCTCGTAGACCGTGCGCTTGACGCCCTCGCGGTCTTCGTAGGACCGCTGCTTCAGCCGGCCCTGCACGACAACGCGCATGCCTCGCGTGAGCGACTCGGCGACGTTCTCCGCCGCCTGACGCCAGACCGAGCAGGTGAGGAACAGGCCTTCGCCGTCCTTCCACTCATTGGTCTGCCGGTCGAAGATGCGGGGAGTGGACGCGACACGGAACTTCGCGACCGCCGCACCGGACGGGGTGAAGCGCAGCTCGGGGTCGTCGACGAGATTGCCGACGACCGTGATGACGGTCTCGCCTGCCATGGATGAACCTCTCGGCGGGGATTGCTTCTGGCTGCTTGCTACTCGAACCCGATGACCACTGAGCTAGAAGCTCAGTGGATCTCGGGACGGAGGACCTTGGTCCGGAGGACCGACTCGTTCAGGTTCATCTGGCGGTCGAGCTCCTTGACGACCGCAGGCTCGGCCTGCAGGTCGATGACCGAGTAGATGCCCTCGGGCTTCTTCTTGATCTCGTAAGCGAGCCGACGACGGCCCCAGGTGTCGACCTTCTCAACCTTTCCTTCGCCCTCACGGACGACGGAGAGGAAGTTCTCGATCAGCGGGGAGACTGCTCGCTCCTCGAGATCGGGGTCGAGGATGACCATCACCTCGTAGTGACGCATGTGGAACCCACCTCCTTTGGACTCAGCGGCCACGGTCGTTCCGTGGCAGGAGGGTCGTGATGCGTGAAGCATCAGTGTCTCCGAGCACAACGGCCGCCACCGACAACACCCTCCTTCGAGGAGGGGCTGACTGTGCTGGCCTGGGAAGACACCGGTGCAGACCGTACAGAGTACCCGCAGACCGGCTTCCGGTTGAAATCCGGTGGTCAGGAGACGCAATCTGTACACATCGGGTGTGAGCGGCGCCACGATGCGCCGCCTTTCGGCCAGGAGGTACTCCATGGCACAAGCAATGCGATCCCGCTCCCGCTCTTCCGTCTCCCTTTTCGCGACGGACGGCAAGCCCCACCCGCTCCAGGACACCCTGGTGGCTGTGACGGTGGTGCTCGGCGCCCTCGCGTTCGTGACGGCGATGTTCCACAACCTGCATCTGATCAGCTCGTGGGCCGGACTCGTCGGAATCTTCACAGGCGGGTACGGGCTGTACATCTCCGCGACCACGCGGGAGAGGTTCCCGCTGTTCCTCGGCATGGGCGCTGCCGGTCTCGGCTTCTTCCTCGGTATGGCCCACGGAGGGCTGTTCGGCGGCGTGATCAGCTGACCTCGGCACAGCACCGCCCGGCAGCCGGCGGGGCGGCCCCGTCCACGGACGGGGCCGCCCCGTACGCCCTACCCGGACCGCACGGGTACGACGGGGCCAGACCGCGCGCTTCCCGGTCACAGTAGGCTTCGGCGCGAGAGCCGGAGCCCCTGACCGATGGGGACACACCTGCCGAGGAGCGCCCCGCATGAGCCTGACCCTGAGGACCATCAGCCGAGAGCAGCATCTGGCGTACATCCAGAGCCTGCCCGCGGCCAGTCACATGCAGGTCCCGGCATGGGCGGATGTGAAGGCCGAGTGGCGCTCGGAGAGTCTGGGCTGGTTCGACAAGGGCGGCCAGCTCGTCGGCGCCGGTCTGGTGCTCTACCGGCAGCTGCCCAAGATCAAGCGGTACCTGGCGTATCTGCCCGAGGGCCCGGTCATCAACTGGTACGCCCCCAACCTAAACGACTGGCTGCAGCCGATGCTGGCACACCTCAAGCAGCAGGGCGCCTTCTCGGTGAAGATGGGCCCGCCCGTCGTGATCCGCCGCTGGGACGCCGCAGCCATCAAGGCCGGCATCCAGGACCCGGACGTGAAGCGTCTGCGCGACGTCGAGGCCACGCACATCGAACCGCGTGCCTTCGAGGTCGCCGACCGGCTGAGGAAGATGGGCTGGCAGCAGGGCGAGGACGGCGGCGCCGGGTTCGGTGATGTACAGCCCCGCTACATCTTCCAGGTGCCGCTGGCCAACCGCTCCCTCGAAGACGTGCACAAGGGCTTCAACCAGCTCTGGCGACGCAACATCAAGAAGGCCGAGAAGGCCGGTGTCGAGGTTGTCCAGGGCAGCTACGCGGAGCTCGCCGAGTGGCAGCGCCTGTACGAGATCACGGCGGAGCGCGACCGCTTCCGGCCGCGTCCGCTCGGTTACTTCCAGCGCATGTGGACGGCTCTCAACAACGAGGACCCCAACCGGATGCGGCTCTATTTCGCCCGTCACGAGGGCGAGAACGTCGCTGCCGCGACCATGCTGATCGTGGGCGGGCACGTCTGGTACTCCTACGGCGCCTCGGCCAACCACAAGCGTGAGGTCCGTCCCTCCAACGCGATGCAGTGGCGGATGCTGCGCGATGCGTACGCGATGGGCGCCACCGTCTACGACCTGCGCGGCATCTCCGACTCGCTGGACGAGACCGATCACCTCTTCGGCCTGATCCAGTTCAAGGTGGGCACCGGCGGCCAGGCCGCGGAGTACCTCGGTGAGTGGGACTTCCCGCTCAACAAGCTGCTGCACAAGGCCCTCGACATCTACATGTCGCGCCGCTGATCGCCCACTGTTCCGCCGCGCAAGGCTGACGAAACCGACTTTATTCGTTTCAATGGGCTCTTCCGGAATCCGTTCCGGAGACTCCGCACCCCTCTGACACCACCGCAGCCACCAGAAAGGTCCCGGACCGGCCATGGCGCTCTCCCTGTACGTCGACACCGCGCGCTGGCGGGCGCACCAGAAATCCGTGCTCGACCAGTTCCCCGGTCTCGTACCGGTCTGCAAGGGCAATGGGTACGGCTTCGGCCACGAGCGTCTGGCCGACGAGGCGATCCGCTTCGGATCCGACATCCTCGCGGTCGGCACCACCTACGAAGCAGCCCGCATCAAGGACTGGTTCAGCGGTGATCTGCTGGTGCTCACGCCGTTCCGGCGGGGTGAGGAGCCGGTGCCGCTGCCCGACCGCGTCATCCGCTCCGTCTCGTCAGTGGACGGCGTGCACGCGCTGGTGGGCGCCCGGGTCGTCATCGAGTGCATGAGCTCGATGAAGCGCCATGGCGTCAAGGAGGAGGAGCTCGGACAGCTGCACGCCGCGATCGAGGACGTACGTCTCGAGGGTTTCGCGCTGCACCTCCCGCTGGACCGCACGGACGGCTCGGACGCGGTCGAAGAAGTCATCACCTGGATGGACCGTCTTCGGGCGGCCAGGCTGCCGCTGCACACGATGTTCGTGAGCCATCTGCGTGCCGAGGAACTGGGCCGGCTGCAGCAGCAGTTCCCGCAGACCCGGTTCCGCGCCCGTATCGGTACCCGGCTGTGGCTCGGCGACCACGAGGCCACTGAGTACCGGGGCGCCGTGCTCGACGTCACGCGCGTCGTCAAGGGCGACCGCTTCGGCTACCGGCAGCAGAAGGCCGCCTCCGACGGCTGGCTGGTCGTCGTCGCGGGCGGCACCTCGCACGGCGTGGGCCTGGAGGCCCCGAAGGCCCTGCACGGCGTGATGCCGCGCGCCAAGGGGGTCGCCCGGGCAGGGCTGGCCACCGTCAACCGCAATCTGTCGCCGTTCGTCTGGGCCGGCAAGCAGCGCTGGTTCGCCGAGCCACCGCACATGCAGGTTTCCATCCTGTTCGTGCCCTCGGACGCCGAGGAGCCGCGGGTGGGCGACGAACTCGTGGCCCATCTGCGTCATACGACCACGCAGTTCGACCGGCTCGTGGACCGTTGAGGCCTTGAGCATCAGCTCAGGGACCGGCTGAGGCCGGCGGCCGCTCAGTCGGCGGCCGCTGTGCCCGCCGTCCCCCACTCCACCCGCGGGCCCGCCTCGTCCAGTGCGGCTTGGCGCGGCGGGTGTGCCGCCGCGTCAACCAGTACGAAGACGTCCTCGGCCCCGTCGAGCACACCGCCCGACGGGTCGTCCGAGCCATCCCGCCGCACCACGTCGTGCTCCGGCATCAGGATGTCCCGTACGACCACGGCGCAGAGGTAGAGCGTGCCCAGCAGATGCAGGACGATCGCCAGCTGGTAGCCCTCCGTCGGCAGGCCCTGGTGCTTGTCCCCGCTCGTCGTATAGGCGAGGTACATCCAGATGCCCAGGAAGTACATGACCTCGCACGCCTGCCAGATCAGGAAGTCCCGCCAGCGCGGCCTGGCCAGCACGGCGAGGGGGATCAGCCACAGCACGTACTGCGGTGAATAGACCTTGTTGACGAGAATGAACACCGCGACGACAAGGAAGGCGAGCTGAGCGAACCGCGGTCTGCGTGGTGCCACCAGCGTCAGCGCCCCGATCGCCACGCAAAGGGCGAGCGTCGCCAGTGTGGAGACGGTGTTGACCGTGGAGACATCGATGGATTCGCCGGTGCGCTGGGTGATGACCAGCCAGAAGGAGCCGAAGTCGATCGAGCGCTCCTGGCTGAAGGAGTAGAACTTCTTCCAGCCCTCGGGCGCGAACACCATCACTGGCAGGTTGACCACCAGCCAGGATCCGACGGCGCCGAGCGCCGCCACCCCGAACTCCCGCCATTTCCCCGCCCGCCAGCACAGCACGAAAACAGGGCCCAGCAGAAAGACGGGATAGAGCTTGGCAGCCGTGGCCAGCCCGATCAGGATGCCGAAGGCGAGGATGCGGCTCCGGGACCACATCAGCATCGCCGCAGCCGTCAGAGCGACCGCCAGCAGGTCCCAGTTGATGGTGGCCGTGAGCGCGAACGCGGGCGCCAGCGCCACCAGGAGCCCGTCCCAGGGGCGGCGGCGGTGCGTGCGTGCCACACACACGGCGATGACGGCGGTGCAGATCATCAGCATGCCCGCGTTGACGAGCCAGTAGGCCTGCTCCTGCTCCTGGATGGAGCCACCCGGGGTGAGCCAGGCGGCGATCTGCATGAACACACCGGTGAGAACCGGGTACTCCAGGAACTGCATGTCACCGGGCAGCCGGTCGAAGTACGGCACCAGCCCTTCGGCGAAGCCACGTCCCGCGTACAGGTGCGGGATATCGGAGTAGCAGGCGTGGGTGTACTGGGAGCCGGCGCCTCTGAACCATGCCCAGTTGTAGCAGGGCAGCTTCTGCACCATGCCGAGCGCGAACATCCCGATCGCCACCAGCGCGACGGCACCCACGGGCGTGAGCGCGGTGCTGCCCAGCCGCGTCCAGCGGCCCGACCTCCCGCCGATCAGCTCACTGCCGGCCGCGGCGACCTCGTCCTGGTGCGTGGGCCGTACGACAGACGGTTCCTGGTGCACGCTCGTATCCTCTGCGCTTGGCATGCCGCACATCCTGCCGTACCGAAGTGTGGAAACGATGAGGGCCGCGGCACCCTGTGGTGCCGCGGCCCTCATCACACTGCTCGGCCCACTTCGGCCCGCTCCGGCGAACGCGTGGGACGAGCTGCCTGCCGGGCGCTAGCCGACCGCACCACCCCAGGGGTTGCCGTTGCCGTTGCCGTTCCCGTTGCCACCTGTATCGGGTGAGGGACTGACTCCTCCGGTGCTCTCACCCTCCGTGGTTCCGGTAGTGGTCCCGGCGTCCGTGCTGCCCGTGGTGCCGTCGGTCGTCCCGCTGTCGGCGCCTCCGTCGGTCCAGCCGTTGGAGTTGCCGCCGTTGTTCTGACAGGTCACGTCCCACGTACTGCAGGTCTCGCTCGGGTCGGGCGTCGGAACCGTGGGTGTCGGCGAAGGCGTGACGGGCGCCGTCTCACTGGGAGTCGGGGTCGGCGTGGGGGTCGGCGTCGGCGTCGGCTCGGGGCTCTTGGCGCCGCCGCCGAAGACGGTCTCGCCGATCGGCTCCGGCTTCGGGAAGGAGATCTTCTCCTGGCCTTCCATCGCCCCGGCCATGTAGTCGTGCCAGATCCGCGCAGGGAACGAGGCACCGTGGATCGTCTTCTCGCCACCGGTGCCGTACATCTCCTCGAAGGCACGGTTCTTGTGGCTGTCGTCGTCGTCCATCCGGTACATGCTGATCGCGGTCGACAGCTGCGCGGTGTACCCGACGAACCAGGCGGACTTGTTGCCGTCCGTCGTACCCGTCTTGCCCGCGACATCCCGTCCGGGAAGCCTGGCCGGGGTACCTGTTCCCTTTTCGACGACGTTCTTGAGGACATCCGTCACGTTGTCGGCGATGACGTTGGAGAAGGCGCTCTTGGAAACCACCTTGTGCTGGTAGACGATCTCGCCGCGCTTCTTCACCTCGGTCACCGAGAAGGGCTCACGCTGCTGGCCACTGGCCGCGAAGGTGGCGTACGCGCCCGCCATGCTGGTCGTGCTGGGTGAGGAGGTACCGATGGAGAACGACGGAACGATGGAGCTCGCCATGTACCGGTCGTCCTTCAGACCGGCCGCCATGGCAGCGGCCTTCACCTTGTCGGTACCGACGTCCATGCCCAGCTGGACGTACGGCGAGTTGGCCGACACCCGCATCGCCTCACGAAGCGTGATGTTGCCCTTCGACTCATGGCCGTCGTTGGCCTGGAGCCACTCCCTGCCCTTCTCGTCGGTCCAGATCTCGCCGTTGTACTTCTTGATCTTCAGCTTGTCGTCACCGTTGTAGATGCTCTTCGGCGAGACCTTCGTACGCTCCGACTCACCCTGCTCCGAGCCCCCGGAAGGGTCCCGCTTCCCGTACTCCATGGCGGCGGCCAGCACGAACGGCTTGAACGTGGAGCCGACTGCGGCCCCGGTGGGGTCGGCGTTGCTGGTGTAGTGCTTCGTCGCGTCCTGGCCGCCGTAGATGGCCTCGACCGCGCCGGTCTTCGGGTCGACCGAGGAGCCACCGAACTGGACGTGGGTGTCCGTCTTCGGCCGCTTCTTCGTGTCGATCTTCGTGTCGTAGATCTTCTTGACGGCCTTGCTGAGCTGTTCGACCTTCTTCTCGTCAAAGGTCGTGTGGATTTCGTAGCCGCCCTGGGCGAGCTTCTCGCGGGTGATGTCCTTGTCGTTCTGGACGATGTAGGTGTTGGCCGTATTGACGAGATAGCCGATCTGACCGCCCAGCTGGGCGTTCTTCTTCGGCTTCTGGGGCATCGGGAACTTCGTGTACTTGTCGCGTTCCGACTGCTCCATCCGGCCGTCCTTCACCTCCTCGTCGAGGATCCAGCTCCAGCGCTTCTCGGCCCGCTCCCTGTTCTTCTCCGCGGTCGCCTCGACGGAGTCGATCTCCGGAGCACCCGCGGGGTCGTAGTAGCTGGCTCCCTTGAGCAAGGTCGCCAGGAAGGCGCACTGGCTCGGGTTCAGGTCCTTGGCGTCCTTGCCGTAGTACGTGCGCGCCGCCGCCTGGATCCCCGAGGCACCACGTCCGTAGTACGAGACGTTGAGGTACCCCGCCATGATGTCCTTCTTGTCCATCTCGCTGCCGACCTTCAGCGTGATGAAGAGTTCCTGGAACTTACGGCTCAGGCTCTGTTCCTGCGACAGCTGCGCGTTCTTCACGTACTGCTGGGTGATCGTCGAGCCACCCTGGGTCTGGCCGCCCTTGGCCATGTTGAACACGGCGCGGGCGATACCCATCGGGTCAATGCCGTGGTCGGTGTCGAAGGTCTTGTTCTCGGCGGAGATGACCGCGTTGCGCATTGCTTCCGGGATCTGGGCGTAGTCGATGATCTGACGGTTGACCTCACCGCCGGTGGCCACCATCTGCGAGCCGTCTTTCCAGAAATAGACGTTGTTCTCCGCCCTCGCGGCCGCCTGGACCTGAGGCTTGGCGACCATCGCGTACGCGAGACCGGCAAGCCCCATCAGAAGGCCGAGGAAGCCGATACAGAGACCGGAGACGAGCTTCCACGACGGCATCCAGCGCCGCAGGCCCTGCCTGCCGGAGCGCGGGTAGTCGATGAAGCGTTTCTTGGCCGGGCGCTGGCTGCCGCGCCCACGGCCTCGGCCGGGGCCCTCCTGGCCGCCGCCCCCGCTTCCGCGACGCCGGCCACCGCCGCCGTCGGAACCACCGCGGCCACCGCCGCCACGCTGAGCGGCCCGTCTGGCCGCGGCACGCCCGCCGTACGGGGTCTCGTCCCCATACGAACCGGAAGGTGATTCAGAAGTTACTCCGCGTGACGGCGCTGCGCGGCGTCCGGAGGACTGCTGGGCGGCTCGTCTGGCCGCGGCACGCCCGCCACCTTGCGGTTGCGGCATCTTGCGACGGTGCTCGCTCATCGAACGACTACTCCTCGGGCAGGCGAGAGCGCCTGGAAGCGGCAGCTGAGATCCGGTCCCCCGAATGACGGACCAGCCCCACGAGAGGCTCATCCGCAATGCGTCCGGTCAGTCCGCGAAGACTGACGCGCTCGCACGTCACGCGGTTCCCGGTGGTCTGCATGCCGCACAGACTACGCACGGTCAAAACCCCCCCGGGGCCGAACTTCACCCCAAAATACGCAAGTCGGTTGCTACGAATTAGCGATGTGACGCCGCTCACTGAGGCACCCCTTGTCGCGGTCCACAGTCCGATCTATCGTGCTGATGTATCGAGTCGATACATCAGCTCGGTACATCGACTCAGCACATCGGCTCGGCACAGGGTCACGCGAGAGCACTCGGAGAGGGAGGAGGCGAGGTTGAGCAGACGCTCAGGCATCCTCGAGTTCGCCGTCCTCGGACTGCTCCGCGAGTCCCCGATGCACGGCTATGAGCTGCGTAAGCGCCTCAACACCTCGTTGGGGATCTTCCGTGCCTTCAGCTACGGAACCCTCTATCCCTGCCTCAAGACGCTGGTCGCCAACGGCTGGTTGATCGAGGAGCCGGGAAATGCTCCGGCAGACCTTCCGCCCGGCACCGGCCGCGCGGTCGCACCCGCTTCTTCACTGGCAGGGCGCCGCGCCAAGATCGTCTACCGGCTGACGGCAGAAGGTAAGGAGCACTTCGAGGAACTGCTCTCGCACACCGGCCCCGACTCCTGGGAGGACGAGCACTTCGCTGCTCGTTTCGCCTTCTTCGGGCAGACGGAGCACGAGGTGCGCATGCGGGTACTGGAAGGCCGTCGCAGCCGGCTGGAGGAGCGTCTCGAGAAGATGAGCGCCTCTCTGGCCCGCACCCGCGAGCGCCTCGACGACTACACACTTGAGCTTCAGCGACACGGCATGGAGTCCGTGGAGCGCGAAGTGCGCTGGCTGAACGAGCTCATCGAGAGCGAGCGGTCGGGACGGGATCATCGGCGATCCTCGCCCGAGGGCTCAGCTCAGCGGGACACCGCAGGAGAGCCGGACGGCCTGCCCCGGCGGGATGACAACCCGCCGGATCCGTCCGGCGACACCGCCAAGTGAGTTCTCCGCAGATCCGCGGGGACTCATCAGAAACATCCATTACACACAGGGAGCAACCGGAATGGGTTCGGTTCGCGTAGCCATCGTCGGCGTGGGCAACTGCGCCGCCTCGCTGGTCCAGGGCGTCGAGTACTACAAGGACGCCGATCCGGCCGGCAAGGTGCCCGGCCTGATGCACGTCCAGTTCGGCGACTACCACGTGCGGGACGTCGAGTTCGTCGCCGCCTTCGACGTCGACGCGAAGAAGGTCGGCCTCGACCTCTCGGACGCCATCGGCGCCAGCGAGAACAACACCATCAAGCTCTGCGACGTGCCGAGCGCCGGCGTCACCGTCCAGCGCGGCCACACCCACGACGGCCTGGGCAAGTACTACCGCCAGACCATCGAGGAGTCGGCCGAGGCCCCGGTCGACATCGTCCAGGTCCTCAAGGACCGCAAGGTGGACGTGCTTGTCTGCTACCTGCCCGTCGGTTCCGAGGTCGCCGCGAAGTTCTACGCGCAGTGCGCCATCGACGCCAAGGTCGCGTTCGTCAACGCTCTCCCGGTCTTCATCGCCGGTACCAAGGAGTGGGCGGACAAGTTCACCGAGGCCGGTGTCCCGATCGTCGGCGACGACATCAAGTCGCAGGTTGGCGCCACCATCACGCACCGCGTGATGGCGAAGCTGTTCGAGGACCGGGGCGTCGTCCTGGACCGCACGATGCAGCTGAACGTCGGCGGCAACATGGACTTCAAGAACATGCTCGAGCGTGAGCGCCTGGAGTCCAAGAAGATCTCCAAGACGCAGGCCGTCACCTCGCAGATCCGTGACCGCGATCTCGGTGCGGACAACGTCCACATCGGCCCGTCGGACTACGTGGCCTGGCTGGACGACCGTAAGTGGGCGTACGTGCGCCTTGAGGGCCGCGCCTTCGGTGACGTTCCGCTGAACCTGGAGTACAAGCTCGAGGTGTGGGACTCCCCGAACTCGGCCGGTGTCATCATCGACGCCGTCCGCGCTGCGAAGATCGCCAAGGACCGCGGCATCGGTGGCCCGATCCTCTCCGCGTCCTCGTACTTCATGAAGTCCCCGCCGGTCCAGTACTTCGACGACGAGGCCCGCGAGAACGTCGAGAAGTTCATCCGTGGCGACGTCTCCAACTGACCCACCGGAAACGGTGCGTCGGCGCGGCATGGCAGGGAACGGCAACGCTCCCTGACTCCCGCACTGTTGAGGGTCCCCGGGTAATCCGCCCGGGGACCCTCAACGTATGTGACCCTTGCTTCCATGCCCGTCGTACGTGACCTGCGCGTACTCCTGCGCCTCCGGAACTTCCGCCGCCTGTTGGCCGTGCGAATCCTGTCCCAGTCGGCCGACGGCGTCTATCAGGTGGCCCTCGCGGCACATGTCGTCTTCTCCCCGGAGAAGCAGGCATCCGCAGGTGCCATTGCCTCCACAATGGCGGTACTCCTGCTGCCCTATTCGCTCATCGGTCCGTTCGCCGGGGTGCTGCTGGACCGCTGGCCACGCCGGCAGGTCTTCCTCTACGGCAATCTGCTGCGCGCCGCGCTCGCCTGCTGCACCGCGCTACTGATCCTCGACTCCGCCCCCGACTGGCTCTTCTACGCCTCGGCGCTCTGCGTCACCGCAGTCAATCGATTCGTCCTGGCCGGCCTCTCCGCCGCGTTGCCACGCGTCGTCGACCGGGACCTGCTGGTGCTGGCCAATTCACTGTCCCCGACTGCGGGCACCCTCGCAGCCACGGCGGGCGGGGGCCTCGCCTTCACCGTGCGGCTGCTGTTGGCGGACTCGGATGCCGCAGTAGTGCTTCTGGGGGCAGCGCTCTACCTCGCCTCGGCACTGGCCTCCTTGAGCCTCGCCTCCGGGCTCCTCGGGCCGGACCGGAGCGACAGCCCTCTGCGCCTGAGAAAGGCCTTCGCTCTCACCGCGCACGGACTCGTCGACGGGCTGCGCCACCTGGCGGAGCGAAGACACGCCGCACGAGCGCTGGCCGCGATGACGGTGATCCGCTTCTCCTACGGGGCGCTGACCGTCATGGTCCTGATGCTGTGCCGGTACGCCTGGGCGGACAGCGAGTCCGGCGGCCTCGCGCTGCTGGGTCTGGCCGTGGGGGCATCCGGTGCGGGCTTCTTCGTGGCGGCCGTGGTGACTCCCTGGGCAGCGGAACGGCTCGGCCGCTTCCGCTGGATTGCCGTATGCGCAGCAACCGCCGCCGTCCTTGAGCCCGCGCTGGGTCTCTGGTTCTCCCCTGCGCCGATACTCGTCGCGGCGTTCGTCCTGGGTCTCGTCACCCAGGGGGCGAAGATCGCGACGGACACGGTGGTGCAGACCTCGGTGGACGACTCCTTCCGCGGCAGGATCTTCTCCCTCTATGACGTGCTGTTCAACGTGGCCTTTGTGGGAGCTGCCGCAACCTCGGCACTGTTGTTGCCTCCTGACGGCAAGTCATCCGCAGTGGTGATCGGAGTGGCGGTGCTCTACGCAGCCGTGGCCGTACCCATGACTCGCTGGAGTCGAAGCGGGGATGTCCTATAGCGTGCCCGCGTCAAGAACATGCGCGCACGATCCACGGGGGTATACACATGACCTATCCGCCGCAGCAGGGTCAGGGCCCATACGGGCAGCAGCCTGCCCAGCCCTATCCGCCGCAGCAGGGTTACGGCGCTCCTCAGCAGCCCTACCCTCCACAGCCCTATCCTCCGCACCAGGCACAGCAGCCCTACGGCGGCCAGCCCGGCGGCCCGTTCCCCCAGGGAATGCCTCCGCGGGGGATGCCTCCACAGGGGATGCCTCCGCAGGGACCGCCGCAGAACATGTCCGGCGGCAAGAAGGCATTCCTCGCCACACGCAACATCATTCTCATCGTGGTGGCGCTCGCTGTGCTTGCCGGTCTGAAGTTCGGCTGGGACAAGGTATTCGAGTCCGACGCCAGGGCCGCAACTGTTGGTGACTGCCTCCAGAACAAGGGAACCAACTTCAGCCCTGACATGGAGTCTGCCGACTGCGAGTCGACCGCAGCTGAGTTCAAGGTCGCCGAAGTGCACGACAACACCTCCGACACGACCCTCTGCGACGCGGAGAAGTACGTGGCGTACAGCGAGACCTCGGGCAGGCGTAAGAGCCGGAGCAGTGTGGTGCTCTGCCTGATACCGGTGAAGCCGGGTAGCTGATCCCCGAAACGGCAGCAGGACAGAACGCCAAGGGCGCTGTTTCACGTGAAACAGCGCCCTTGGCGTGTGCGGGGGGGCATGTTTCACGTGAAACATGCCCCCCGCTCTCGAAGACCGAACCAGCCTGCAAGCCTCAGTCTTGCGATTCCCACCACTTCTTCAGTTCTGCTACCGCGGTGTCATGCTCCATCGGCCCGTTCTCCAGACGCAGTTCCAGCAGAAACGCATAGGCCTTACCAATGACCGGTCCAGGACCGATGCTCAGGATCTGCATGATCTCGTTACCGTCCAGGTCCGGCCGGATGGCGTCCAGCTCCTCCTGGTCCTGCAACTGAGCAATGCGTTCCTCCAGCGCGTCATAGGTTCGCGAGAGGGCGGCGGCCTTGCGCTTGTTCCGCGTGGTGCAGTCCGATCGGGTCAGCTTGTGCAGCCTCCCCAGCAGAGGACCCGCGTCACGCACATAGCGGCGCACCGCCGAATCGGTCCACTCTCCGTCGCCGTACCCGTGGAAGCGCAGATGCAGCTCCACCAGCTTCGCCACGTCCTTGACCATGTCGTTGGAGTACTTGAGCTCGGTCATTCGCTTCTTGACCATCTTGGCCCCGACCACCTCGTGATGGTGGAAAGAGACCCGACCGTCCTTTTCGAACCGCCGAGTCCTCGGCTTGCCGATGTCATGGAGCAGCGCAGCCAGACGCAGAACGAGGTCCGGGCCGCCCTCCTCCAGGTCGATCGCCTGCTCCAGAACGGTCAGAGAGTGCTCGTACACATCCTTGTGACGGTGATGCTCGTCACTTTCCAGTCGGAGCGCGGGAAGCTCCGGAAGGACCTGCTGCGCCAGTCCCGTGTCGACGAGGAGGGCCAGCCCCTTCCTCGGGTGCGAGGAGAGCAGGAGCTTGTTGAGCTCCTCCCTGACCCTTTCGGCAGAGACGATTTCGATCCGGCCGGCCATCTCCGTCATGGCCGCGACGACATCGGGAGCAACCTCGAAGTCCAGCTGTGCCGCAAACCGCGCGGCACGCAACATACGCAGAGGGTCGTCGGAGAAGGAATCCTCGGGCGTTCCAGGGGTACGCAGCACTCGGTCCGCCAGGTCCGCGAGGCCGCCGTGCGGATCGACGAACTCCTTCTGCGGCAGTGCAACCGCCATCGCGTTGACTGTGAAATCGCGGCGGACCAGGTCTTCCTCAATGGAGTCGCCGTAGGAGACCTCGGGCTTACGCGAAGTTCTGTCGTACGCCTCTGACCGGTATGTGGTGATTTCGATCTGGTAGCCGTCCTTCTGGGCACCTACCGTGCCGAAGGCGATCCCGACCTCCCAGACCGAGTCCGCCCACGGCCTGACGATCTTCAGTACGGCCTCGGGACGTGCGTCGGTCGTGAAGTCCAGGTCATTCCCCAGCCTGCCGAGGAGTGCGTCCCGGACCGAGCCGCCGACCAGGGCAAGACTGAATCCGGCATCCTGGAATCGGCGTGCGAGGTCGTCGGCGACCGGGGAGACCCGCAGCAGTTCGCTGACTGCGCGGAGCTGCACCTGGGTCAGGGCGCTGGAGTTGTCTTCATTGGCGTTCGGCACAACAGAAAAGGGTACGTGCCCGGACCGGCCCGGGCGTCATCGTTTCCGCTCGCCTGTGAGACTCTCCCGATCATGTGACGCACTCCCCGGCACTTGGCCACGGCGCAGATCGTTACCATGCGGGGACGCAGCGACGGACAACGAGTGACGCAGCTGACGACGACGAGGGACGGATACGCGTGGCCGAGGCGGCAGACATTCAGGGGATGAGTCCTCCTCCTGCCCGCCGGTGGCTGCGGCGCACCGCCGCGGCGCTCGCCGGGGCTCCACTCGTCGCCGCCCTGCTGGCCGGGGTGGCCGCCCCGCAGGCGCAGGCCGACCCGACGAGCAAGGCTCCGACGGGGTCCACCGTCTCGGTGTCCCTGGACACCGTGACGCCGAGTGCCCCTGTGAAGGGGGACACGCTCACCATCGCCGGCACCTTGACCAACAAGGGCAAGAGAGCTGTCACCGAGGCGCAGGTCGATCTGCGCGTGAGCCCGCGTCTCTACGGCCGGACGTCGGTCGACGCGGCAGCGCAGCGCACCGAATTTGTCCCGGGGGTGGATCCATATCCGCTGGGAGGCAAATA
Source organism: Streptomyces sp. NPDC026062 (assembly GCF_055568375.1). Taxonomy (NCBI): domain Bacteria; kingdom Bacillati; phylum Actinomycetota; class Actinomycetes; order Kitasatosporales; family Streptomycetaceae; genus Streptomyces; species Streptomyces sp. NPDC026062. The sequence continues at coordinate 19,419 of NZ_JBVHOQ010000006.1, forward strand.
CACGGTCAAGTTCGACAAGCTGTCATCGGGCGTCAGCCAGGACTTCACTCTCTCCGTGCCCGTCAGCAAGCTGGGCCTGGACGACGAGGGGGTCTACCAGCTGGGCGTCTCGTTGTCGGGCCGGACAGCCAGCGCACCGTACGACCACGTGCTCGGGATCAAGCGGACCTTCCTGCCCTGGCAGAACAAGGACAGTGACACCAAGACCGGGATCAGCTACCTCTGGCCGCTGATCGCGTCGGCGCATCTCACTGCGGAGACCGGTTCCGACGAGCAGCAGACCCCGGTGTTCGCCGACGACGACCTGGCCACCGAGATCGCGCCGGGCGGCCGTCTCGAACGGATGGTGTCGCTCGGCAGTCAGCTGCCCGTTACCTGGGTCGTCGACCCGGATCTGCTCTCCAGTGTCGACGCCATGACCAAGAGCTACCGCGTCAAGTCGGGTGACACCACGGTTGCCGGTACGAACCAGGCCGTGGCCAAGAAGTGGCTCAGTTCCCTGGAAGCGGCAGTGTCCGACGGCAAGGTCGTCGCACTGCCCTTTGGGGACCCCGATCTGGCATCCATCGCGCATCGCGGCAAAAACGTGTCGGGCACGCTCAGCCATCTCCAGAAGGCGAGCGAGGTTGCCGGGGTGACCGTGGAGACCATCCTGCACCTGAAGCCGTCGACCGACTTCGCCTGGCCCGTCGACGGTGCTGTCGATCCGTCGATCGTGGATGTCGCCACTTCGGCCGGTGCCCACAATGTGATCGCCCGTAGCGACAGTCTCCAGGAGACCGCGGGCCTCCTGTACACGCCGACCGCTGCGCGGCCCATCGGCGGCGGGACCACCGCGGTGGTCTCCGACGCCCGGCTCTCCACAGCCTTCCAGGGGGACATGACGAAGGCGGCGGACTCCACTCTCGCCGTGCAGAAGTTCCTGGCCCTCACGCTCGCCCTGTCCGAGCAGGACACGGACGAGGACCGAAGCGTCGTCGTGGCGCCCCAGCGGATGCCGACCATCGCCCAGGCCCAGTCGATGGCCCGCGCGCTTCACGCCCTCGACGACGGGCGCTGGACTCAGTCCCAGACCCTGCTGCAGGCCTCGGCGGCGAAACCCGACGCTGAGGCGACCACCACGGTCCCCCGGGCATCCCAGTACCCGAAGAAGCTGCGCAGCCAGGAGCTGCCCACCCAGGCCTTCCAGGACATCAAGTCCACCCAGGCCTCTCTCGACAACTTCCAGGTCATCCTCACCCAGCCCGAGCGGGTGGTGACCCCCTTCGGCAACGCGATCAACCGCTCCATGTCGACGTCGTGGCGGGGCAAGCCTCTGGAGGCCCAGCAGTACCGGGACTCGGTACGCACCTACCTCCAGGGCCTCACCAACGAGGTCCAGCTCATCTCGAAGTCGGATGTCACCCTGTCCGGCCGCAGCGCCACGATTCCCGTGACGGTGCAGAACAGGCTGCTCCAGGACGTCAAGCACTTGGTGCTCCGGTTGAAGTCGGAGAATGCGACGCGTCTTGAGCTGAACGACGGCGGCGCAGTTGCGGAGCAGCCGATCCAGGTCGGCGCCGGCCACAGCCAGTCCGTGAAATTCGACGCTGCGGCCAACATCAACGGTCAGGTACAGATGACCGCCCAGCTCTACACGGAGGACGGCCGGCCGTACGGCGAGGAGATGGCGTTCACCGTGAAGGTGTCCGAGCTCACTCCGACCGTGCTGCTCGTGATCGCCGGAGGGCTCCTGCTCCTGGTTCTCGCCGGCATCCGGATGTATGCACATCGCAAGCGCGCCAACACAGGCGGCGCGGCGGGCGACGACGGCAGTCAACCCGAGCAGCCGAGTGACCCGACGCCGGACACCGGTCCCGAAAGCACGAAGCCGCCTGGCACGGGTGAGAAAGTGGACCGTTGAGCGATGTCTGTCGTGGCCGGTCGGCCGGGGACGATGAGGTGGGGTTTCGATGAACGCGCCGTACGACGGTGACCGCGGTCAGGGTACGGGCGGAGCTGGGTCATCCGGCGGGCCACCGGTGCCGCCCGGGCCGGAGCAGATGCCCCCGCCCGCCGACCCCTACCTGCAGACGGCCTACGGCTACGACCCCTACCGGTCCCAGGATCTCTCCGCCCAGGACCCGGTGGGGGAGGCGCTGTACGACCGCGCCGCGCATCCGCCGCCACCCCCCGGCTACTACCAGCAGCCGCAGCCGCTCTACCAGCAGCCGCCGGCCGCCCAGTACCCCCCCGACCCCCGGATCTGGGCGCAGACCCCGCCCCCCGAGCCGGACGGCCCGTCGCGCCACCTTCCGTACGGGGACGATGCCGCCACAACCCAGTTCGTGGGCGTGGACGATCTCGTCACCCAGGCGTCGGTGAACCGCGAGGAGCCGGACGCGTTCGCCCATCTCTTCCGGGATCAGGAGGGTCCTGCCGGGTCCCCGGGCCCGGAACGGCCCGAGCCGACTCCGGCTCCTGCCCCGCAGCCGGCGAAGTCCGGTGGTGGCAGGGCGTCCGGTCTGCTGAAGTCCAGCGCTGTCATGGCCGCCGGAACTCTCGTCTCACGGCTCACCGGCTTCATCCGCAGCCTTGTGATCACTGCCGCGCTCGGTGCCGCTTTCCTCGGCGACAGCTTCACCATCGCGTACACCCTGCCGACAATGATCTACATCCTCACGGTAGGCGGCGGCCTCAACTCGGTCTTCGTCCCCCAGCTCGTCCGCTCGATGAAGGACGACGAGGACGGCGGGGAGGCCTACGCCAACCGGCTGCTCACCCTTGTGATGGTTGCGCTCGGGCTGATCGTCGCCGTAGCGGTCTTTGCGGCACCCCTGCTCATCCGCCTGATGTCCTCGACGATCGCCGCCGACCCGGCGGCCAACAACGTGGCCACCACGTTCGCCCGCTACTGCCTGCCCACCATCTTCTTCATGGGCGTGCACGTCGTCATGGGGCAGATCCTCAACGCCCGCGGGAAGTTCGGCGCGATGATGTGGACCCCGGTCCTCAACAACATCGTCATGATCGTCACGTTCGGCCTGTTCATCTGGGTATACGGCACTTCGCACGAGTCCCAGATGGGCGTCACGACGATTCCGCCGGAGGGCATCCGCCTGCTGGGCATCGGCACCCTGCTCGGCCTGGTCGTCCAGGCTCTGGCCATGATCCCGTATCTGCGCGAGGCCGGATTCCGTTTCCGCCCGCGCTTCGACTGGAAGGGCCACGGCCTCGGCAAGACGGTCAAGCTGGCCAAGTGGACGGTTCTGTTCGTCCTCGCCAACCAGGCCGGCGTGCTGGTCGTCACCCAGCTCGCGACCTCCGCAGGCAAGGAATCCGGCCAGAACGGTGCGGGATTCCTTGCCTACTCCAACGCACAGCTGATCTGGGGCATGCCGCAGGCGATCATCACCGTCTCGGTCATGGCCGCACTGCTGCCGCGCATCTCCCGTGCTGCCCACGACAACGACCCGGGTGCGGTGCGTGACGACATCTCTCAGGGCCTGCGCAACTCGGCGGTGGCCATCGTGCCTGTCGCCTTCACGTTCCTCGCTCTGGGTGTTCCGATGTGCACCCTGCTCTATGCCTCCAGTGGCCCCGAGGCCGCCCGCTCCATGGGCTTCATCCTGATGGCCTTCGGCCTCGGCCTGATCCCCTACTCCGTCCAGTACGTGGTGCTGCGAGGGTTCTACGCGTACGAGGACACCCGTACGCCCTTCTACAACACGGTCATCGTCGCCTTGGTCAACGCGGCCGCCTCGGCTGTCTGCTACGTCGTGCTTCCCGCTCAGTGGGCTGTGGTCGGCATGGCCGCCTCGTACGGGCTCGCTTACGCCGTCGGGGTCGGTATCGCCTGGCGGCGGCTGCGCAACCGACTGGGCGGTGATCTGGACGGTGCCCACGTGCTGCGCACCTATGCCCGGCTGTGTCTCGCCGCGGTTCCGGCAGCTGTGGTCGGTGGCAGTGTGGGATTCGCCCTTCTCAAGGGCCTGGGCGACGGCGCAGGAGGCTCACTCATCGCGCTGGTCTGCGGTGGGGCAGTTCTGCTGGGCGTCTTCTTCGTCGCGGCAAAACGCATGCGGATCGAGGAGATCAACGGCATGGTCGGCATGGTCCGAGGACGGCTCGGCCGCTGAGGATCACCGGCACGCACAACCATCGCCGGACTCCGCGTGTCGTGCATAGCGCCGGAGTGTGGGCACAATTGGCGTGACTGTGCGGGGCTGGCTGGCATCGCCCAACGGATGGGGAGGCAGGAACGACGGTGGCGGAACGTAGCACGGCTGCTGTCGACGTGGCCGACAACAGTGGCGACGAGCCGCTGGCCGCGAAGGCGGACGAGGCCACGAGCGACGGTACGGCAGAAGCGCAGGAATCAACGGGCAAAGGCCCCAAGGACACGGACAACGAGCCGAGCGGCTCCGAATCCGCTGTGCCGACCCCTGATCTGCACAGCGGGCACAAACTTGCCGGGCGCTACCGGCTCGAGGAGTGCGTCACCCGTCTGGACGGGTTCAGCAGCTGGCGTGCTGTCGACGAGAAACTGCGCCGCGCGGTGGGCGTACACCTCCTGCCCGCAGACCACCCGCGAGCCCGCTCCGTGCTGGCCGCGGCCCGTTCGTCCGCCCTTCTCGGTGATCCCCGCTTCGTGCAGGTCCTCGACGCCGTGGAGGAGAACGATCTCGTCTACGTCGTCCACGAGTGGCTTCCGGACGCCACCGAGCTGACCGCCCTCCTGGGCGCGGGGCCGATGGACGCTCACGACGCCTACCAGCTTGTCAGCCAGCTCTCCCAGGCCATGGCTGCCGCACACCGCGAGGGGCTGGCCCATCTGAGGCTCACGCCCGGAGCGGTGCTGCGCAGTTCATCCGGCCAGTACCGCATCCGTGGCCTCGCGGTGAACGCCGCGCTGCGAGGTATCACCTCCGACGGACCCCAACGCGCCGATACCGAGGCGATCGGTGCGCTTCTGTATGCCGCGCTCACCCAGCGCTGGCCTTACGAGAGCGACGCTTACGGCCTCACCGGCCTTCCCAAGGGTGTGGGGCTGATCGCGCCCGACCAGGTGCGAGCCGGAGTGCACCGCGGTCTCTCCGAGATCGCCATGCGGGCGCTCGCCAATGACGGAGCCACGGCCTCCCGCCAGGAACAGCCGTGCACCACCCCGGACGAGCTTGCCAAGGCCGTTGCGGCGATGCCGCGCATCCGCCCGCCCGAGCCCACCTTCACCGCGCCGCCCGAGTATCAGCGGACCACGTACCAGCAGGGCACCTACGGTCGCCCGGCCGGCCCCGGCGCCGGTGTCACCCAGCCGGTCGTGGCGCCTCCCGCCCCGCTTCAGAGCCGCACCGGAAAGGCGCTCAAGTGGGCGGTCTCCGCGTTGCTCATCGCCGCGCTGGGTCTCGGCAGCTGGCAGCTCGCCGAGACGCTGCTCGACCGTGACAGCAGCTCCGACACCCCGGGAACCACCCAGACCAACCCGAAGAACAACGACGCGCCGAAGCCTCGGCCCGCTGTGCCCCTGAAGATCGCCAATGCCGCGGAGTTCATGCCTGGCGGCTCAGGCATCAGCCAGGATGAGGCACCGAACACCGTCGACGGGCAACCAGGCACTTCATGGATCACCCCGCGCTACGAGGGCTACCCGAACTTCGGCAATCTCGCACCCCGTAAGGACGGCAGCGGGATCGTCGTCGACCTCGGGAGCGTCCAGAACGTCTCCGGCATCGACATCACCATGTACAGCAGTGGGCAGAAGACCGAGGTGCTGGCGGCGGACGAAAACGCCTCCGCGCCCTCGTCCCTCGCAGACTTCCCGCAACACCTCACCCAGCTCGGCACGGTGGGAAGCAGCCTCAAGGAAACCCTCGCCAAGCCCGTTCGCACGCGGTACATCCTGATCCACATCACGGAGCTCCCGCCGAACACCACCGGCAGTGGATACCGCGGAGGAATCTCGGAGATCTCTGTTCTCGGCTGATCGCCCCTCCCCCTGCCTCCTGAACCGTGATAGACAGACGGACCTTGATTCAAAGAGGGAGGGAGGGGGAGGTGGCCGCCGAGCCGTCCGGAACACTCAGCGACTCAGACCTCCTCGCTCGCCACGTCGCCGGCGAACCTGACGCCTTCGGTGAGCTCGTACGCCGCCATCGCGACCGGTTGTGGGCCGTAGCGCTGCGGACCCTGGGCGATCGCGAAGAGGCGGCTGATGCCGTACAGGACGCTCTGATCTCCGCGTTCCGCGCCGCACACACCTTCCGCGGCCAGTCCGCCGTCACCACCTGGCTGCATCGCATCACCGTCAACGCCTGCCTCGACCGGGTCCGTAAAGCGTCCTCCCGGAAGACCGCATCCGTCGACGACCCCGAGCGATTCGACCAACTGCTGGAGCCGCACGAGTCCGCCGCGGAGCCGGCCGAGCGTCAGGATCTCCACCGCGAGCTTCTCGCTGCCCTGGCCACCCTTCCCACTGAACAACGCGCTGCCCTTGTCCTCGTCGACATGCAGGGCTACCCGGTGGCCGAGGCGGCCCGTGTCCTCGACGTGCCGGTCGGTACCGTCAAGAGCCGCTGCGCCCGGGGACGCGCCAGACTGGCCCCTCAGCTCACTCACCTCCGCAGCGGGAGCGGCAGCGAAGACGGACGGCAGACGGAAGGGAACCGGACGCCGAGAGCATCCGTCCCACCGCCGGCAGAACCAAGAGACGCAAACACGGGCGATCAGGCGGCAGTGAAGGGCGGAGGCGGACGCGCATGACATCGACGACCGACATGGCCCAACACCCGGACGTCTCCGAGATCTCCGACCTCACCGAGGGCCTGCTCTCCTCCTCCCGAACGGCTGACATCCAGCGCCACATAGCCGACTGCGAGCTCTGCGCCGCCGTCCATGACTCGCTGGAGGAGATCCGCAGTCTGCTTGGCGCTCTGCCCGCCCCGGAGCCCATGCCTTCCGAGATCGCAGATCGCATCGATGCCGCTCTCGCTGAGGAGGCCCGATCCGCCGGAGCCGTGTCGGAGGCGACAGATGTTTCACGTGAAACCGCATCTGCCGGAACTTCCCCGGGGCTCACAGACCGCCCAGCCGGACACCCACGTGCTGGAACGGGCCCCGGCCGTCGCCCTAAGCGGCGGCATCGGCGTACTGCGGTGCTCAGTACTGCTCTTGGAGCCGCCCTGGTAGGCGTAACTATCTTCCTGTTGCAGAATGTCCAGCTGTCCCAGAGCAGCGACGACAGCAGTGCTATGGGAGGATCCGCCCTTTCGAAGCGCAGCTCGGACACGTTTTCTCAGAGCACTCTGGAGGACCGGGTCCGCAGCCTCATGGGTTCTCGCACGGATGCTGCCACCCCGCAGGAAGCCAGCGACGAGGTACGAGACCCCTCCTCCGACACAGAGTCGTCGGCATCCGATCCCTCCGGGTCCCCGTCAACCCAGGCTCCACTCCGTGCTCCGAGCGTGGAGGTCCCTTCCTGTGTGGAGCAGGGCATCGGCCGGGGCAGCGTCGCCCTGGCCGTGCAGCGAGGCACCTACCGGGGCGCCGATGCTTTCCTCGTCGTGCTGCCGCACCCCACGGACACAAACAGGGTCCAGGCCTACGTCGTCGACGCGGCGTGTGTCGGGGCCGAGCCCGCGGCCAAGGGGAAGCTCCTGCTGACGCGCGCCTACGCACGCCCCTGAGAATCCCGCCGGATGGCGCCCTGGCACGTCGGGAATGCATCCCCCGTAGGATCCGTTGGGTGGGGTGAGAGTCGTTGAACCGACCCCAGTAGGCGTGGACAGTAGGCAGTCTGCAGAGACGAGGAAGAAACCCGTGAGCGACGTGCGTAATGTGATCATCATCGGCTCCGGCCCCGCGGGCTACACAGCCGCCCTGTACACGGCCCGCGCCTCGCTGAAGCCGCTGGTGTTCGAGGGCGCCGTCACCGCCGGTGGCGCGCTGATGAACACCACCGACGTGGAGAACTTCCCCGGTTTCCAGGACGGGATCATGGGCCCGGACCTCATGGACAACATGCGCGCCCAGGCCGAACGCTTCGGCGCAGAGCTCATCCCGGACGACGTGATCTCCGTGGACCTCACCGGCGACATCAAGACGGTCACCGACACCGCCGGCACAGTTCACCGCGCCAAGGCCGTCATCGTCACGACCGGCTCGCAGCACCGCAAGCTCGGTCTGCCCAACGAGGACGCACTCTCCGGACGCGGCGTCTCCTGGTGTGCGACCTGCGACGGCTTCTTCTTCAAGGACCAGGACATCGCCGTGGTCGGCGGCGGCGACACCGCCATGGAAGAGGCCACATTCCTCTCCCGCTTCGCCAAGTCGGTCACCATCGTCCACCGCCGCGACTCACTGCGCGCCTCCAAGACGATGCAGGACCGCGCATTCGCCGACCCGAAGATCAAGTTCGCCTGGGACAGCGAGGTCGCCGGTGTGCAGGGCGAGCAGAAGCTCTCCGCTCTGACCTTGCGCAACACCAAGACCGGTGAGACGTCCGAGCTTCCCGTGACCGGCTTGTTCATCGCCGTCGGCCACGACCCGCGCACAGAGCTTTTCAAGGGCCAGCTCGACCTCGACGACGAGGGCTACCTGAAGGTCGCCGCCCCCTCGACGCGCACCAACCTCGCCGGTGTCTTCGGTGCCGGCGACGTCGTCGACCACACCTACCGGCAGGCCATCACCGCTGCCGGCACCGGCTGCTCCGCTGCTCTCGACGCCGAGCGCTTCCTGGCCGCGCTCGCCGACGACGAGACGGCCGCCGCAGCCACCGTCTGATCCACGTCTCACCCCACACCCCGCGAAGTTAAGGAGGCCGCCGTGGCCGGCGCCCTGAAGAACGTGACCGACGACTCTTTCGACGAGGTCGTCCTGAAGAGCGACAAGCCCGTGCTGGTGGACTTCTGGGCTGCCTGGTGCGGCCCGTGCCGTCAGATCGCGCCCTCTCTAGAGGCCATCGCGGCCGAGCACGGCGAGATCGAGATCGTCAAGCTCAACATTGACGAGAACCCGGCCACCGCTGCGAAGTACGGCGTCATGTCCATTCCGACGCTGAACGTCTACCAGGGTGGCGAGGTCGCCAAGACCATCGTCGGTGCCAAGCCGAAGGCCGCGATCCTTCGCGACCTCGAAGGCTTCATCACCGAATAGGGCAGGACGGCAGCTCCTCGTTTCACGTGAAACATGAAGCGTGAAGCGTGAAGCGTGAGAGGTGAACGCGAAACGGGCCCATCCCTGAGGGATGGGCCCGTTTCGCGTTCCTGACCACGCAGTGCTCACAGCGGCCGCAGCGCCGGTTCCTTCTGCACGACGCCCAGGAGTCGGTCCAGAGCCATCTCGACGTCTTCCTTCCACGAAAGCGTCGTACGCAGCTCCAGCCTCAGCCGCGGGTGCACCGGGTGGGGCCGCACGGTCTTGAATCCCACCGCCAGAAGGTGATCCGCCGGCAACAGACAGGCAGGTTCCTTCCACCGGGCATCCCCGAACGCCTCGATTGCCTTGAATCCTCGGCGAAGCAAGTCCTTGGCCACCGTCTGCACCATGACTCGGCCCAGTCCTTGGCCTTGATAGCCCGGGAGGATCAGGGCAGTCATCAACTGGACCGCGTCGGGGGAGACAGGACTCGTCGGAAAGGCCGTTGCTCTCGGCACATAGGCGGGCGGCGCGTAAAGGACGAAGCCCACAGGCACATCATCCACATAGACCACGCGGCCACAGGAACCCCACTCAAGCAGAACAGCGGAGATCCAGGCCTCCTTCTCCTCCTCGGCCCTCCCGCCCTTGACCGCGGCGGCACCACGCACAGGATCGAGCTCCCAGAACACACAGGCACGACAGCTCCGGGGGAGATCAGACAGGTTGTCCAGCGTGAGCGGTGCGAGCCGACGCCCCATGAAGGTCGTTCCTCATTTCCCTCACCCGCCCCCTCGCGCGACGGTTGGTGCACTCCGTTCACGGAGGTGGATCAATGGATGTGCTCTACCAGAGCGCATCGTATCCACCAAGAGATCAAGCCGACACCGTGAGAAAGCAAAGGGCGGACCGTCTTCTGCAGAGAGCAAAAGGCGGGCTGCCTTCCGTCACCATCGGAAGGCAGCCCGCCCCTCACCGCTCAAACGTCAGCCCTTGTCGTCCTCGGCCGTCTCGTCCGAAGACGCTGCCCCGTCCGAAGAAGCAGTCTCGTCCGTGGAGGCCGCCTCATCCGAAGCCGCACGGTCCAGAACACGACCTTCGCCCGGCGCCAGGCTGCCGAGGATGCGGTCCAGATCTTCCATCGAGGCGAACTCGACGACGATCTTGCCCTTCTTCTGACCGAGATCGACCTTCACCCTGGTCTCGAAACGGTCGGACAGCCGGGACGCCAGGTCAGTCAGCGCCGGCGAAAGCCGGCCGCCTGCCCGAGGCCCCTTGGGCTTTGCGGAGCTCGTGGGCCTGGAGCTCATGAGCGTGACGATCTCCTCGACCGCACGCACCGAAAGCCCCTCGGCCACAATGCGATGGGCCAGCTTGTCCTGCTCCTCGGAGTCATTCACCGAGAGCAGCGCCCGTGCATGCCCCGCCGACAGCACTCCGGCCGCGACCCTGCGCTGAACCCGTGGTGACAACCGCAGCAGGCGCAAGGTGTTGGAAACCTGCGGCCGTGAGCGACCGATCCGGTCGGCCAGCTGGTCGTGGGTGCACTTGAAGTCCTTGAGCAACTGGTCGTACGCAGCCGCCTCCTCCAAGGGGTTCAGCTGAGCCCGGTGAAGGTTCTCCAGGAGCGCGTCCAGGAGCAGCTTCTCGTCGTCTGTCGCCCGTACGATCGCTGGGATCTGCGTCAGACCGGCCTTACGGCAGGCCCTCCAGCGGCGCTCACCCATGATGAGCTCAAAGCGCCCCGGCCCCGTCTTCCGCGCAACGACAGGCTGAAGGAGACCGACCTCCTTGATGGAGGTGACCAGCTCGGCAAGAGCGTCCTCGTCGAACTCCTCGCGGGGCTGGCGGGGGTTCGGCACGATCGAGTCAATGGGCAGCTCAGCAAAATAGGCCCCGGCCACCTCGGCCGGCCCGCCGGTCCCCTCGGGCACCGAGACAGGTGCGCTCGGCTCCGGCACCACAGGGGAACCCGAACCAAGGGTGGTCACCTTCGCGACAGCCACGCCCCGCTCGGAGGTCAGCACCGGCGGCGTCCCGGGCAAGGACGTGCCCATACCGGCGGACGGTACCTGCTTCTCCTGCGGAGCGGCGGGGATCAGGGCACCGAGCCCTCGCCCCAAACCTCTACGACGCTCGCTCACTGGATCCCCTCCGAAGTGTTCTGCTGGCTGTTCAGACTGCCTGTGTGGGCATGCTGGGCCTCGTACTGGACCCCGACCCCGCGCAGCGCGATCTCGCGGGCTGCTTCGAGATATGACAGGGAACCGCTCGAACCCGGGTCGTAGGTCAGCACGGTCTGCCCGTAGCTCGGCGCCTCGGAGATCCGTACCGAGCGAGGGATGCTGGTCCGCAGCACCTCCTTGCCGAAGTGGCTGCGCACCTCCTCCGCAACCTGTGACGCAAGCCTGGTCCGGCCGTCGTACATGGTGAGCAGGATCGTCGACACATGGAGATCGGGGTTGAGGTGCCCCCGCACCAGGTCGACGTTTCGCAGCAGCTGACCCAGCCCCTCCAGCGCGTAGTACTCGCATTGGATCGGGATGAGCACCTCCGCACCGGCCACCAGGGCATTGACCGTCAGCAGGCCGAGCGAAGGCGGGCAGTCGATCAGGATGTAATCAAGCGGCTGCTCGTACGCCTGAATCGCCCGCTGAAGTCGACTCTCCCGCGCCACCAGCGACACCAGCTCGATCTCCGCACCGGCGAGATCGATGGTGGCTGGGGCGCAGAAGAGACCTTCGACGTCCGGGACGGGCTGAACCACGTCGGAGAGCGGTTTGCTCTCTACCAGGACGTCATAGATCGAGGGAACTTCGGCATGGTGGTCGATACCCAGAGCCGTGGAGGCGTTCCCCTGCGGGTCAAGGTCGACCACCAGAACGCGTGCACCGTGCAGTGCAAGCGACGCGGCAAGGTTGACCGTCGAGGTGGTCTTACCCACCCCGCCCTTCTGATTGGCCACCACCATGACTCGCGTCTGGTCAGGGCGCGGCAGGCCTTCGCCGGCACGCCCGAGGGCCTCCACCGCCAGCTGGGCCGCACGACCGATAGGTGTGTCATCCATCGGCGGCGGTGTTTCACGTGAAACACCGTCCCCCGCCGATTCGGTTCGGGGACCGGGGACCGGATCGGTCATCGGTCCCGCGATGTTGGCGTCGGACCGCAAGGATTCACTCTCCTCGACTTCAGGCTCGTAATGAGCAGAGCCTGCCATGGTTTCGGGGTCGTGAACCAGCGAGGCCCGCTCTTCTGTGGATGAATCCACTTCTGTGGACAACTCCGTAGCCCTAACGGGCCTGCGATGGCGAGGGGTGGCAGCCGCACGACCGCGGCCGATGATTCCATGCAGCAGAGAGCGACGTTTCACGTGAAACACGATGCCCCTGCAGCGTAGCTACAGGGGCACGACACTCCGCGCGGGGTACGCACAGCTCCTTGACCGACACAGGACCGATATCGGAACTAAACGTTAGGTAACGGTCAGATACTTAGCGTCATTACACCGCTCAGCGACGACGCCGTGTCCGGCTGACCCTCGCGGCCTTGGCTCGCTTCGCGGCGAACCTCACACCACCAGGGCTCTCGCCCACCACCACACGCACCACGGTGGACATCGGATCAACGAAGCCTTCCCCCACGTGAAGCACCTCGGTCTCCACTACCCCGAGCTTGCTGAGGGCCGCTCGCGCGCCGTTGATCTCCTCCTCGGCGGTATCCCCCTTGAGGGCCAGCATCTCCCCGTACGGGCGAAGCAGGGGCACCCCCCAGCCTGCCAGGCGATCCAGGGGTGCCACCGCCCGCGCCGTCACCACATGCACCGGCTGGAGCGTGCCCAGAACCTCCTCAGCCCGGCCTCGGACGACCGTCACATGGTCCAGGCCCAGAAGCTCGACGACCTCCTGAAGAAAGTTCGTCCGCCGCAGCAGCGGCTCAAGCAGGGTGATCTTCAGATCCGGCCGCACCAGCGCCAGCGGAATCCCGGGAAGGCCGGCACCCGAACCCACATCGCAGACCGTGACGCCGTCGGGAACGACCTCGGAGAGCACCGCGCAGTTCAGCAGATGCCTCTCCCACAGACGCGGGACCTCGCGCGGACCGATCAGTCCTCGCTTGACCCCCGCGTCGGCCAGCAGTTCCGCGTACCGAACGGCCTCGGGAAAGCACTCGCCGAACACATCCCGGGCCGCATCGGGCGCCTGGGCAAGCTCTACTTCCTCCGTCACGGGAACCGTCCTTCCATACCGCATCACCGCACCATGGGTGGCTGACTATCAGGCTGACAAAGATCGGCCCCGCCTGCGAACAGACGGGGCCGACAAAAGAGGGTCCGGTCAGGCCGGAAGGACGACGACGAAGCGCTGCGGCTCCTCGCCCTCCGACTCACTGCGCAGACCTGCGGCCGCAACCGCGTCATGCACGACCTTGCGCTCGAACGGGGTCATCGGGTCCAGCTTCACCGGCTCACCGGTGCTCTTGACCTCGTCCGCGGCCTTGGCACCCAGCTCGGCGAGCTCCGTGCGCTTCTTGGCCCGGAAACCACCGATGTCCAGCATCAGACGGCTCCGGTCACCGGTTTCCCGGTGCACAGCCAGCCGCGTCAGCTCCTGAAGTGCCTCCAGCACCTCACCGTCGCGACCCACGAGCTTCTGCAGTTCACGTGCCGAATCGCTGATGATCGAGACCGCGGCCCGGTCCGCCTCGACGTCCATGTCGATGTCGCCGTCCAGGTCGGCGATGTCGAGCAGGCCCTCAAGGTAGTCCGCTGCGATCTCCCCTTCCTGCTCAAGACGGGTCAAGGTGTCGCTGCCCTCAGCGGCCGTGGAGGTGGTGCCTTCCGTCACGGATGGACTCCTTCTTACTTCTTGGACGGGTGCTTGGGCCGCTGCGGGCCCTTGCGCTGTCCGGACTTGGCTTGGCGTGAGGAGCCGGACGCGGGCTTGCCCGCCGGCTTGGACTTGTCGTCCTGCGGTGCGCTCTTCTGCAAGGAGGTCTTGGACTCGGAATCGCTGGAATCGGTGTCCTTGGCCCCCGTCGGGTGACCTGCGGCGGTTTGGCGCTTCGCCTTCGTCTGGCGCTTGGGCTGGTGACGCCGCTGTGCGGTACCGCCCTCGGCCTCGGCCACGGCGGTATCGCTCTTGGCCACCGTGCCGTCCTCCTGCGGGGCCAGACCGAGCTTGGCCAGTCCCGTGACGAACTTCCGCTCGATGTCATTGCGGTCAGGCCCCTTGGCCGTGATCCGCTTGACCGTGTTGCGCCTGGTCCGTCCCCGCACCTCACCATGCGCGGTGACGCTCTTCAGGAGACGGTTGAGGTACTGCTCCTGCGCCTTGCTGCCCGGGGTCGGGTTCTGGTTGATCACGTACATCTGCTGACCCATGGTCCAGACGTTCGTGGTCAGCCAGTAGACGAGGACACCGACGGGGAAGTTGATGCCCATGACGGCGAAGATCAGCGGGAAGATGTACATGAGCATCTTCTGCTGCTGCATGTACGGCGTCTTGACCGTCAGGTCGACGTTCTTCGTCATCAGCTGGCGCTGGGTGAAGAACTGCGAGGCCGACATCATCACGATCATGACCGCGGTGACGATCCGGACATCCACGAGCGAGGCGCCCAGTGCCTCGACCTTTTCGGCGCTGTCCATGAACTTGGCGGCGAGCGGCGCCCCGAAGATGTGCGCCTGACGCGCGCTGTCCAGCAGCGACTGGTCGATGACACCGATCTTCTTGTTCGACGCGATGGCCGAGAGCACGTGGTACAGGGCGAAGAAGAACGGCGACTGCGCCAGGATGGGAAGGCACGAGGACAACGGGTTGGTACCCGTCTCCTTGTACAGCTTCATCATCTCTTCGGACTGACGCTGCTTGTCGCTCTTGTAGCGCTCCTGGATCGCCTTCATCTTCGGCTGGAGCACCTGCATGTTCCGCGTCGACTTGATCTGCTTGACGAACAGCGGGATCAGACAGATACGGATCAGCACCACGAGGGACACGATGGAAAGACCCCAGGCCCACCCCGTGTCCGGGCCGAAGATCGCCCCGTACAACTTGTGGAACTGGACGATGACCCAGGAAACAGGCCATGTGATGAAGCTGAACAGACTGGCAATCGTGTCCACTAATCAGGCTCCTTGAGCATTGGGCGAAGTCTCTGCGGCCGAGCTCGGGAGGCCGGTGGCCGACTTCCCGGGAGGCACATCAGCGGCGGAGTCCCCGCCCTTGTCGCCGCGCATGGCACTACGCAGCAGTTCGTGCCAACGCGGACGTTTGCGTGGTGGAACGTGATCCACGCCGCCGGGTGACCACGGATTGCATCGCAGGATGCGCCAGGCTGTCAGCGCCGTTCCCTTGATCGCTCCGTGCCGGTCGATCGCCGTATATCCATAGTGGGAACACGACGGGTAATAACGGCAGACAGGACCGAGAAGTGGGCTGATCGTCCACTGGTAGATCTTGATGAGAGCCAGCAGCGGGTACTTCATCGCGCGCCCCCTCCCAGCAGCCGCTGAAGGGCGGCGTCCAGGTCTCGGGCCAGCTGTTCATGGTCGGCGTCACCCGAACCGGGCAACGCGCGTACGACAACCAGGCTACCGGGGGGCAGCAGGGGAAGCCGTTCTCGGACCAGATGGCGAAGCCTTCGCTTCACCGCTGTGCGGACGACCGCGCCACCCACTGCTTTGCTGACGACGAAACCCGCACGCGGCGGGGGAGCAGTCTCCCCAGTCACGTGCGGGTCCGTTACACCGCTGCGCAGATGGACGACGAGCAGAGGGCGGCCCGCCCTGCGTCCTCGTCGTACCGCGGCCGCGAAGTCCTCGCGCCGCCTCAGCCGATTCTCGGTAGGCAGCACGTCATGACGACCTGTACGCGATCAGGCGGACAGGCTGGCGCGGCCCTTGCCACGGCGGGACGCGAGAATCGCGCGGCCGGCACGGGTCCGCATACGCAGACGGAAGCCGTGGGTCTTCGCGCGACGACGGTTGTTCGGCTGGAAGGTGCGCTTGCTCACTCGGGGGCTCCAGTAATGATCGTGTATTGGCGGGACATCGCCTGGCTGTCACCGTGCGCCCACGAGAGACTCGCGTAAACGCCCTAGTTGCACCGCTTCACAATCACAGATCGTGATCTTTGCCCATCGGAGGCAGGCGGCAGCAGCCATCGACAACTCGACCTGGTCACGGTACGCGCGGCTACGCCATCCGGTCAAACCGACCCTGTCGGACCCCCCATTGTGCACAGCCTGTGGACAACGACTTGAACCGCACGGGTCGGCCCGCCTACCGTGGCTGAACCCCGGTTCTTTTTCTTCCCGCCTGCCGGTCCTCACCCATCCCGACCCATACGTCCCGAGAAACACACATTCGTGGGACCAGCGAGAGAGCGTGTCTTGTGGCTGACGTACCTGCCGATCTTGCCGCAGTGTGGCCACGAGTGCTGGAGCAACTCCTCGGGGAGGGCCAGCAGGGCATCGAGCCGAAGGACAAGCAGTGGATCGAGCGCTGTCAGCCGCTCGCCCTGGTTGCCGACACCGCGCTGCTCGCCGTCCCCAATGAATGGGGCAAGCGCGTCCTGGAGGGCCGGCTCGCCCCGCTCATCAGCGAGACACTGAGCCGCGAGTGCGGCCGGCCGATCCGGATCGCGATCACGGTCGACGACTCCGCCGGAGAACCGCCGAACCCGCCGGCGCCCCCGATGCACCAGTCCCCGCAGCCGCCGCAGCACCGCTACCAGGGTCCTCAGCACGATGAGCGTCAGCACAACGACGCCTACGACGGCTACGGTCACCGGCCCTCGGACGACGGCATGCCGACCGCCCGTCCCGCGTACCCCGACTACCAGCAGCAGCGCCCCGAACCGGGCGCATGGCCGCGCACCCAGGAAGACCTCTCCTGGCAGCAGCCCCGGCTCGGCGGGTTCCAGGACCGTGAGCCGTCGGCCGATCAGTGGCGCGAGCCGTACGGCGGCCGCCCCCAGCAGCAGCCTCAGCACGACTACCGTCCGCAGCATGCCGAGCGCCAGGGATACGAGACACAGCCTCCCGAGCGCCAGGGATACGAGACACAGTCCCCGGAGCGCCAGGGGTACGAGCCGCAGCGCCCCGAGCGCCACGACATGCAGGAACCCCAGCACCGGCAGGGCGCCGGTACCGGACGGCCCGGCGGCGGCACCGGCCCGATGGGCGCGCAGCCCGCGCCGGCGCCCGGCCCCGGCGAACCGCATGCGCGGCTGAACCCGAAGTACCTCTTCGACACCTTCGTCATCGGGGCGTCCAACCGGTTCGCGCACGCCGCAGCCGTTGCCGTGGCCGAAGCGCCCGCGAAGGCGTACAACCCTCTCTTCATCTACGGGGAGTCGGGGCTCGGCAAGACCCACCTGCTGCATGCCATCGGGCACTACGCCCGCAGCCTCTATCCGGGCACCCGGGTGCGGTACGTGAGCTCGGAGGAGTTCACCAACGAGTTCATCAACTCGATCCGCGACGGCAAGGGCGACACCTTCCGCAAGCGGTACCGCGATGTCGACATCCTGCTGGTCGACGACATCCAGTTCCTGGCGAGCAAGGAGTCGACGCAGGAGGAGTTCTTCCACACCTTCAATACGCTCCACAACGCCAACAAGCAGATCGTGCTGTCCTCGGACCGCCCGCCCAAGCAGCTGGTGACCCTGGAGGACCGGCTGCGGAATCGTTTCGAGTGGGGTCTGACCACCGATGTACAGCCTCCGGAGCTGGAGACGCGCATCGCGATCCTGCGCAAGAAGGCGGTGCAGGAGCAGCTCAACGCCCCGCCCGAGGTGCTTGAGTTCATCGCCTCCCGTATCTCCCGCAACATCCGTGAGCTGGAGGGCGCTCTCATCCGGGTGACGGCCTTCGCCAGCCTCAACCGTCAGCCGGTGGACCTCGGGCTGACCGAGATCGTGCTGAAGGACCTGATCCCGGGCGGCGAGGACTCGGCTCCGGAGATCACGGCGTCGGCCATCATGGCGGCGACCGCCGACTACTTCGGCCTGACCGTGGAGGATCTCTGCGGATCGTCCCGCAGCCGTGTGCTGGTGACGGCACGCCAGATCGCCATGTATCTGTGCCGTGAACTGACGGACCTGTCACTGCCCAAGATCGGTGCGCAGTTCGGTGGCCGTGACCATACGACGGTGATGCATGCCGACCGCAAGATCCGTGCGCTTATGGCGGAACGCCGCTCCATCTACAACCAGGTCACCGAACTCACCAACCGCATCAAGAACGGCTGACGAGCTCTCCCGCACCGTCTTCCGCACACGCCGCGGCGGGGCACCGTCGAGAAGGGCGCTCAGCGGACTCCCGAAGAGTCCGCTGAGCGCCCTTCCGCGTTCCAGCAGGCCCGTCGAAGAGGCGGATCACGAGGTCGCCAGGAGGCCGGCGACGAGGCGGACGGGAGGGCGGCTCGGCCGCCGGCCGTGCGTCGCCATGCGACGCCGCGCTTCGCCCGGCGTCGCTGAGAGCCGCCTCCAAAGGGGCGCGGAAGGTTCCACGAGCGGCCCGATCGACGGTTCCTGACCGTTCCTCAGGCCATCGAGCAGGCCCGCTGACCGGCCGCGCTGTTCGAATACCTGCCGCGGAAGGGCTGTTCTCCACAGATCTGGGGAGAATTTTCCCTCCACAGCCTGGGGATCCAAAAGTTGTCCATACTGCTTCCACAGGCGCGACAGCCGATACTCCATCAGGCCAGCTCAGAGGCCTGGGGATTTGTGGTCAACAATGATCCACAGCCTGTGGACAAGTTTTTCGTCCACAGGGGCCTGTCGAGGTTGTCCACTGTCGGTACACAGGCCGGCGATCGTTTTCCCCAGGAAGGACGGGCTTCTCCACACCGCTGTCCACTGTTCGGCAACGCAACACCCGCCTTCACCGCGCCGAGTGAAAGGCGTCACACCAAGAGGGCCGGTTGGGCTGTGGGGAACGTGGGTAAAACTGGGGACAGCCCTGGGGAGAAACCCCCCTGCCCTGTGTACCGGGTGTGCACAACTTTCGGGTGTCCACAGAAACCCCGGGTTGTCCACCGGTTCCACCCACAGGACCAGTGGACAAAAAAGTGGGCCTGACCTGCGAAAACGACGTTATCCACCGTTTCCACAGGCCCTACTACTACTGCCACCTATAGTTAGCCCGGAATCCGCTTCGAAGTGGGGGCTGTGCACAACTCGGCGCCGGAGCTCACCGAGCCTCTTGTCTCGACTTGACCCCGAGCAGCACCGAGTGTCGGTGCCGTACGTCAGACTGGTCCCCGGCCTCCTCCCCCGGCATCGGTGGAGCGGCCCGACCAGACGACGAAGGCCAGCAGGGCGAGCGAGCAACAGCAGGAGGCGGTTCCGGTGAAGATCCGGGTGGAGCGCGATGTACTCGCGGAGGCTGTGGCCTGGGTGGCCCGTAGCCTCCCGGCCCGTCCGCCGGCGCCCGTTCTTGCGGGCCTTCTGCTGAAGGCTGAGGACGGAGCCCTCAGCTTCTCGAGCTTCGACTACGAGGTCTCGGCCCGGGTCTCGGTGGACGCCGAGATCGAGGAGGACGGCACGGTGCTCGTCTCCGGGCGCCTGCTCGCCGACATCTGCCGCGCCCTGCCCAACCGGCCGGTGGAGATTTCCACAGACGGTGTACGGGCGACCGTGGCCTGCGGTTCCTCGCGGTTCACACTCCACACCCTTCCTGTGGAGGAGTACCCCGCCCTGCCCCAGATGCCGACCGCGACCGGCACCGTGCCCGGTGAGGTCTTCGCCTCGGCAGCCGCCCAGGTCGCCATCGCGGCGGGCCGCGACGACACGTTGCCCGTGCTCACCGGTGTGCGCATCGAGATCGAGGGCGACACCGTCACCCTCGCCTCCACCGACCGCTACCGCTTCGCGGTCCGCGAGTTCCTCTGGAAGCCGGAGAACGCCGACGCCTCCGCCGTCGCGCTGGTCCCCGCCAAGACGCTGCTGGACACCGCCAAGGCGCTGACCAGCGGGGACACGGTGACGCTGGCGCTCTCGGGCTCCGGTGCCGGTGAAGGCCTCATCGGCTTCGAGGGCGCGGGCCGGCGTACGACCACCCGACTGCTCGAAGGCGATCTGCCGAAGTACCGCACGCTCTTCCCCACCGAGTTCAACTCGGTCGCGGTCATCGAGACAGCCCCCTTCGTCGAGGCCGTCAAGCGCGTGGCGCTGGTGGCCGAGCGGAACACCCCGGTGCGGCTCAGCTTCGAGCAGGGCGTCCTGATCCTGGAAGCGGGTTCCAGTGACGACGCACAGGCTGTGGAGCGCGTCGACTCGGTGCTGGAGGGCGACGACATCTCGATCGCCTTCAACCCGACCTTCCTGCTCGACGGCCTGAGCGCCATCGACTCCCCGGTCGCCCAGCTCTCCTTCACGACGTCCACCAAGCCCGCGCTGCTCAGCGGCCGGCCGGCCGTGGACGCCGAGGCGGACGACGCGTACAAGTACCTGATCATGCCGGTCCGCCTCTCCGGCTGACCCGGTCACCGGTCCTGCCGCCGCCAAAATCGCGGCAGGACCCGACGGGCATGTTCAGCGCCGAGCATGCCCGGCGTCCTGTCCCCCGGCGGGCGTAGGCTCGTTCCTGGGTACGAATCGGCACAACGCTTAAGGAATCTCTGATGGAGCTCGGTCTCGTCGGCCTCGGCAAGATGGGCGGCAACATGCGCGAGCGCATCCGCCGCGCCGGCCACACCGTCATCGGTTACGACCGCAACCCGGACGTCGCCGATGTCCACAGCCTCGAAGAGCTTGTGGGCAAGCTCAAGGGTCCCCGCGTCGTGTGGGTGATGGTCCCGGCCGGTGCCGCGACCCAGTCCACGATCGACGAGCTGGCCGAGCTGCTCTCCCCCGGCGACATCGTCGTGGACGGCGGGAACTCGCGCTGGACCGATGACGAGAAGCACGCTGTCGAGCTGGGGATCAAGGGCATCGGCTTCGTCGACTGCGGAGTCTCCGGCGGCGTCTGGGGCCTGGAGAACGGCTACGCGCTGATGTACGGCGGCGACGCCGAGCACGTCGCGAAGGTCCAGCCGGTCTTCGACGCCCTGAAGCCCGAGGGCAAGTTCGGTTCCGTCCACGCGGGCAAGGTCGGCGCCGGCCACTTCGCGAAGATGGTCCACAACGGCATCGAGTACGCCATGATGCAGGCCTACGCCGAGGGCTGGGAGCTCCTGGAGAAGGTCGACTCCGTCACCGATGTGCGCGAGGTCTTCCGCTCGTGGCAGGAGGGCACGGTCATCCGTTCCTGGCTGCTCGACCTGGCGGTCAACGCGCTGGACGACGACGAGCACCTCGACCAGCTCAGGGGCTTCGCCGCCGACTCCGGTGAGGGCCGCTGGACCGTGGAGGCGGCCATCGACAACGCCGTGCCGCTGCCGGCGATCACGGCGTCGCTCTTCGCGCGCTTCGCCTCGCGCCAGGACGACTCCCCGCAGATGAAGATGATCGCCGCGCTGCGCAACCAGTTCGGCGGCCACGCGGTCGAGAACAAGAAGTAACCGTCGAGAACACGCGGTAGCGGTCGAGAACGACCCACAGCGGTCGGTAACGACAAGAAGCAGCGGTCGGGAACACGCTGTAACCACAACGAGGTGCGGGCCGGACCGGACGGTCCGTCCCACACCGCGGAGCACGGAGCAGGAAGCCGGGAAGGTCGGCGTACACCATGCATGTCACGCATCTGTCGCTGGCCGACTTCCGCTCGTACGCCCGGGTCGAGGTGCCTCTCGACCCGGGCGTCACCGCGTTCGTGGGGGCCAACGGCCAGGGGAAGACCAATCTCGTCGAGGCCGTCGGCTATCTCGCGACGCTCGGCAGCCACCGGGTCTCCTCCGACGCCCCGCTGGTGCGCATGGGCGCGGACCGGGCTGTCATCAGGGCGGCCGTCACCCAGGGCGAACGGTCCCAGCTGGTCGAGCTCGAGCTGAATCCGGGCAAGGCGAATCGCGCCCGAATCAATCGATCGTCGCAGGTCAGACCTCGTGACGTGCTGGGGATCGTGCGTACGGTGCTGTTCGCGCCGGAGGACCTGGCGCTGGTCAAGGGCGACCCGGGCGAGCGCCGGAGGTTCCTCGACGAGCTGGTCACGGCACGGTCGCCGCGGATGGCCGGGGTGCGCTCCGACTACGAGCGGGTGCTGAAACAGCGCAACACTCTGCTGAAGTCCGCGGCGATGGCGCGCCGGCACGGCGGACGGTCCATGGACCTGTCGACCCTCGATGTGTGGGACCAGCATCTGGGCCGGGTGGGCGCCGAGCTGCTGGCACAGCGGCTGGACCTGATCGCGACGCTTCAGCCCCTGGCCGACAAGGCGTACGCGGACGTGGCGCCCGGCGGCGGTCCGGTGACTCTGGAGTACCGGAGCTCGGTGGGCGCCGGGGTGGAGCCCGCCCGTACCCGTGAGGAGCTGTACGCGCAGCTGATCGCGGCCCTCGCCGAGGTGCGCAAGCAGGAGATCGAGCGGGGTGTGACGCTGGTGGGCCCGCACCGCGACGACCTGGTCCTGGGCCTGCGCGGCATGCCGGCCAAGGGGTACGCGAGCCATGGGGAGTCCTGGTCGTACGCGCTGGCCCTGAGGCTGGCCTCGTACGATCTGCTGCGCTCCGAGGGCAATGAGCCGGTGCTGGTGCTGGACGACGTCTTCGCCGAGCTGGATGCCCGGCGACGGGAGCGGCTGGCGGAGCTGGTGGCCCCCGGTGAGCAGGTGCTGGTGACGGCCGCGGTGGACGACGACGTTCCCGGGGTGCTGGCCGGTACGCGGTACGCGGTGTCCGCCGGGGAGGTGGAGCGGCTGTGAGCGGCGAGGGAGAGGGCAAGGACCCGGCGAAGCAGCCGGAGCCCTCCGGCGTGGACCTGGCACGGGTGGCGTTGCGTGCGGCGAAGGAGCAGGCGCGGGCGCGTGGTGCGGCGGCGCAGCAGAAGAAGCAGGCCCGGCGGGGCGGCGGGCTGCGTTCCGGTGCGCGGGCGGACGGCCGGGATCCGCTGCCGCTGGGGGCCGCGATCAACCGTCTCATCACCGAGCGTGGCTGGGAGACACCGGCCGCGGTGGGCGGTGTGATGGGCCGCTGGCCGCAGATCGTGGGTGATGATCTCGCCAATCACTGTGTGCCGTTGCGTTATGACGAGGCCCCTGATGAGCGGGTACTGACGGTGCAGTGCGACTCCACGGCGTGGGCGACGCAGCTGAGGCTGCTGGCGCCGCAGCTGGTGGCCCGGCTGAACGCGGATCTGGGGCATGGAACCGTGCGGATGATCAAGGTCCTGGGGCCTGGAGGGCCCGCGCGCAGATATGGTCCGCTGCGCGCTCCGGGGAGTACCGGACCGGGCGACACCTATGGATGACGGCGTCTGACCTGGGCTTTCTCTTCTGACCTGGCGCGATCACCGTGCTGTGCGCGAGACACCGGGGATGCGGTGTGCCCTGTTTGTCACCGATAGGCCGGTTGTCTCCGTTGTGGAGATGCGTGGTGGTTGCAACCGTACGGCGGGGAGCGGGCGTCCCTCACCGTAGTGGAAGGCTGACAGGCAGAAGCGCTCAATGCCCGTGTGAGCCTCTTGAGGCCCCTTCCCGGATATGGGGAGTCGTCAGGCTCTCATTCAGGGCGGCACATGCGGACTCAGGTACCGGCAAACCCCCATTCGGGTCGGCGCTACCGGTAGACTGGTGGACAATCCCGCGTCCTTGCGGGATTCGTCGATACAAGCCGAACGACGCAGCCGCTCCCGCCTGCCCGGAGAACGGCCTGTGCTGTGCCAGAAAGGGCGCTTCGTGGCCGATTCCGGCAACCCCAACGAGAACATTCCGTCCACCCCCGGCGAGAGCAGCGCTGCTCCCGCCTCGGCCGAGGTGAAGGCCTCGGGTGAGGTGAAAGCCTCGTACGACGCCAGCGCGATCACCGTGCTGGAGGGTCTGGACGCGGTCCGCAAGCGACCTGGCATGTACATCGGCTCGACCGGTGAACGCGGTCTCCACCACCTCGTGCAAGAGGTCGTCGACAACTCGGTCGACGAGGCGATGGCCGGGCACGCGGACACCATCGACGTCACGATCCTCGCCGACGGCGGGGTGCGCGTGATCGACAACGGCCGTGGCATCCCGGTCGGCATCGTGCCGTCCGAGGGCAAGCCCGCCGTCGAGGTCGTCCTCACCGTGCTGCACGCCGGCGGCAAGTTCGGCGGCGGCGGCTACGCCGTCTCCGGTGGTCTGCACGGAGTCGGTGTCTCCGTGGTCAACGCGCTGTCCACCCGGGTGGCCGTCGAGGTGAAGACCGACGGCTACCGGTGGACCCAGGACTACAAGTTCGGCGTCCCGACGGCCCCGCTGGCCCGTAACGAGGAGACCGGTGAAACGGGCACCAGCGTCACCTTCTGGGCCGACGGCGACATCTTCGAGACGACCGAGTACTCCTTCGAGACGCTCTCGCGCCGCTTCCAGGAGATGGCCTTCCTCAACAAGGGCCTCACCCTCAAGCTGACCGACGAGCGCGAGTCGGCGAAGGCCACGGCCGGTGCGGACAGCACGGAGGCCGCGGACGTCCCCGAGGAGGAGGCGGCCCGCTCGGTCACGTACCACTACGAGAACGGCATCGTCGACTTCGTCAAATACCTCAACTCCCGCAAGGGCGACGTCATTCACCAGTCGGTGATCGACATCGAGGCCGAGGACAAGGAGCGGCTGCTCTCGGTCGAGATCGCCATGCAGTGGAACACGCAGTACAGCGAGGGCGTCTACTCCTTCGCCAACGCGATCCACACGCACGAGGGCGGTACGCACGAGGAGGGCTTCCGTGCGGCGCTGACCTCGCTGGTCAACCGGTACGCGCGCGACAAGAAGCTGCTGCGCGAGAAGGACGACAACCTCACCGGTGAGGACGTCCGCGAGGGCCTGACGGCCATCATCTCGGTGAAGCTGGGCGAGCCGCAGTTCGAGGGCCAGACGAAGACCAAGCTGGGCAACACGGAGGCCAAGACCTTCGTACAGAAGGTCGTCCACGAGCAGCTGACGGACTGGTTCGACCGGAACCCCAACGAGGCCGCCGACATCATCCGCAAGGGCATCGCCGCCTCGACCGCCCGCGTGGCGGCCCGCAAGGCGCGCGATCTGACCCGGCGCAAGGGCCTGCTGGAGAGCGCTTCGCTGCCCGGCAAGCTCAGCGACTGCCAGTCGAACGACCCGACCAAGTGCGAGATCTTCATCGTCGAGGGTGACTCCGCCGGCGGCTCGGCGAAGTCCGGCCGCAACCCGATGTACCAGGCCATTCTGCCGATCCGCGGCAAGATCCTGAACGTCGAGAAGGCCCGGGTCGACAAGATCCTGCAGAACACCGAGGTCCAGGCGCTGATCTCGGCCTTCGGTACCGGGGTCCACGAGGACTTCGACATCGAGAAGCTGCGCTATCACAAGATCATCCTGATGGCGGACGCCGATGTCGACGGTCAGCACATCAACACCCTGCTGCTGACCTTCCTCTTCCGCTTCATGCGACCGCTGGTCGAGGCCGGCCACGTCTACCTCTCGCGCCCGCCGCTCTACAAGATCAAGTGGGGCCGGGACGACTTCGAGTACGCGTACTCGGACCGCGAGCGCGACGCCCTGGTCGAGCTCGGGAAGCAGAACGGCAAGCGGATCAAGGAAGACTCGATCCAGCGCTTCAAGGGCCTCGGCGAGATGAACGCCGAGGAGCTGCGTGTCACCACGATGGACGTCGACCACCGTGTGCTCGGCCAGGTCACGCTCGACGACGCGGCGCAGGCCGACGACCTGTTCTCGGTGCTGATGGGTGAGGACGTCGAGGCGCGGCGCTCGTTCATCCAGCGCAACGCCAAGGACGTCCGCTTCCTCGACATCTGAGTCGGCCGTACAAGGAGGAGGGTCCGGCGACCCTCCAAGCCGCAGCGCGAAAGGACTTTGACCAGCAATGGCCGACGAGAACACCCCTGCCCCCGTGACGCCCGAAGAGGTCCCGCCCGTCGAGGGCGTGGGCATGCGTGTCGAGCCCGTCGGGCTCGAGACGGAGATGCAGCGCTCCTACCTCGACTACGCGATGTCCGTCATCGTGTCGCGCGCCCTGCCCGACGTGCGGGACGGTCTCAAGCCCGTCCACCGCCGGGTGCTGTACGCGATGTACGACGGCGGCTACCGGCCCGAGAAGGGCTTCTACAAGTGCGCCCGCGTCGTCGGTGACGTCATGGGTACGTACCACCCGCACGGCGACTCCTCGATCTACGACGCCCTGGTCCGCCTGGCGCAGCACTGGTCGATGCGCATGCCGCTGGTGGACTCCAACGGCAACTTCGGTTCTCCGGGCAACGACCCGGCCGCCGCCATGCGGTACACCGAGTGCAAGATGATGCCGCTGTCCATGGAGATGGTCCGGGACATCGACGAGGAGACCGTCGACTTCAAGGACAACTACGACGGCCGCAACCAGGAGCCGGTGGTTCTGCCGGCGCGCTTCCCGAACCTGCTGATCAACGGTTCGGCGGGCATCGCGGTCGGCATGGCGACCAACATCCCGCCGCACAACCTGCGCGAGGTCGCGTCCGGCGCCCAGTGGTACCTGGAGCACCCGGAGGCCTCGCAGGAGGAGCTCCTGGACGCCCTCCTCGAACGGATCAAGGGCCCGGACTTCCCGACGGGCGCGCTCGTCGTGGGCCGCAAGGGCATCGAGGAGGCGTACCGCACGGGCCGTGGTTCGATCACGATGCGCGCGGTCGTGGCGGTTGAGGAGATCCAGAACCGCCAGTGCCTGGTCGTGACGGAGCTTCCGTACCAGACCAACCCCGACAACCTCGCCCAGAAGATCGCCGACCTGGTCAAGGACGGCAAGGTCGGCGGCATCGCGGACGTCCGTGACGAGACCTCGTCGCGCACGGGCCAGCGTCTGGTCGTCGTGCTGAAGCGGGACGCGGTCGCCAAGGTCGTACTGAACAACCTGTACAAGCACACCGACCTGCAGTCCAACTTCGGCGCCAACATGCTGGCGCTGGTGGACGGGGTGCCGCGCACCCTGTCGATCGACGCGTTCATCCGCCACTGGGTGACGCACCAGATCGAGGTCATCGTCCGGCGTACGAGGTTCCGGCTGCGCAAGGCCGAGGAGCGCGCGCACATCCTGCGCGGGCTGCTCAAGGCCCTGGACGCCATCGACGAGGTCATCGCCCTCATCCGGCGCAGCCAGACCGTCGAGGTCGCGCGTGAGGGCCTGATGGGCCTGCTGGAGATCGACGAGATCCAGGCGAACGCGATCCTGGAGATGCAGCTGCGCCGGCTGGCCGCGCTGGAGCACCAGAAGATCACCGCCGAGCACGACGAGCTCCAGGCGAAGATCAACGAGTACAACGCGATCCTGGTGTCGCCCGAGCGGCAGCGGCAGATCGTCAGCGAGGAGCTGGCGGCGATCGTCGACAAGTTCGGCGACGACCGGCGGTCCAAGCTCGTGCCCTTCGACGGCGACATGTCCATCGAGGACCTGATCGCCGAGGAGGACATCGTCGTCACGATCTCCCGCGGCGGCTATGTGAAGCGCACGAAGACGGACGACTACCGCTCGCAGAAGCGCGGCGGCAAGGGGGTGCGCGGCACGAAGCTCAAGGAAGACGACATCGTCAACCACTTCTTCGTGTCGACGACGCACCACTGGCTGCTGTTCTTCACCAACAAGGGCCGGGTGTACCGGGCCAAGGCCTACGAGCTCCCGGACGCCGGCCGCGACGCCCGCGGCCAGCACGTGGCCAACCTGCTGGCCTTCCAGCCGGACGAGGAGATCGCGCAGATCCTGGCGATCCGCGACTACGACGCCGCGCCGTACCTGATCCTCGCGACGAAGGGCGGTCTGGTGAAGAAGACCGCGCTGAAGGACTACGACTCGCCTCGTTCCGGCGGTGTCATCGCCATCAACCTGCGCGAGACGGCCGATGGCAGTGACGACGAGCTGATCGGCGCGGAGCTCGTGTCGTCCGAGGACGACCTGCTGCTCATCAGCAGGAAGGCCCAGTCGATCAGGTTCACCGCGACGGACGAAGCGCTGCGCCCGATGGGCCGCGCCACTTCGGGTGTCAAGGGCATGAGTTTCCGCGAGGGAGACGAACTGCTCTCGATGAATGTCGTCCGGCCCGGTACTTTCGTGTTCACTGCCACTGACGGCGGGTACGCGAAGCGGACCCCTGTCGACGAGTACCGCGTTCAGGGTCGCGGCGGCCTGGGCATCAAGGCCGCCAAGATCGTGGAGGACCGGGGCTCGCTGGTCGGTGCGCTGGTGGTCGAGGAGACGGACGAGATCCTGGCCATCACGCTCGGCGGTGGTGTGATTCGTACGCGAGTCAATGAAGTCAGGGAGACGGGCCGTGACACCATGGGCGTCCAACTGATCAATCTGGGCAAGCGAGACGCCGTTGTGGGCATCGCGCGCAACGCCGAGGCAGGCCGTGAGGCCGAGGAGGTCGACGGATCCGTCGACCCCGATGCCGAAGGCGAGTCGGCCGGGGCAGTGACAGCAGAGGCCACCACGGCCGACGCGACTGCCGAGAACACGGCCGACGGCACAGTCGAGGGCAACACGTCCTCGACCGGGGAGCACGAGGAGTAGAGCGTGAGTGGAGCCACGGGCGCCGGTTCGGCCGCTTCCGAAGCCGGCGGGAACGGCGCCCGTGGCTCTGCCACGGACTCCCAAGGGGGCACTGTGACGGATACCAGGGGCCCTCAGCCCCAGTACGAGGGTTACGCGACCGGGCCGTTGCCCGGTGAACGCGAACCCGCACCGGGCCAGGCGGGCCCGTACCACCCGCCGCAGGCCTACCCCTCGCCCCCGGGCGGGACCCAGGGTGGCCGGTCCCACGGGGGGCGGCAGGGCGCCATGCAGGGCGCGGGAGCTGCCCAGGCGACCCGTAGACCCCGGACGGGGGCGCGGACGACTCCGCGTACCCGCAAGGCACGTCTGCGTGTGGCCAAGGCCGATCCGTGGTCGGTGATGAAGGTCAGCTTCCTGCTGTCCATCGCGCTCGGCATCTGCACGGTGGTCGCGTCGGCGGTGCTGTGGATGGTCATGGACGCGATGGGCGTCTTCGAGACCGTCGGCGGCACGATCAGCGAGGCGACCGGTTCCAACGAGGGCAACGGCTTCGACCTGCAGTCGTTCCTGTCCCTGCCGCGGGTGCTGATCTTCACCTCGGTCATCGCCGTGATCGACGTGGTGCTGGCGACCGCGCTGGCGACGCTGGGCGCCTTCATCTACAACCTGTCGGCGGGCTTCGTGGGCGGCGTCGAGCTGACGCTGGCCGAGGACGAGTAGCGACGCGGGTATCGATTTTGGGACTGGCCCCGACGTGCGCTAATCTTCTTCACGTCAGCGCGACACAAAAGCGCGGCGGGGCTATAGCTCAGTTGGTTAGAGCGCATCCCTGATAAGGATGAGGCCACAGGTTCAAATCCTGTTAGCCCCACTTCAACGAAGGCCCCCCACCGGTACCGGTGGGGGGCCTTCGGCGTATGTCTTGCGTTGTCCCGTCAAGAACCAGGGGCCAGGGGCGGCAGCCATGACCGGTACCGGGGCGCAGCGGCGTGGGGCCGGGTTCGCGGCCGAAGCCGTGGACCGTCCCGGGGCGTCGGCCGTACCGCGGAGCACTGCGCGCGCTCCGTTGCCGCCCGGCGGGCGGTGCGGCGGTGGGCGGGTGCTGTGCGAGTTCGCCGGGGCGCGGCATCGGTGTACCGGGCGGAAACGTGTCCGGGCATGAAGAAGGCCCCCGCCGGGGAATCCCGGGCCAGGGGCCTCGCAGTGTCAGGTGCGCCGCTCTCAGGGCGGGAGGAGGGACGCGTCTCCCGCAGGGGCGCCGTGCGAGGCGCGGGCGGTGCCGGTGGTGTGCGCGGTGTCCGTCGTGTCCGCGGACAGCTGCCGGGTCGCGGGTGAGGAGCCGTGCGCCTCGGCGCGGATGCGCTGCTTCATCGTGGGTGGCAGCGCCCGGTCACGCGGAAGGGTCCATCGCACCGACGGGGCGTTCGGAGTTGCCGGGGTCGCGGCCCTGTGCTCGTGGCTCGTGGCCGCCGGCTCCGTGACCGTGGCTTCCGTGGCCGAGGCGGTGGTGCTCGCGAAGCCCAGCGACGCGAGCAGGGCGAAGAACGCGGTGACGAGGGCGGTCCAGATGCTCTTGGCCTTGAAGGTGCTCATGGCCCCTCACTTTCAGGTGGTCCGTTTTGCTTACCTTTCTGATGATGTGGATCCGGCTCGCGTTTTCGTGGACCGACGCCACCGATATGCCGTTCTTCAGATGAACACCACTCGTATGGTGCAACCGGCTCCGGGACGCGCGGTCCGGGCCGGGCCGGACCGGGGCGGGCGCGGCCCGGGGGCTCCCGGCGGGCGTCCGTACTCGACGGCCGGCCGGTGCACATCCCTCCGGTGATCGCTCCTCCGTAGGCGCCAGTTGGGTTGCGGGGAGGTCACCGGTCGATATCGGCCGATGTGTATAGTCGGTCAGCAGAACTCCCCAATGCCAAGGAAAGACGAGGTCGCGCGGTGAAGAAGCTTCTCCTGGTCGCACTGGCCGCCATCGGCGGGCTCCTCGTGTACCGCCAGATCCAGGCGGATCGCGCCGAGCAGGATCTGTGGACGGAGGCGACTGACTCCGTGCCCGCAGGTTCGGGTGTGTGAGACGGAACAGCCTGTAGCGGGCCCCGGTCGCGGATGCGGCCGGGGCTTCGTGCTGTTGCGGGACCGTGACGCCTGTGCCCTTGAGTTCACCTAAGCAAATCAATAGGTTGCTTAAGCAAAGAAGCCGGGAACTCGGTCGAGGGGGCATGCGTGAGGGCACGCGATCACCACCGCACTGTGCGGATGAGGACATGGACCGGCGGGGCGCTGCTCGCCCTGGCAGTGGGCGCGGTGCCGGTCATGGCGGACCCGGCGGTCGCCGTCGGCGCACCTGACACGGTCCGGTCCCAGGGGAGCGGCAGCCTGGTCATGGTGCTCGACTCGTCCGGATCCATGGGGGACGAAGACGGTACGGGGCGCACCCGGATGGAGAGTGCCCGTACGGCCGTCTCCACGGTCGTGGACGGCCTCCCGGACGGATTTCCCACCGGACTGCGGGTGTACGGGGCCGACCGGCCGCAGGGCTGCGCGGACACCCGGCTCGTACGCCCCGTGCGCACGCTCGACAGGGCCGCGATGAAGCGGGCGGTGGAGGCCGTGCGTCCCAGGGGGGACACCCCCATCGGCCTGTCGCTTCGCAAGGCCGCGCAGGACCTGCCTCAGCCCGCGCACGGGGCCATCGGTACGCGAACGATCCTGCTGATCTCCGACGGCGAGGACAACTGCGGTACGCCGCAGCCCTGCGAGGTCGCCGAGCAGCTCGGCAAGGAGGGGGTCGGGCTGCGGATCGACACCGTCGGATTCCAGGTGAAGGGCGCGGCCCGCAAGCAGTTGGAGTGCATCGCGAACGCGGGCAACGGCCGTTACTACGACGCACCGGACGCCGAGGCGCTGGCCCGTCAGCTCCAGCGCGCCTCCCAGCTCTCCGCCGACGGCTACCGCCTGCGGGGCGAGCGGGTGGCGGGCGCTGCCACAGCCGACAGGGCCCCCGTGCTCGTGCCCGGGCAGTATCTGGACACCATCGGGCCGGGTGAGAAGCGTTACTACGCGGTCGATCTGGACGCCGTGTCCACGGTGGACTTCGCGGCGACGGCGGTGCCGCAACCCGGGGCCGCCGTGGACACGTTCGACGCGCTGAGCACCACGATCGAGTACGACGGGAACGGCTCCTGCGGGACGCACACCGAGCGCTTCCTGCAGAAGGAGGGAGCGGTTCCGCTCACTTCGGCGGTCGCCCGCGTCCGCTCGGAGCAGGGAACCCGCACCTGTGACCGCGCCGGCCGGTACCGGCTGGTGGTGGAGCGGGAGAGCAAGAAGGGCTCCGACGCGGCGCGTTGGCCCGTTGAGCTGGTGTACGGGGTCGAGGCACCGCTGGCGGAGGGGGTGACCCCCGCCCAGTCGCAGACGGAGTACGGCTCGGGCGGCAGGAAGGCCGCCCTGCCGACGGGTGAGCCCCGTGACGTTCGCGGGGGCACCGGCTTCAACGACGCCGAGACGATCGGCGAGGGCGTGTGGCGCGACCGGATCCTGCCGTCCCAGACGCTCTGGTACAAGGTGCCGGCGGACTGGGGCCAGCAGGTGCGCTACGACGTGGAGTTCGCGAACGAGCCCACGGTGGACCGTTCCACGGTCACGTACTCCTACGGGGCGACCCGGCTCTACACGCCGGCGCGCCACCCGCTCACCGGAGGCACGGAGTTCAACCCGCACGCGATATACAGCGGCCGTCCCGCGGCCGTGGCGATGGGCGGGGTTCCGGTCGCCTGGACCAACCGCTACGAGAACCGGACCGACGTCCAGCCGGTGCACACCGACGGCGGCTTCTACATCTCGGTGACGCTGGGCGCGCAGGCCGCGGAGATCGCCGAGAATCCGCAGATCGGTCTGGTGCTGAGGGTGTCGGTGCCCGGAGAGGAACGGACCGGTCCCGAGCACGGCGCTCCCGCGGCGGCGAAGAAGCCCGGTGGTACGGCCGCGCGGGGCCCCGGGCACAAGGCCGATTCGATCGCGTCCGCAGACACCGGTGGTGCGGGAGGGGCAGGATGGACCGGCATCGCGGCTGCTGCCGGGGCGGCCGTCATGGCTGTGCTGGTCGCTGTGTTCGTATATGTACGCAGCCGCCGCGGGGCAGCCGCACGGACGACGAGGGGAAGCGCGTGATGAGGCAGCGCAGCAGGGGCCGGGTGGCGCCGGCCGTGGTCGCGGCGATGTGCGCGGTGGTGGCGCTGCCGGGAGCGGCGTACGGGTCCGGTGACGCCGCTCCGTACGCCTTCGACCCGGAGGCGAAGGCGGTGAGCGGCGCTGCGGTCAACACCGATGCGACGGAGCTCAAGGCCGGTTCGGTCCACAAGAGTTCGATCAAGGTCGGCGAGAAGCTCTACTACCGCCTGAACCTGGACGCGACGACCAACGCGTACGTCTCGGCCGTCGCCGTGCCCAGGGGCGGCGGCAAGGTCGCCTACGGGGACGGAATCACGGTCAGCATCAGGGACAGTTCGGACCTGCGGTGCAGCTCCGAGGAGGCCAACTTCGCGTCCGCCGAGTTCCCCCGCCCGATCACCGCGTACGCCTACCGGGTCGTGGAGAAGGACAGCGGCACCTGCCAGGGCCCCGGTACGTACAACGTCCTGGTCGAGCGCGAGACCAAGGCCACCTCGGGGCCCGAGGAGTGGGATCTCGAACTGCGCTACACCTCGGAGCCGCAGCTCGCCGACGACGCCGCGATGCCGACCGAGGCGCCGGAGGACTGGCCGTCCGCCTCACCCGCGCCGCCCACGCCCGTCTCCGACAACCGCAGGCACGGCGGCACCAGTTACTACGACGCGACGAGTCTGGACACGGGTGAGTGGAAGGACGGGATCAAGCCGGGACAGACCCTCTTCTACCGCGTTCCGCTGGACTGGGGGCAGCAGATCTTCGCCACGGCCGGCCTCGGCAACAGCCCCGCCTCCGACGAGTACATCGGCAGCGCGCTCGCCCTGTCCCTGGACAACCCGGCCCAGGGCCATGTCGACGACGCGTCGCCGATGGCGTACGCGGGCAAGCCGGCATCCGTCTCGCTGGACCCGGTGCCTCCGGTCGCGTACCGGAACAGGTTCGACTCCAGCAGCAGCGTCAGCGCCATGCGCTTCGCGGGCTGGTACTACCTGTCCGTCTCGCTGAGCCCCGAGGTCGCCAAGGACTACGGCAGCGAGCCGTTCCCGCTGACGCTGTCGGTCAAGGTCGACGGCACGGCCGGCAAGACGCCGTACGCGGGCGATCCCGGGATCTTCGCGGTCACGGATGACGACAAGGACCTGGCCAGGAGCGGCCGGAGCGGCCCGCAGGCCGCCGCGAGCAAGAGCGACCACATGAAGCTGATCGGCGCGGCGGGGATCGGCGCGGGCACCGTGCTGGTCCTGGCGCTGGGCGCGTGGATGCTCATCGCCCGGCGCCGTGTCGCCGCCGTCACCGGGCAGCCTCCGTACGGAGGGCCGCCGCCGCAGGCCTGGTAGGCCGGGGACCGCGCCGGTGCGGCAGGCCGAACCGGCGCGGTCCCCGGGCCGGTTCGGCCTCGGCTCAGGCCTGGGTCAGCGCCCAGATGCCCACGGCGAAACAGACCAGCGCCACCAGCAGCACCGGGACCGCCACCTTCGGGGACGGTCCCGGACGCGTTCGCGGGGCGTGCGGAGCCGCGTGCGACGCGGGCGACGGGACGTGTGCCGCGACCGGGGCGTGCGGGTACTGGCCGGTATAGGCGCGGGTGGGCGGCTGCTCGTGCCGCACCGGGGAGGTGGGGGCCTGCGAGGGATCCGGTACGGCGGCGGGGAAGGGGGCTGCCGGGTGGGCCGGGGAGTGCGGAGTGAGGGGATGCGCGGCGGCCTGGGGCGCGGGTACGGGTACGGGTGCGGCCTGCGGCGGGGGCGGCGGGAGGTGGAAGCTGCCCGTCTCCGACATCGCGGCCGGAGGGTGCCCGTACGACTGCTGTCCGGTGGCCCGGTGTTCGTGGGCGTGCTGCTCGGTCACCGGCTGTCCGTCCGCCGGCTGGGGGATCTGGGCAGCCTGGGAGGTCTGCGGGGGCTGTGGGTTCTGCGAGGTCTGAGAGGTCTGGGAGGTCTGCGGGTCCTGCGGGGGCTGTACGGGGCCGGTCGGGCCGAATCCCGCGGGCAGCGGGCCGATCTGGTCGAAGACCTCCACGGGCTCCTCGTCGGCCCCGGGCTCCGGCAGCATCTCGACGGCTGCCGTCAGGGCCTTGCGCGCGCCTGTGGCGGTACGGAACCGGGCCTGCGGGTCCGGCTGCAGCAGCCCGGCGAGAACCTGCCAGAGCGGCTCGGGAATGCCCTCGGGGGCGCTGGGCGTCCCGTGCGAGGCGAAGTGCTCGACGAGCGCCTGGGAGTCGGGCTTCCGGCCCTGGAGCAGATACAGGGCGACGAGGCCGACGGCGAAGAGGTCCGCGGAGAAGTCCGGCTCCGCGCCCAGCATCTGCTCGGGTGCGAAGTAACCCGGAGTCCCCACCACGTAGTTCGTCTCGGTGAGACGGGGCTCGCCCTTGCGCATGGAGATGCCGAAGTCGGACAGCCGCAGATGCGGCCGGCCGGTTCCGGTGGCCTCCATCAGGATGTTGGCGGGCTTGATGTCCCGGTGTACGACCCCTTCGGCGTGCACCGTCGACAACCCGGACAGCAGCTGGTCGAGCAGCGTGCAGACGAACCTCGGGGGCAACGGGCCGTAGTCGCCTATGACATGGGCCAGCGAACCGCCACTGACCAGGTCCATGGTGAACAGGACCTTGTCGTCGTCCGCCGCCCAGCTCGCAGGGGCGAGCACATGCGGATGCTCGATCCGCAGCGCCTGCTCACGCACGAAGCGCAGCAGTGTGTGCGCGTCGCTCTGCTGAAGGACCTTGGCCGCCACATATCGGCGGCGTCGGTGGTCCCAGGCACGCCAGACAGCGCCGACCCCACCCCGTCCGATCGGATCGATCAGTTCGTACCGACCGGCGAAGACCTCACCCATTGCGCTGCGCCCGCTCCCGTCCAGGTCCGTGCGTCGTTGTGCCTGCGCCCGGACCCGGATCCTCCGGCTGCCGGGCGGGGTACTAGTTCTGGTGTCCCTCGTAGTGCGCCACCGCGTCGGCGGTGCGCC
Organism: Streptomyces sp. NPDC026062; assembly: GCF_055568375.1. Classification (NCBI taxonomy): domain Bacteria; kingdom Bacillati; phylum Actinomycetota; class Actinomycetes; order Kitasatosporales; family Streptomycetaceae; genus Streptomyces; species Streptomyces sp. NPDC026062. Next base: position 55,246 of record NZ_JBVHOQ010000006.1, read on the forward strand.
CCGCGCCGTACACCCTGAGGAACTCTGCCAGTTCGGGGTGGGTCGGGGCGAGGGAGTCGGCGGCATCGATGATGTCACCGGCGGCCGCGACGGACCGCAGCAGTGACTGGATCTCGCGGACCACGCGGCGGACGGTGGGGCCGCCGCCGCCGTGCGTCGTGGTCTGGCCGGTACCGGTGAGCACGGAGCCTCCCTGGGACTTCTTGATCTCCTCCATGCGCTCGGTGGCCTCTCCCGCGCTGACGCTGCCGTCCGCGACCTGGCCGGCCAGTTCCTGGAGCGCCTGGACACGCTGGACGACCGCGGGATTGCCGATCTTCGCCCGCTGGCCGCTCATGAGCTGGGAGAGCATGGGAGCGGACAGCCCGAGCACCGCGGCGAGCCGGGCCTGGTTCAGGCCCAGATCATCTATCAGCCGTCGGAAGAGCGCGCCCAGCGGCTCCCCGTACCAGCTTCGCTGGAGATCCCTGGCTCTGGCCGTTGCCTCTTGCTGCGCTGCATCCATGGCGTCTCCCCTTCGCTGCGGCTTCGCTGCTGCGAACCTCGACGAGCATCTTACGGAGAGTGGTTGCCAACCGGGAGTCCCTATCTTTTTGGAGGATTCAGGGGGTCACCCGGTACTCTGGTCTGCGGCGGTGGCGCACGACACCTGATGGTGGACGCTGCCCGCTGTTCGGGGCCTTAGCTCAGTTGGTAGAGCGCTGCCTTTGCAAGGCAGATGTCAGGAGTTCGAATCTCCTAGGCTCCACCTCGGTGGACCCCTCTGAACTGCGGAAACGTAGTCAGAGGGGTCCTTTTTTATCCCGCTTTCCTGTTGCTGGTGCGGCAGCACCGCTGGTGCGGCCGAATCCGTCAGTCCAGACGTCTGCGGGTCCACCGGACGGCCAGCGCACCCAGGGCGACGGCAAGGCCGAGGAAGACACCGGTCTCCGCCCACTGCAGGGTCCAGAAGTTGCCGGCGGCCTGATAGGTGACGCGTTGGTGGTAGCCGGCCCGGGCGAGGGCGTCGACGCATGCCTTGATCGAGTCGCAGTCGGTGTACGCGGGTGGCAGGGCGTGGGCGGGGTGTCCGGTGGCGTCGAGGGTCTGCTCCGCGACGGTCCAGGTGTCCGGTCTGCCGATGTCGACGTGGGAGACGGAGTCGAGGAGGTAGTTCGCCATGCGGTCGTGGGTGAAGGGGACCGTGAGGGTGGTGGCCGGGGCCAGGTGGGCCCGGATCCACAGCGGCATCGCCAGGAGAACCGCGGTGTACGTGGCGAGGGTGGCGGCCATGGCGGGGAGCGTGCGGCGGATGATGACGCCGAAGGTGACGCCCAGGACGAAGGCGAAGAGGGCGTAGCCGAGCGGAACGATGCCGCGGGCGCTGAAGACCGCCGGGTCGATGCGTGGGACGAAGCTGTCGGTGTTGTCGGATCCGCCCGCGGCGACGGCCTGGTCGACGGGGCTGCTCCACCAGGTGACCGCGAAGCTGATCAGGCCGCTCGCGGCCACGGTGACGAGACCCGTGAAGGCGAGTTTGGTCAGCAGCCAGCGGCTGCGGGTGACCCCCTGGTTCCAGGCGAGGCGGTGGGTGCCGCTCTCCAGCTCGCGGGCGACGAGCGGGGCGCCCCAGAACATGCCGATCAGGGGCGGTACGAGGAGGACGGTGACACCGCCGACGAAGTAGAGGGCGGTTTCGGTGCCGGTGAGCTGCGCCACGAGACCGCGCCCCGCGGTGGTGCGCAGGTCGGCCAGGCGAGGACCGGTTGCGGCGAGAAGGGCGGCGAGGGCTGTCAGCGCTCCGATGAACACCGTTGCCTGGGTGCGGAACTGTCGCCAGGTCAGCCAGATCATCGGCGGGTCTCCCGAGCGTCGACGGTACGGAGGCCGGGGCCCGGGGCGGAGGTGGTGCGGCGGCCGATGCAGGCCAGGACGATGTCTTCGAGGGAGAGTGGTTCGACCGTCCACGCGGGATCGTGGGGGAGCCGCGCCGGGGCGTCGGTGCGTACGACGTGTGTGGTCCAGCCATCGGCGGTACGGGACGTGGTGAGGGCGTGGTGGGGGGCGGGCAGGCCTGCCGGGACACCGGCCGGGCCGGTCACACGGAGGTGTCCGGTCAGCAGGTCGGCGAGCCCGGCGTTCACCTGCACGCGGGAGTCGACGAGCACGATCACGTGGTCGCAGACCCGTTCGACGTCGGAGACCAGGTGGGAGGAGAGCAGGACGCTCATTTCCTGCCCGGCGATCGCCTCCGTGACGTCGTCGAGGAACTCGCGGCGGGCCAGCGGGTCCAGGGCGGCGACCGGCTCGTCGAGGACGAGGAGATCGGGGCGTTTGGCGAGGCCCAGCGTGAGGGCGAGCTGGGCGCGCTGCCCGCCGGACAGACGTCCGGCGCGCTGGTCGGGACCGAGGCCGATGCGGCGGATCCGGTCGCGGGCGAGCGCGGCGTCCCAGCCGGGGTTGAGGCGGGCGCCGAGCGCGAGGTGGTCGGCGACGGTCAGGGCGGAGTACGTGGGGGTGTCCTGGGCGACGAAGCCGACCCTGGCGAGCTGCGCGGAGCCGGTGGCGGGGCGGCCCCCGCAGACCTCGATGGTGCCCGTGGTCGGGGCGAGCATGCCGGAGGCGAGGTTCAGCAGGGTTGACTTGCCGGCTCCGTTGGGGCCGACCAGGCCGACGACGCGGCCCGCGGGAACGTCGAGGGTGCAGTCCGACAGGGCCCAGCGCCGTCGGTATCTCTTGCCCAGGCCCCGGGCGCTCAATGCGGCAGTCACGTGTTGTCCTCCTCGGCGGTGCGGGTCCCTGTGACCTGCGTCGCTGGGACGCTACGAGCGGGGGGCGGGCGGGCGCGTCCGGCGCCCGGACCCTTTCCTCTCCTGCGCCCGGAGGACCAGGGCCGGGGTCCTCCGGGAGATGTAGACGAGCGAAGTACGCCGGCGTGCGAGCACGGGCTGAAAGGAGGACGCCGCGGGGTGGCGGGGCCTGTGACAATCGGCGGGTGATGAACGTATCGGCGACGGACAGCCTGCGAGCCGGGTTCGCGGCGCTGAAGCGGCCGACGGGTCCCTTGCCCCGTCCCTCAAGGCGTGAGCTGATCCTCGACGGTGTCTTCGCCCTGTTCGCCGTGATCGCCGCGGTCAACTCCGGGCTGAGCGTCGGTATGGACCGTACGTACAAGATCGTCGACGGTACCGTGCGCGTGGTCGAGGGCTCCGGCAACTACGTCGGCGCGCTGGGACCGATGCTCCTGTGCGCCCTGCCCCTCGCCCTGCGCCGCCGGTACCCGCTGGCCGTGCTCTGGGCGGTGATCGCCGCAGGACTGATGGCGCCGGGCAGTGAGGCGCGGATGATCCTCTACGCGGCCCTGGTCGCGACGTACTCCGCCGTTGTGCACAGCCCGTACCGGATACCCACGCTCGTGAGCGTCGCCGTGGCGCTGCTCGTCCTGAACGGGGCCAGGACCCCGGACGTACCCACCATTCAGAACGAGTACGTCGCGCTGCTCATCGTGCTGCCGCTCGCCGTCGTCGCGGACGGCATGCGGCAGTGGCGGCTGCGGGCCGACGCACGTCAGGAACGTATGGCGGACCTGGAGCGGGAACAGGCCGCGGAGCTGCGCCGTGCTGCCGAGCGCGAGCGGGCCCGTATCGCCCGCGAGCTGCACGACGTGGTCACCCACAACGTCAGCATGATGGTCATCCAGGCCGGCGCGGCACGGAAGATCATGGGCAGCGAACCCGAGACGGCCGGCCAGGCGCTCCTGGCGGTGGAGGCCGCCGGCCGGTCGGCGTTGGTGGAACTGCGGCACACGATGGGGCTGCTCACCCTGAACGCGGAAGACGATCCCGCTGCCCTGGCCAGGGACCTCGCTCCGCAACCCGGCCTGGACGAACTCGACGCGCTCGTGGGCCGGGTACGGGACACGGGCCTGAGCGTCGGGCTGACGGTGACCGGCAGCCGCCGTCCGGTCCCGTCCGGCATCGGGCTCACCGTCTACCGCGTGGTCCAGGAGGCGCTGACCAACACCACCAAGCACGCGCGGGGCGCGAGCGTGAGCGTCGCGCTCGCCTACGATTCCGGCGCCCTGCACACAGAGGTCGTGGACACGGGCGGCACACCGGGTCCCGGCGCGGCGGGAGGCGGAGGGCACGGGCTGATCGGACTGCGGGAAAGGATCGCGGTCTACGGCGGCACGCTCCACACCGGGCCGACCCCCGGCGGAGGGTATCGCCTTGCCGCCATGATCCCTCTGGAGCCGTCGTGACCGGGCACCCCGTACGTGTGGTGGTCGCCGACGACCAGGCGCTCGTGCGTACCGGATTCCGCATGATTCTCGTGGCTGACGGCATCGACGTGGTGGCCGAGGCGGCCAACGGCGCCGAGGCCGTGGACGCCGTGCTCCGTACGCGCCCCGATGTCGTCCTCATGGACATCCGGATGCCCGGACTCGACGGCCTGGAGGCGGTGCGCCGCATCCTGCGCGAATTTCCGGACCCGGTCACCGCACCCCGCGTCATCATGCTGACCACCTTCGACCTCGACGACCTCGTCCACGAGGCACTGTCGGCCGGTGCCAGCGGCTTCCTCCTCAAGGACGTCACCCCGGAACACCTCGTCGCCGCCGTCCGGCTCGTGCGTACCGGCGATGCGCTTCTGGCCCCGTCCATCACCCGGCGCCTCATCGAGCGCCATGGCCGCCGGGTGCCCGAAGCGGAGGCCGCCGCGCCGCATCCCGGCCTGGACGCCCTGACTCCGCGAGAGCGGGACGTTCTGCACCTGCTCGCCCAGGGCCTGAGCAACACCGAACTCGCCGTCCGTCTCAGCCTCTCCGAAACCACGGTCAAGACCCACGTCTCCCGCATCCTCGCCAAGCTCCAGTTGCGCGACCGGGTCCAGGCGGTGGTTCTCGCCTACGAGACCGGTCTGGTCAGGGCGGGGGACGGGGCCACGGCCCCGGCTCCCGGCCCGACGAATCCGGGCGGGGACTCACCGTTCGGCGGGGCCGGGACGCGAAGGTGACGTCCGGCGTCCGAATCTCCCAGGCTGCGCATGATCAGACCCCCTTGATCTGCGAAGTCGCAGGCCAAGGGGGTCTTTTCCGCTCCGCGCGCCGACAGGCCGGCGGCCCGTCAGCGGGAGGTCAGGGGCGGTCGTCCGGGTCCTGTCCGTCCGGGGCGTCCAGTCCCTCCGCCTCCGCGTCGGACTGCTTGGCCCGGACCTCCGGGTCCAGGATCGTCCGGTCACTCCCGTCGACCGAGGTCAGCGGGTCACGGTCGTCGACCTCGGTGGGGGCGGGAGGCTCGACCAGCCAGTCGGGGTTGGCCTGCTTGTCCCACCAGCGCCAGACGGCGTAGGCGCAGCCCGCGAGGACTCCGGCCACGGCCAGTCCCTTGAACGCGCGGCCGCACCTGGCCCGCCGTTCGTGCTTCCGCGTCAGCTTCCTGATCTCCTTCGCCGTCACCTGACCGCGCAGCGCGGCCAGCGCGGCCGAGCTGCGGGCCGTGGCCTCCTCGGCCACGGGCTGAGCGGCGGCGATGGCGTGCTCGAAGCGGGGGACGGTGTAGTCCGCGGCGCTCCGGGCGGCCCGGCGGCTGCGCAGCGCGGCGCTCCGGGCGGCCTCGTCGACTCTGGGGGGCACGTGTGCGAGGGCGAGTTCGAGACGTGGTGCGAGGTGCGCGTCGTACTGGACACGGGCCTGCTGAGCTGCCTTCGACACCTTCGGCGCGAGCAGTGTGCGGGCCTCGTGCGCGTAGTGAACGGCCTGTTCCTTGGCCGAGTCGGCGTAGGGCGCCACCGCTACCGCGGCGTGCTGCACGCTGTCCCTCGCCGAGTCGGTTGCGGCGCGCACGCTGTCGATGCGGGTCACGGGATCCTCCTCCTTGGTGGCGGGTTGGTACTCCGCCTTTCCACCCAATTCGAGATCATGCCTGCAGAGGACCTGTGCGGCACGCGGGGCGGGCATCCGGGTCATTCGGGCCATCAGGGATGCCTCGCGGCAAGCAGGTGCAAGGGGAGCCTGCCGACGACAATGCCACGGTTTGCCCCGGCATGCGCCAGTTCGTCACGCGCGGGGGCGCATGTCTCCGCCGGCCTCCGCCGGCGGCCGACGCGGGAAGCCGCGGACCGTCGGCCGGGGAGGGGCGGAACGGTGTACCGGGCCTGTGCGGCGCAGTGCGGCCGGGCGCCGGGCGGGGCGGTCCGTGCGAGGATCGGATGACCTCAGAGCAGACTTACGGAAGGCAGATCGTGGCCGAGCAGCTTTACGCCACCTTGAAGACCAATCAGGGCGACATCGAGATCCGGCTTCTGCCGAACCACGCGCCCAAGACGGTCAAGAACTTCGTCGAGCTCGCCACCGGTGAGCGTGAGTGGACCCATCCCGCGACCGGGGCCAAGACCACGGACCGGCTCTACGACGGCACCGTCTTCCACCGCGTCATCAGCGGTTTCATGATCCAGGGCGGTGACCCGCTGGGCAACGGAACCGGCGGTCCCGGGTACGAGTTCGGTGACGAGTTCCACCCCGACCTCGCCTTCACCAAGCCGTACCTGCTGGCGATGGCCAACGCGGGTCCGGGCACCAACGGCTCGCAGTTCTTCGTGACGGTGTCGCCGACCGCGTGGCTGACCCGCAAGCACACCATCTTCGGAGAGGTGGTGGACCCGGCGAGCCAGAAGGTGGTGGACGCCATCGCGGCCACCCCGACCAACGACCGCACCGACCGCCCGCTGCAGGACGTGGTCATCGAGTCGGTCGTCGTCGAGAAGCGCTGATCGCCTGCCGTCACCGTCCGGTCACTATCCGGTCGCCGTCCGGATCCTCCGTCGGGAACCAACCGCCCTGTCTGTCCGTACTTGATTGAGAGAGCGGACACGCAGGGCGGCGCCGTGCGTGCTCCGCCGCGACGAGGACCTAGGGGACCGGGAGTGATGGGACCGATGGACCAGCAGCCGCCGCGCGGCCAGGACCCGACCCCGTCCGTCGACGGTCCGGCCGGCTGTTACCGCCACCCGGACCGGGGGATGGCGATCCGCTGCACCCGTTGCGACCGCCCGATCTGCCCCGACTGCATGGTCAGCGCCTCGGTCGGCTTCCAGTGCCCGGACTGTGTGCGCCAGGGGGCGGGTACGGGACACCACCCGGCGGCCGCCCGCCCGCGTACGCTCGCCGGCGGCAGAATCGCGGCCGACCCCCGGCTGATCACCAAGATCCTCCTGGGGATCAACATCGCGGTGTTTGCCGCGGTGCTGGCCAACGAGACGCTGGTCTACGACCTGGCGCTGCTGGGCCGGGCTCCCTATGACATCGGCAGCCCGGTCGAGGGTGTCGCGGAAGGCCAGTGGTACCGGCTGGTGACGGCGATGTTCCTGCACCAGGAGATCTGGCACATCGCCTTCAACATGCTGGGCCTGTGGTGGCTCGGCGGTCCGCTGGAAGCGGCCCTCGGCCGGGTCCGCTATCTCGCGCTCTATCTGATCTCCGGGCTGGCGGGCAGCGCGCTGACCTACTGGCTCGCCGCGCCGAACCAGCCCTCGCTGGGTGCCTCGGGCGCCATCTTCGGCCTGCTGGGCGCCACCGTGGTGCTGATGCGCCGGCTGAACTACGACATGCGTCCGGTCTTCACGATCCTGGCGATCAACCTGGTCATCACCTTCAACCCCTGGGGCGGAATCGCCTGGCAGGCGCATGTCGGAGGGCTGATCGCCGGCGCGCTGATCGCGATCGGCATGGTGCATGCCCCACGGGAGCGGCGCAATCTCGTGCAGTACGGCACCTGCGCCGTGGTGCTGGCCGCGGTGGTCCTGATCGTGGTCGCCAGAACGGCCGCACTCACCTGAGTGCCGTGCCACGCAAGCCGTGAGCCCTCTATGGACCGTTTGTGATCGAAGTTGTCCACAGCGTGCGCGCGATCGTGTGCATCCTGCGGATACAACTGCGCCCCTTGTCGCTGAGCTGGGCATTTCCAGCTTTCTCCAGCTAGGACAAGGGGCGTGCCGTCTGTGTCGGGCGGCGGGCGCAGTCACACCGGCGTCAACGGCCGATGAGTTATCCACAGATCGTCTGACCTTTTCCCCCGCCTGTGGATAACGCTGTGGGTAACTCAGGGCAAGGGTTGCGGGACGGGTGCCCGCTGTGGTCCTACGCGGTCCGTGGAGCTACTTCCACTGGGTCGAGACGCCGAAGCCGCCGGCGATGAAGCCGAAGCCGACGACGATGTTCCAGTTGCCCAGTGAGTCGATCGGCAGGTCGCCGTCGGTCACGTAGAAAACGACGATCCAGGCCAGACCGATCAGGAACAGCGCCAGCATCACCGGCGCCACCCAACTGCGATTGGTCAGCTTTATGTTGGTTGCCTGCTTCGCCGGAGGGGGCGTGAAGTCGGCCTTCTTGCGGATACGTGACTTCGGCACGAGGAACTCTCCTGTCGATGCGCTGCGTGACCGCGCAGGGAACTGTGGCTGGCGCCGGGGCTGGGCGCGAGGGGGAATGATGCCTCCCCCGGGCGTCCGTTAGCGTAGTGCTTCCGTGGCGCCTAAGGAGATAAGGGTACGTTGAGCAATTCTGCCGACTCTCCCCCAGGGCCGGTCCGGCGCACCTTCCGGCATCCGGCCAAAGTGCTCACCGCTGCCGTTTTCGCCCTGGCCGGCCTCATCTTCGTCACCAGTGCCAATACCGCCAAGGGCACCAATATCCGTACGGACTCCTCGCTGCTGAAACTCTCCGATCTCATTCAGCAGCGCAGCGAGAAGAATGCCGCTCTGGACGAGTCCGCCGCCTCCATGCGCGAGGAGATCGACACCCTCGCCCAGCGCGACGACGGCAGCACCAAGGCGGAGGACGTCAAGCTCAGGGCGCTGGAACGCGCCGCGGGCACCGCGAAGCTGTCCGGCCGCGCGGTCTCCGTCACCCTGGACGACGCCCCGTCGAACGCCACCGCGAGCCCCGGCTACCCCGATCCGCAACCCAATGACCTGGTCATTCACCAGCAGGATCTCCAGGCGGTCGTCAACGCCTTGTGGAAGGGCGGCGCCCGCGGCATCAAGGTCATGGACCAGCGGCTGATCTCCACCAGCGCGGTGCGCTGCGTCGGCAACACCCTGATCCTCCAGGGGCGGGTCTACTCGCCGCCGTACAAGATCACCGCCGTCGGTGATCCCGGAAAGCTGGAGGGGGCCCTCGACGCCTCCCCGGCGATCCAGAACTACCTGCTGTACGTGAAGGCGTACGGGCTCGGCTGGAAAGTCGACGAGCACGGGGCGGTGACTCTTCCCGGCTACTCGGGCACAGTGGATCTCCACTATGCGGAGCCGGTGAAGTAGCGAGCAGCTGCGGGGAGGCCGACCGGTGTCGGTGCGACTGATCGTCAGGACGTTCAGCGAGCTGTGCCTCACCGTCGGCACCCTGATCGTCCTCTTTGTCGTCTACGTTCTGTTCTGGACCGGGGTGAAGGCCGCGGGCGCGACCGAGGGCCAGATCGACGACCTGCAGGAACAGTGGGCGCGGGGGGCGGTTGCCGTGCCCGCCCCCACCCCGTCCACATCGGCGTCCCCGTCCGTCCCGAAGCCGTCCGACGCGAAGCCGTCGGTTCCGGGGCCCGCAGCCGCGGGGTACCGGGACGGGAAGCCGTTCGCGATGCTCTACATACCCCGCTTCGGGAAGGACTGGGAGTGGCCCGTCCTGGAGAACACCGGGGTCAAGACCTTGCAGAAGGGTCTCGGGCACTACCGGGGCACCGCGGCGGCGGGTGCGACCGGCAACTTCGCGGTGGCGGGGCACCGGCGCACCTACGGCGATCCGTTCAAGGACTTCCCGCAGCTGCGCCCCGGTGACGCGGTGCTCCTGACGGACGGGACGACGTGGTTCACGTACCGCATCGACAAGAAGCCCTACCGGACCGTGCCCAGCGATGTCGGTGTCATCGACCCGGTTCCCCGGAAGTCCGGATTCGACGGGCCGGGCCGCTATCTGACGCTGACCACGTGCGATCCCGAATGGGGCAGCAGCCACCGGCTGATCGCCTGGGCGCACCTGGACGCGACCCAGCCCGTGACCGCGGGCAGGCCGGCGGCTTTCCACAGCTGACCCACGGCTCTCGGGGCAGGCTCTAGTCTGGTCCCGTACCGAATGGAGGGGTCAGCATGTACGGCTGGATCTGGCGGCATCTGCCGGGCAACGCGTGGGTGCGTGGGTTCATTTCGCTCGTGCTCGCCCTGGCGGTCGTCTACGTCCTGTTCCAGTACGTCTTCCCATGGGCGGAGCCACTGCTTCCGTTCGGCGACGTGACGGTGGACGGCGACGGCACGAACGCGATGGGGGCCCTTCGATGAGCGCCCGCATCCTGGTCGTGGACAACTACGACAGCTTCGTCTTCAACCTCGTGCAGTACCTCTACCAGCTGGGCGCCGAATGCGAGGTGCTCCGCAACGACGAGGTGACCACGGCCCACGCCCAGGACGGCTTCGACGGCGTCCTGCTCTCGCCCGGCCCCGGCACCCCCGAGCACGCGGGCGTCTGCGTCGACATGGTGCGGCACTGCGCGGCGACCGGCGTCCCGGTCTTCGGCGTCTGCCTGGGCATGCAGTCGATGGCGGTGGCGTACGGCGGCGTGGTGGACCGCGCCCCCGAGCTGCTGCACGGCAAGACGTCCCCGGTGCTCCACGAGGGCAGAGGCGTCTTCGCGGGTCTGCCCTCGCCGTTCACCGCGACCCGCTACCATTCGCTCGCCGCCGAGCCGGCCACGGTTCCGGAGGAGCTCGAGGTCACCGCGTGGACGGCCGACGGAATCATCATGGGGCTGCGCCACCGGGAGCTGGCGGTGGAGGGCGTGCAGTTCCACCCGGAGTCGGTGCTCACCGAGCACGGTCATCTGATGCTGGCGAACTGGCTGGCGCAGTGCGGTGACGCCGGTGCCGTCGAGAGGTCGGCGGGACTCGCGCCGGTGGTGGGCAAGGCCGTCGCGTGACCCCACCCCGTCACGGATCCGACGCCGGACAGGACGGTTTGTACGAACCGGACCGACCGTACGAACCGGACGGGTTCGGGGCGGCGGGTGCGTTCGAGGCAGCGGTGGACCACCTGGCGGACCCGCTGAACGACCCGCTGCCGGGGCGTCACGCGTCGCCGTGGTTCCGGGCGGAGAGCACTTCCGCGACGCCGGCGGCCGCGGACCGGGGCGGGGCGACGGATCCAGGCAGCGGCACGGCGTCGACGATGGCGTCGTACGGGCCGCAGGCGGCCCAGGAACCTCCACGTGAGTGGTACGACCCCGAGGGCTACGAACGGGACTGGTACGGCCACCAGGGGCCCACGCGGGCTCCGGCCGGCGAGACGCCACCCGTCCCGCCCGCCATCGGGTCAGTCATCCCGCCCGCCGCCGCGTCACCCGTCGCGCCCGCCGCTCAGCTGCCCCGCCACGACGAGACCGTCGCGCTGCGGAAGGCGGAGATCCGGCACGCGGTCGTCGCCGACCAGGCGGTGACGGAGGTGCTTCCGGTGGCGACGGCCCGTCCGCGGCCGGACCACGCGCGCGAATCGGGTCCTGGGGACGCCGGGGAACCGGACGTCGCCACCCCGGTCACCGGCGGGCGGGCCGAGCGGCGCCGGGCGGCGAAGGGCCGGGGGCGCAGGCGCGGGGACGCACCGGCGGGGGCCGGGGCGGCGGGGGCCGACGGCGAGGGCGGCATACCCCCGAAGCCGATGTCGCGCGTCGAGGCGCGACGGGCGGCCAAGGCGGCGAAGGACAGCCCGGCGGTCGTCGTGAGCCGGGTGGTCGGCGAGCTGTTCATCTCGCTGGGCGTACTGATGCTGCTGTTCGTCACCTATCAGCTGTGGTGGACGAACGTGCGCGCCGAGCAGATGGCCGGCAAGGAGACGCACAAGATCCAGGACGACTGGGCCAAGGGCAAACGCAGCCCCGGTGCGTTCGCGCCGGGTGAGGGCTTCGCCATCATCCACATCCCGAAACTCGACGTGGTCACGCCGATCGCCGAAGGCATCAGCAAGGAGAAGGTCCTCGACCGGGGCATGGTCGGGCACTACGGCGAGGAACCGCTGCGCACGGCGATGCCCTCGGACAAACAGGGCAACTTCGCCCTGGCCGGCCACCGCAACACGCACGGCGAGCCCTTCCGTTACGTCAACCGGCTGACACCCGGTGACAAGATCGTCGTGGAGACGCAGGAGGCCTACTACACGTACGAGATGACGAGCGTCCTGCCCCAGACCTCGCCGTCCAATGTGTCGGTCATCGGCGCGGTGCCGCCGCAGTCGGGATTCAAGAAGCCCGGCCGCTACATCACCCTCACGACCTGTACGCCCGAATTCACGAGTACGTACCGTTTGATCGTCTGGGGCAAGATGGTCGACGAACGGCCGCGCAGCAAGGGAAAGCCCGACGCGCTCCTGGACTGAACGGGCCGAACGACATCACGACAGGGGCGGTGCGGTGGCAGCGAGGACCGAGGACGAAGAGCAGACCGGTGAGGCCGCGCCGCCGGTGCGGCCCCGAGGGCGTCATCCCGTCGCGACCGCCATCAGCGTCTTCGGTGAACTCCTGATCACCGCAGGCCTGGTGCTCGGGCTCTTCGTCGTCTACTCCCTCTGGTGGACGAACGTGCTCGCCGACCGCGAGGCCACCAAACAGAGCCACACCGTCCGCGACCGCTGGGCCGACGGCCCGGGCGCGCTGGACACCAGGGACGGCATCGGCTTCCTGCACGTGCCCTCGATGAAGAACGGCGAGGTGCTCGTCAAGAAGGGCACCGACACCGAGAACCTCAACGACGGGATCGCCGGTTACTACACCGATCCCGTGAAGTCGGCGCTTCCCTCGGACAAGGAGGGCAACTTCACCCTGGCCGCGCATCGGGACGGCCACGGGGCGAAGTTCCACAACATCGACAAGGTACGGACCGGGGACCCGATCGTCTTCGAGACCAAGGACACCTGGTACGTCTACAAGGTCTTCAAGGAGCTTCCCGAGACGTCGAAGTACAACGTCGACGTACTCCAGCCGGTCCCGAAGGGCTCGGGCGCGAAGAAGGCCGGCCGCTACATCACGCTGACGACGTGCACGCCCGTCTTCACGTCGAAGTACCGCTACATCGTGTGGGGTGAGCTGGTGCGTACGGAGAAGGTCGACCGCGACCGTACGAAGCCGGCGGAACTGCGCTGACCCGCACCACGACGAACAGAGGCCCCGGCCACCTCAACGGTGACCGGGGCCTCGCTCTGCCGTGATCAGCGCTGCTGCCCGTTGTTCTCGCCGAGCAGGCCGTTGCCGTTGCCGTTCCCGCCCATGGTGGTGAGCGTGATGGTCGTGGCGGCCGGGTCGGCCTGGGTGCCCGGCTGCGGGTCGCTGCCGGTGACGATGGCGTTGTCGTCACCCGAGTTGCCCTCCGCGAACTGGACGTTCACGAAGCCGGCCTGGGCCAGTTCCTGCTTGGCCTGTGCCACCCTGTGGCCCCGGATCTCCGGGACGGCGACCGTCGGGGGCTGCGTCGGCCCCTTGGACACCTTGAGGAGGATCGCGGTGTCCTTGCCCACCTTCTCGTTGGGGCCCGGGGTCTGGCCGACCACGATGCCCGCCTCCTTCTCGGCGTTGTCGACCTCGGACTTGCCGACATTGGTGAAGCCGAGCTGCGTGAGCTGAGCCAGCGCGTCGTCGTACGACCGGTCGGTCACCGGGGGCACGGTGAGGAGCTTCTCCGTGGCGACCGAGAGCTTCACCTCGGAGTTCTTCTCGGCCTTGGCATTGCCCTTCGGCGTCTGGTCCAGGACGGTGCCCGGATCGGCGTCGGCGGACTCGACCGAATTGACGGTGACGGTGAACCCCTGGTCCTCGAGGACCTTGCGTGCGTTGGCCTCGGACTTCTCCGTGACGTCCGGGACGCTGACCTTCGGCGCTCCGCTGGAGACGAAGACCGTGATGGTGTCGCCTTCCGAGACCATCTCGCCCTTCGCCGGCGTCTGCCGGCAGATCTTGCCGGCGGGCTGCTCCTCGCACTCCTCCTTCGGCCCCTGCTTGAGGAGGGTGTTGGTGTTGTCCGCGAGCAGCTGTGCTTCCTTGAAGGTCGAACCGATCATGTTCGGCGCCTTGAACGTGCCGTCGCCGCTGTCGCCGTCGCCGCCGAAGACCGCCTTGCCGATGAGGATCGCGCCGACCAGTACCAGGATGCCCGCGATGACCAGCAGGATCGTCGAGGTGTTGCCCTTCTTCTGCCGGCGGCGGTCGGGGCGGTCGTCGTAGCCGTAGCCGTCGTCGTCGGGGTTGACCGGCGGCAGCATCGAGGTGCGCTCGCCGTGCTGGTCCGCGGCCCGCAGGGCGGTGGTCGGCTGGTCGTTGTCGTAACCGCCGTAGCCGCCGTAACCGGCCGCGCCCATGCCCGCGGTCGCCGCGACCGGCTGACCGTCGAGGCAGGCCTCGATGTCGGCACGCATCTCGTCGGCCGACTGGTAACGGTAGTCGGGGTCCTTGGTGAGGGCCTTCAGCACGATCGCGTCCATCTCGGGCGTGATCTCGGGGTCGAAGTTGCTGGGCGGCTGAGGCTCTTCCCGTACGTGCTGGTAGGCCACCGCGACGGGGGAGTCCCCGACGAACGGCGGTCTGACGGCCAGCAGCTCGTAGAGCAGACAGCCGGTGGAGTACAGGTCGGAGCGGGCGTCGACCTGCTCGCCCTTGGCCTGCTCCGGGGAGAGGTACTGGGCGGTGCCGATGACGGCCGCGGTCTGGGTCATCGTCATGCCGGAGTCGCCCATGGCGCGGGCGATGCCGAAGTCCATGACCTTGACCTGGCCGGTGCGCGTCAGCATGACGTTCGCCGGCTTGATGTCGCGGTGGACGATCTGGGCGCGGTGCGAGTATTCGAGCGCCTGGAGGATGCCGACGGTCATTTCGAGGGTGCGCTCGGGCAGCAGTCTGCGACCGGAGTGCAGCAGCTCCCTGAGCGTCGACCCGTCGACGTACTCCATGACGATGTACGGGATCGAGACCCCGTCGACGTAGTCCTCACCGGTGTCGTAGACCGCGACGATCGCCGGGTGGTTGAGCGAGGCGGCGGACTGGGCCTCACGGCGGAACCGGGCCTGGAAGGACGGGTCGCGGGCGAGGTCCGCCCGGAGCGTCTTCACAGCTACGGTGCGGCCGAGCCGGGTGTCGTGAGCGAGGTAGACCTCGGCCATGCCACCACGGCCGAGCACCGAGCCCAGCTCGTACCGGCCGCCGAGGCGACGCGGCTCTTCCATAACTGTTCCAGCCCTCTCCGTCAGTCCTGACCGCACCGGTGTGCGGTCCGGCGGTGTGCTGTTCGCGCATACGCTACCGGCCGCGCACTACGTGATCAGCCCGCAGGCAATACCTGATACCTGACCGGTATCCCAATGTGCAGATACGGTGCCCGGTATGAGCGGCGTCACTTCTTGCTGTCGATGACGGCCTTCATGACGGCCTTCGCGATGGGAGCGGCCAGGCCGCCACCGGAGATGTCGTCACGGTTGGCCTCGCCGTCCTCGACGACCACCGCGACGGCGACGGGGGAGCCGTCATCGGTCTTGGCGTACGAGATGAACCAGGCGTACGGCTTCTCGCTGTTGTTCAGGCCGTGCTGGGCGGTACCCGTCTTGCCGCCGACGGTGGCGCCGTCGATCTTGGCGTTCGTGCCCGTGCCGGAGCTGACGACGGTCTCCATCATCTGCTGGAGCTTCTGGGCGTTCTCACCCGAGACCGGCTGGCTGAGCTGCTCCGGCTCGTGGGTGTAGATGTCGTCCAGGCTGGGCGACTGCCGCTTGGCGACCATGTACGGCTGCATCAGCTTGCCGTCGTTGGCGACCGCCGCGGCCACCATGGCCATCTGGAGCGGGGTGGTCCGGTTGGACGCCTGGCCGATGCCGGCCATGGCGTTCTGCGGACGGTTGTCCTTGGGGTAGACGCTCGCGGCGGAGCGCACCGGAGTGAAGAGCTCCTTGTTGAAGCCGAACTTGTCGGCCTGGTCGATCATCTTCTGGTTGCCCAGGTCATCGCTGATCTTGCCGAAGACGGTGTTGCAGGACATCCGCAGCGCCTCCCGGAGCGAGGCGTTCTCGCACGGGATGTTGCCCTCGTTGGCCAGGGGCTGTCCAGTGGTCAGCGGAAGCCGCCAGGGCAGCGGCGACTTCGTGTCCGCGTCGATGTCGGTGTAGAGCCCGTTCTCCAGAGCGGCGGCCGCCGTGACGACCTTGAAGGTCGAGCCGGGCGGGTAGGTCTCGCGCAATGCCCGGTTGAGCATCGGCTTGTCCTTGTCCTTCTGGAGCTTCTGCCAGGCCTTGGAGTCCTTGTCGGAGTTGCCCGCGAAGGTCGAGGGGTCGTACGACGGGGTGCTGGCGAGCGCCAGGATGGCACCGGTCTGCGGATCGAGGGCGGCGACGGCGCCCTTCTTGTTGCCGAGGCCCTCGAACGCGGCCTTCTGGGCGGCGCTGTTGAGCGTGGTGACGACGTTGCCGCCCTGCTTCTCGTCGCCGGTGAACATCGACATCGTGTTGTCGAAGAAGAGCTGGTCGTCGTTGCCGGTGAGGATGCCGTCCTCGATGTATTCGAGCTGCGTGGCACCGAAGGCCTGCGAGGAGTATCCGGTGACGGGCGCCCACATGGGCCCGTTCTTCCAGACCCGCTTGTACTTGAAGTCGCTGTCCTCGGTCTCGGTGGAGCCGGTGATCTCGGCGCCGCCGTCGACGATGATGTTGCCGCGCTCGTGCGCGTACCGCTCGATACGGACGCGGCGGTTCTCGTCGCGGGTGTTGAGCTCGTCGGCCTTCACGTACTGGAGGTAGTTCGTCCGTGCGAGCAGGGCGAAGATGAGGACGCCGCAGAAGATCGCGATCCGGCGCAGGGGCTTGTTCACGGTCGGACCACCTGGGTCATCTCGGCGTCGGAGGAAGGAGCGGGCGCCGGGGCGGGGCGGCGGGCGGTGTCGCTGATCCGGATCAGGATTCCGATCAGCGCCCAGTTGGCGATCACGGACGAACCACCGGCGGCGAGGAAGGGCATCGTCATACCGGTCAGCGGGATGAGGCCCATGACGCCACCGGCGACGACGAAGACCTGGATCGCGAAGGCACCGGAGAGGCCGATCGCGAGGAGCTTTCCGAAGGGGTCACGCGCGGCGAGGGCCGTGCGGACACCGCGCTCGACGATCAGACCGTAGATCAGCAGGACGGCCATCATTCCGGCCAGCCCGAGCTCTTCGCCCACGGTGGAGAGGATGAAGTCGGCGTTGGCGGCGAAGCCGATCAGGTCGGAGTGGCCCTGGCCCCAGCCGGTGCCCAGGGTGCCGCCGGACCCGAAGGACATGATGGCGTTGCCGATCTGCTCGCAGGCGCCGTCCTTCGCATAGCAGGCGAACGGGTCCATCCAGGCGTTCACTCGCTGCTGGACATGGGACTCGAACGTGGAGACACCCACGGCGCCGGCGGCGGACATCAGCAGGCCGAAGACGATCCAGCTGGTCCGCTCCGTCGCGACGTACAGCATGATCACGAAGAGGCCGAAGAACAGCAGGGACGTGCCGAGGTCGGTCTCGAAGACGAGGATCAGGATCGACAGCGCCCAGATGACGAGGATCGGGCCGAGGTCCCGTCCACGCGGCAGGTACATACCCATGAAGCGACGGCTGGCCAGGGCCAGGGCGTCGCGCTTCACCATGAGGTAGCCGGAGAAGAAGACCGCGATGATGATCTTCGCGAACTCGCCGGGCTGGATGGAGAAGGGGCCCAGGCTGACCCAGATCTTCGCGCCGTTCACCGCGGGGAAGAACATCGGCATGATCAGCAGGATCAGCGCCGCGACCATGGAGATGTAGGTGTACCGCTGCAGGATGCGGTGGTCCTTGAGGACCACCAGCACGCCGACCATCAGCGCTACGCCGATCGCCGAGTACATCAGCTGCTTCGGAGCGTCCGGGGTGTACGTCCCGAACAGGTTCTCGGCCCGCTGGATCAGTCGTTCCGACTGGTCCAGCCGCCAGATCAGCACCAGGCCCAGCCCGTTGAGCAGTGTGGCCAGGGGCAGCAGCAGCGGGTCCGCGTACGGGGCGAACTTGCGCACCACGAGGTGGGCCACGCCGCCCAGCAGGATCAGGCCGAGGCTGTATCCGATCATGCCGGAAGGCAGCGAGCCGTCGATGGCGAGGCCCACGTTGGCGTAGGCGAACACCGAGATGACGATGGCGAAGACCATCATCATCAGTTCGGTGTTGCGCCGGCTCGGCGCGTCGATCGCGCCGATCGTGGTCGTGTTGGTGACAACGCTCATGGTGCTGAAGGCCCCCTACGGCTTACTGCTTACCGCACTGCGGGACCAGCTTCTTCTCTTCCTCCGAGAGGCTGGGTCCGGGAGCGGGAGTCGCTGAAGTCTGCTTGCTCTTCGTGGTGCTGGACGTCTTGGCGGCGTCCGTGTCCGTACCTGCGGCCTGGCCCGTGTCCTTGGGGGCGTTCTTCTCGGCTGCGCGGCGCTGTGCGTCCTTCTTGCAGGCGGTGGCCTGGGCGGCGAGCTCGGTGACCTTCTCACGGGCGTCGGCCAGGCTGCCCTCGGCGATGGTCGCCTCGACCTTCTCGCGCTGGTAGGGCGGGAGGTACTTGAGTTCGATCTCGGGGTGGTCCTTCTCGACCTTCGAGAGCGAGACCCACGCGAGGTCCTGGCTGATGCCCCGGTACAGCGCGACGTTGTCGTCCTTCGCGCCGACGAAGTACTGCGTCTGGGTCCAGCGGTATCCGCCGTACAGACCGCCGCCGATGACCGCCAGGGCGAGCACGACGTACAGGGAGCGCTTGAGCCACTTGCGGCCGCCGCCGGGCTTGACGAAGTCGTCGTCGGAGTAGGACCCGAAGGCCCCGTCCGGCATTCCGTCGTAGCCGACGTCGTCACCGCTGCCGGGAGGGCCGAAGCCGCCCGCGGGCGGCGGGACGGGGCGGCCGAGACCGGCCGCCCGTCCGGCGGGGGTCTCCATGGCGCCGCCGTCGTTCAGCTGGGCGGCCTGGTTCTCCGCGACGGCTCCGACGATGACCGGGGTGTCATTGAGCTGACCGGCCAGGGTGTCGTTGCTGTCGACGTCGAGGACATCGGCGACGATGCAGGTGATGTTGTCCGGACCGCCGCCGCGCAGGGCGAGCTGGATGAGGTCCTGGATGGTCTCCTGCGGGCCCTGGTAGCTGGCGAGCGTCTCCTCCATCGTCTGGTGGGAGACGACACCGGAGAGCCCGTCGGAGCAGATCAGATAGCGGTCGCCGGCCCGGACCTCACGGATGGAGAGATCGGGTTCGACGTGGTCGCCACTGCCCAGCGCGCGCATCAGCAGGGAGCGCTGAGGATGGGTGGTGGCCTCCTCCTCGGTGATCCGGCCCTCGTCGACCAGCCGCTGGACCCAGGTGTGGTCCTGCGTGATCTGCGTCAGGACGCCGTCCCGCAGCAGATAGGCGCGCGAGTCGCCGACGTGTACGAGGCCGAGGCGCTGGCCCGTCCACAGGAGCGCGGTGAGCGTGGTGCCCATGCCCTCCAGCTGGGGGTCCTCCTCGACCATCATGCGCAGCTGGTCGTTGGCCCGCTGGACCGCCGTACCGAGCGAGGTGAGGATGTCGGAGCCGGGCACGTCGTCGTCGAGCTGGACGAGCGTCGAGATCACCTCGGAGCTGGCGACCTCACCGGCCGCCTGACCGCCCATGCCGTCGGCGATGGCGAGCAGACGCGGTCCGGCGTAGCCGGAGTCCTCGTTGCCCTCGCGGATCATGCCCTTGTGCGATCCGGCGGCGAAGCGCAGGGAAAGACTCATGCGCACCTCGCCCGTCGGTTCGGGGTACAACCGGTCTCGAGCCACACTGCCCACCCTCCGGTCGGGAGCCTGGCCGGGTCCGATGCCCGGGCCGCCGCGGCTCGCTCGCTCCGCTCGCTCATTGTCGTACTACTTCCGCAGCTCGATGACGGTCTTGCCGATCCGGATCGGCGCGCCCAGCGGAACAGGCGTCGGGGTGGTGAGACGGGTCCGGTCCAGGTACGTGCCGTTGGTGGAACCGAGATCCTCGACGATCCACTGGCCGTCACGGTCGGGGTAGATCCTGGCATGCCTGCTGGACGCGTAGTCGTCGTCCAGCACGATCGTTGAATCATGGGCCCGGCCCAGCGTGATGGTCTGGCCCTGGAGCGCCACCGTGGTGCCGGTGAGCGTCCCTTCGGACACGACCAGTTTGGTCGGTGCTCCCCGGCGCTGGCGGCCGGGCTGCTGGCGTTGCTGCGGCGGTGCCGCAGCGGTCTGGCGTGCCTGTGGAGGCCGCGCGTCGGTAGCAGTGCGGCGTGAGCCGCGCTGCGTGACGCGCGTTCCGAACAGGTCACTTCGAATGACCTGGACGGCCACGATCACGAACAGCCACAGAACAGCCAGGAATCCTAGCCGCATGACCGTAAGGGTCAGCTCTGACATTGCCCCCGCTTCACCCTTCGGCTTGCCGGTAAACGATGGTGGTGCTGCCCACGACGATCCGCGAGCCGTCGCGGAGCGTAGCGCGGGTTGTGTGCTGCCCGTCTACCACGATGCCGTTGGTGGATCCGAGATCCTGGATCGTCGAGGGAGTTCCGGTCCTGATCTCACAGTGCCGACGGGATACGCCGGGGTCGTCGATCCGCACGTCGGCGTCGGTACTGCGTCCCATCACCAGCGTCGGCCGGGAGATCTGGTGACGTGTGCCGTTGATCTCGATCCAGCGTCGCACCTGCGTGTTCGACAGGGGGCTGGGGGTGGCCGGCGGGCGCCGGTCGGATCCTGGTGCTCCGCCGTGCCTGGCGCCCGGCGGCGGGGCCGCGGGCATGGGCGGGGCGGAGCTGGGCGGGTAGCCGTAGCCGCCGGGTGCCTGGGGACGTCCGGGGCGGGCGGGCGGCGCGGCCTGCTGTCCCGGGTGGTTCTGGAATCCCTGCTGGCCCTGCTGGCCGTGCTGGCCGTGCTGTTCCTGCTGTGACGAACTCGACGCCAGGGTGCGGCTGCGCACCCGGTAGAGCCCGGTGTCGAGGTCGTCCGCCTTCTCCAGGTGAACCTTGATGGGTCCCATGAAGGTGTACCGCTGCTGCTTGGCGTAGTCCCTGACCAGCCCGGAGAGCTCGTCTCCCAGCTGGCCCGAGTACGGGCTGAGCCGCTCGTAGTCGGGGGCGCTGAGCTCGACGATGAAGTCGTTGGGGACGACGGTCCGCTCGCGGTTCCAGATGGTGGCGTTGTTGTCGCACTCCCGCTGGAGGGCACCGGCGATCTCGACCGGCTGGACCTCGGACTTGAAGACCTTGGCGAAGGTGCCGTTGACCAGACCTTCGAGACGCTGCTCGAAACGCTTCATGACTCCCATGGGGCACCTCCTCCGGTGTCGTCGTCCCTGTACTGCTTACTGATCGTATCCACGCGTCGGGAAATCGGCTGGTTCCCCTTGTCTGCGCTGTGGATGAGTGTCCCCCCTCACACGGATCGTAGAGGGGGCCTCCTCACAGTGTCCCGCACCTTGGGTGCACTCAGAAGGAGTGGGGGGATGCGGTTCCGGGTTCCCGGTTCCCTCCGCACGTTCCGCGAAACAAACGGATGTGAATCCACCCTGTCCAGCGTGCTAATCTTCCGTTTGTCGCCAGGCGCTCACCAAACAAGTGAGAGTCTGGAAACACCACTCATGCGCGAGTGGCGGAACGGCAGACGCGCTGGCTTCAGGTGCCAGTGTCCTTAGGGACGTGGGGGTTCAAATCCCCCCTCGCGCACAAGCAGGAAGCCCCACAGGCCAACGGTCTGTGGGGCTTCTTCAGTTTCGGTGCAGACAGGTGCCGGGGCGATTTGGTTTCACGTGAAACGCCCGATTCGCGCTCCGGGCTCCAGGCTTCGAGATCCGGGCTTCGAGATCCGGGCTTCGAGTTCCGGGCTTGTGGGCTCCAGAGCTCCCGGGCTCCGCGCTCGTGGTCTCTCGTGTTCGGAGCATGAGGGACCGAAGATCCGAAGAAGGCCGGGGCTTACGGAGCCCCGGCCCTTCTTGCTCTTCACCTGTCCTGAGTCGTCCTCGTCCTGAGTCGTCCTCGTCCTGAGTCGTCCCCGTTCTGGGTTTCGGACGTCTCGGTGTGGGTGAGGTGTCTCAGGCGACGAGCCGGGAAGCGAGGGTCTTGGCCTTCTCGGAGGCGTCGGTGAGTGCCTTGGCGCGGGAGGTGTCGGCGAGCGGGATGAGCTCGGCCATCTGCGGATTGGTGTGGGCCAGGGTGAGCTCCGGGACGATGAAGTCGACCTCGGCGGCGAACATCGACGTCAGCAGCTTGCCCAGATAGTTCTGCACGAACTCGGCGTCCTCGCGGGGGGTGCCCGGCGCGTACGAGCCGCCGCGGCTGGCGACGACGGTGATCGGGGTGCCTGCCACCGGGCTGTCGGGGCCGGCGTTGTGTCCGACGATGATCACGTGGTCGAGCCATGCCTTGAGCGTCGACGGAATCGTGAAGTTGTACATCGGGGCGCCGATCAGGACCGCGTCCGCGGCGGCGAGCTCCGCGGCGAGTTCGCCGCGCAGCGGGTGCTCCGCTCCGGCCGCGACGGCCTCGGCATTCAGATGCGGCAGGGGCTCGGCGGCGAGGTCGCGGTAGACGACCTTCCCGTCGGGGTGCTGCTCCTGCCAGGTCCGCACGAAGGCGGCTGTGACCTCGCGTGACGCGGAACCCTGGGGGAAGACGGCGGAATCAAGGTGCAGAAGGGTGGCCATGAGGGTCTCCACGGTTCGGTAAGGGATGGGTCTGTGCGGCGGCCCAATATTTCGTATGTAGCTAGTAATAACATAGTGGCTTACGAATAGTAAGTCCATCACCTCCACGCAGTACCCTGGGCCCATGGCGGATCGCAGCGAGCAGGCGTGCAGGCGGGTGGACGTGGGGATCAGCCGCGTCTTCGAGCTGTTCGGCAAGCGCTGGACGGGGCCGATCGTTTCCGTACTGATGCAGCAGCCGGTGCACTTCGCCGATCTGCGCCGTGCCATTCCGGGCATCAGCGAGCGCATGCTCTCGGACCGGCTGACCGAACTGGGGGCGGCGGGGCTGGTGGTCCGGGAGGTCGACGAGGGGCCGCCGCTGAGGGTGTCGTACCGGCTGACCCAGGCCGGCGCCGCGATGGAGCCCGCACTCAAGGAACTGGGCAGCTGGGCAAAGACCCACCTGAAGGACGACTTCGGCGGCTGTTGACCGAGCCGGAGTCCGGGCGGGAGATCGGTGGACAGCGGTACGGTCTCCGGCAGTTGATGCTGGACCGGGACACCGGACGCCGACGGCGGCGCCGGGTGCGGTCGGGGGAGGCTGCGCGCCATGAGCGAGATCGAAGCGACCGTGCCGGCACAGCAGGCCGCGAAGGCCGGTGAGCGGGCCGCTGAGGGGAGTGCGCGCATTCCCGTCGTGCCCGGGTTCGCCCGGCGCGCGGACCCGAGGGGCCGGTGCGCATCGCTGTCGCCGAAGCATGCGGGCAAGGCCCTGCGCCGGTCCGTGCCCCGCGCCTCCCACAGCTCCCTGGTTCTGCCGGCGGGGCGGCCCGACGCGGTGCGGGCGGTCGACGAGTCGAATCAGGGCCGGGTGCCGGGTCTCACACCGATACGGGTGGGGCGGATGGCCGCCACGCCGTTCGCTTTTCTGCGGGGTTCGGCGGGCCTGATGGCCCACGACCTGGTGGGGACACCCGTCACCGGGGTGGCCGCTCAGCTCTGCGGTGACGCGCACGCGGCGAATTTCGGGCTGTACGGGGATGCCCGGGGCAGCCTGGTCATCGACCTCAACGACTTCGACGAGACCGTGTCCGGCCCCTGGGAGTGGGACCTCAAACGTCTCGCGGCCTCGCTGGTGCTCGCGGGCCGCGAGGCCGGTGCTGACGAGGACACCTGTCGCAGGGGCGCGTACGACACGGTGGGCGCGTACCGGCGGACCATGCGGCTGCTGGCACGGCTGCCCGCGCTGGACGCGTGGAACGCCATCGCCGACGAGGAGTTGGTCTCGCACACGGACGCGCGGGATCTGCTGGGCACCCTGGAGCGGGTGTCGGAGAAGGCGCGCAGCAACACCAGCGCCCGCTTCGCCGCGAAATCCACGGAGGACTCCGGGGACGGCGGGCGCCGGTTCGTCGACGCGCCACCGGTGCTGCGCCGGGTACCGGACGCGGAGGCCGCAGCCGTGGCGGCTGGGCTGGGCGACTACCTGGGCACCGTCTCGGAGGACCGGGTGCCGTTGCTGGCCCGGTACGCGATCCACGATGTGGCGTTCCGGGTGGTCGGCACGGGGAGCGTGGGCACCAGGTCGTACGTGGTGCTGCTGCAGGACCACCGGGGTGAACCGCTGGTCCTGCAGGTGAAGGAGGCCAGGCCTTCGGTGCTGGCGCCCTATCTGCCGGCCGTGGGCTTCGACGTACCGGAGGTGGGGCACGAGGGACGCCGGGTGGTGAGGGGGCAGAAGCGGATGCAGGTCGTCAGCGACATTCTGCTGGGCTGGGCGACCGTGGAGGGCCGGCCCTTTCAGGTACGGCAGTTCAGAAACCGGAAGGGCAGCGTGGACCCGGCGGCGCTGGCGGCCGACCAGGTCGACGACTACGGCCGCATGACCGGTGCGCTGCTGGCACGGGCTCACGCGCACAGTGCCGATCCGAGACTCATCGCCGGGTACTGCGGGAAGAACGACGAGCTGGACGAGGCGGTGGCCGCTTTCGCGGTGACGTATGCGGACCGCACCGAGGCGGACCACGCGGAACTGGTGCGGGCCATCGGTGCGGGCCGGATAGCCGCTGAGCGGGGGGTGTGACGCTCGTCGTGGTGCCCGCTGCCGCGGGGGTGCAGGTCCGCTGTGCCGACCGTGCGTCCTCGGCGGGCGGGCCGTGGCCATACGCTGGACGGGT
Source organism: Streptomyces sp. NPDC026062 (assembly GCF_055568375.1). Classification (NCBI taxonomy): domain Bacteria; kingdom Bacillati; phylum Actinomycetota; class Actinomycetes; order Kitasatosporales; family Streptomycetaceae; genus Streptomyces; species Streptomyces sp. NPDC026062. The sequence continues at coordinate 80,107 of NZ_JBVHOQ010000006.1, forward strand.
GACCCACGAAGCCCCCGGGGTGCCGACCACCCGGAACGAAGATGCCCGGCAGGACGACGCACCGCAGGACGAGCAGTCCGCCTCCCCTGCGGAGGCGGTCGCGGACGGCCCCACCGGGGCTGCCGGAGACGCCGCAGCCGATGCGGATGCCGGTGCCGTCGCGCCCGGCGCGGACGGCGCGGACGGCGCGGACGGCGACGCGGGTGCTCCCGCGGCCGGTGCTCCCGCAGCCGGTGAGACTGCTGAGCAGGAGCGTCCCGAGGCGCGGCTGGCGCATGCCGTGCGGGTGGCAGAACAGGCTCTGATCGAGTTCGAGATCGCGGTCGAGACGTTCCGGGTCGAGGTCGAGAACTTCTCCCGGCTGCACCACCAGCGGCTGGGACCGATGTACGCGCGGCTCGACGAGCTCGATGCGCAGATCGCGGAGGCGCGCGCCGCCAGAACAGGTGATCCCGAGGATCTGCGCAAGGCACAGGACGCGCGGTCGATCGTGATGCCGATGCCGGGTATCGACGAGCTGTTCCACGACTGGATCGACTCCGACGGGCTGTCCCCCGAGGCGGCGGCCATGCTGACGGAGCAGCCGGTCCGGCCGCCGAAGCGGGTCCGGCCGACCGACGAGGCACGCAAGCTCTACCGTGAACTGGCACGCAAGGCCCACCCGGATCTGGCCCAGGACGAGAAGGAGCGGGCCCGCCGGGACGAGTTCATCACCCGGGTCAACGCCGCGTACGGGCGCGGGGACGAGGCGCTGCTCAAGGAGCTGGCCCAGGAATGGGCGGCCGGGCCGGTACTGCCCGAGGCGGAGCTCAGCGAGGCCGACGAGCTCTACGCCCGGCTGAACTGGCTGACCCAGCGCAAGGAACTTCTGACCGTGCTCGCCCAGGAGCTGGAGCAGAGCGCGATCGGCGCCATGCTGCGGATGGCTCCGGACGATCCCGATCACCTGCTGGAAGAGATCGCCGAGCAATTGCTGGGTGAGGTCTCACAGCGTGAGACCGAGCTGGCGGGCTTGGTGCAGTAGCGTTTCCGGTGACTTCGGTGCGCACTTACGAGAGAAGGCATGACCCATGAATTTCGCTCCGCTCCCCGCGGTCGACGTCACGGCGGTGCCGGCGGACGGCTTCGTGCTGGACGTCCGGGAGGACGACGAATGGGCGGCCGGACATGTCGACGGCGCCCTGCACATTCCGATGAGTGGCTTCGTGGCCCGCTTCGGTGAGCTGACCGAAGCGGTGGAGGACGGCCGACGCGTGCATGTGATGTGCCGGGTCGGCGGCCGGTCCGCCCAGGTCACCCAGTACCTGGTGCAGCAGGGCATCGATGCCGTGAACATCGATGGTGGCATGCTCGCCTGGGACGGTGCGGGACGCCCGATGGTCACCGACACCGGTGCTCCCGCTTTCGTCGTCTGATCTCGGCGTACGGGGTTCGAGGTCCCGCGTTCGGGTTTCGGCGTGCGGGTTTTGGCGTTCGGTGCTCGCTCTGTGTCCTTCGCTCTTCGTCCCTTGTTCTTCGTCCTTCGCTCATTGCTGTTCGGCCGGCCCGCCGGGTCCTCGCTGAGAGGACCCGGGCTCTGTCGGTCGGCCGTGCTGTGGACGCTCCTGGTCCGGGTGCGTGCGTGGCCCGTCCGGCGGTGGTCTCAGCCGAGGGGGTGTGCGGCCAGCAGATCCCCCAGGGCCTCTTCGTGGGCTGCTGCCGGCCCGAGTGAGAGCTCGATCTGTTTCGCCCATGCGTGAAAGCGGTGCAGGGGGTAGTCGGTGTCCGCGCCGAAGCCGCCGTGCAGGTGCTGTGCCGTCTGTACGACCCGTCGGACTCCGTCGGATGCCCAGATCTTCGCCACCGCGACGTCGCCCGCCGGTGGCAGCGCGCCGGTCCCGCCGACGTCGATCCGCCAGGCCGCCTGCCAGAGGGTCACCTCCATGGCCCGCAGATCGATGTAGCGGTCTGCCGCCTGTACGGCCACGGCCTGGAAGGTCGCCACGGGGAAGCCGAACTGCTCGCGCTTTCCGGTGTACTGGCTCGTCATGGTCAGTACGGCCTCACCGAGTCCCAGTGCGAGCGCGCACGTTCCTGTGGTGAGAACGGAGCGCAGCCATTCCCAGGCGCCCGTGGTGCTGATCAGCCTGCGGCTCTCGATCCGGACCGCGTCCAGCCGTACCTCGCCGAAGAGTTCGCCACTGGTGGAGAACTGCTCGGCGACGGTGACCCCGTCGTCGTCCCGGCGGACCAGGGCCACCACGGCCCGGCCGTCGTCCGTGTGGGCGGGCACCGCGATCCAGTCTGCGGCCCCTGCCCACGGCACCCCCGACTGCACGCCGTCGAGTACCCAGTCCGTCCCGTTGCTGTTGCTGTGGGTACCGTCCGGCCTTGCCGTGACGGCGAGTTCGGCCGGGTCGTGGCCTGTCCGGCCGTTGGCACCGACCGTGAGGACCAGGTCTCCCCTGCCGATGCGCGGCAGCAGTTCGGCCGCCAGGTCCTGCTCGCCGTATCGTTGGAGCGCCATCGCGATCGCGCATGTCTCCAGCAGCGGAACCCTGGCGAGCACCTTCGCGGACTCGCGCAGGACCAGGCAGAGCGCGACCAGATCGAGGCCTGCTCCGCCGTGCTTAGGAGCCAGTGTCAGGCTCAGTAGATCTCCGGTGGCGAGAGAGGCCCACAGCGCCCGGTCGATGTCCTCGGCCACCGCCCCCGCTACGAGGGCGGGGCTGGGCACCGCATCGAGGGCGACGCCCGAGAAGACTGCCTGAGCCGCCTCGACGGCTGCCTGCTGTTCCTCGGTGAAGGTGAAGTCCACTGTCCTGGCCTCCCGCGAACCGCTGTGACCGTATGGGCCCTACCTGAAGCTGACGGAGCGTCAAGATAGAACAGGTTCTACAAGAAGGGAACAGTCCGGCGGGGCGCGGGCGCGGGGCGCGGGGTGTGGGATGTGGGATGTGAGGCGTGCTTTGGGGTCAGCGGCGTTGCCGTCCAGGCCGTCCCGGTGCTGTGCCAAGAACGCCCCCGGCCCCGGCCTGCGGTTGGTGGCTGACGGTCAGCGGTCGAAGTCGAGACTGACCTCCCCGGTCACCGGATGGGACTGGCAGGCCAGTACGTACCCCGCGTCCGTTTCCTCCGGCTCCAGCGCGAAGTTGCGGTCCATTCGCACCTCGCCCGAGACCAGAAAGGCCCGGCAGGTCCCGCACACTCCGCCCTTGCAGGCGTACGGCGCGTCGGAACGGCTGCGCAGCACCGTCTCCAGCAGGGACTCGCCCTCCTGCACCGGCCATGTGCCCGAGCGGCCGTCCAGAGTCGCTGTGAGCGTGCTGTGCGCGGAGGCCTCCGTCCGTGGCCGGATGGAGGCCTCCGGGCTGTCCTCCACGTGGAAGATCTCCTGGTGGATGCGGGTCCGGTCGACACCCAGACCGTGCAGCGCGCCCTCGGAGGCCCGGACCAGGCCGAGCGGACCGCAGAGGTACCAGCCCTCGACCTCCGTCACCGGCAGCAGTGCCGGAAGCAGGCCGGTGAGCCGTTCGCGATCGAGACGGCCGGAGGGGAGACCCGCCTGCTGTTCCTCCCGGGAGAGCGCGGTGACCAGCTGGAATCGGTCCGGATAGCGGTCCTTGAGGTCGGCGACCTCGTCCAGGAACATCGTCGAAGCGGCGGTCCGGTCGCTCCGGATCAGGCAGAACGAGGCATCGGACTCCCGGGCCAGCAGGGTCGCCGCGATGGAAAGCACCGGGGTGATGCCGCTGCCGCCGACGATCGCCGCAAACTGTCCGGCGCGTGGGGCGAGGACGAAGCGGCCCATCGGAGGCATGGCTTCCACCTGGTCGCCGACCGCCAGCTCTTTGAGCGCGTACGTGGAGAACGCGCCGCCGTCGACAAGTCGGATGCCTACCCGCAGCGCCGGGTCGGCCGGCTGCTCGGTGGCCGGTGCGCAGATCGAATACGAGCGCCGGATCTCCTCTCCGCCTAGCGTGTAACGGACATTGAGATGCTGGCCGGGCTTGTGGCGGAAGGTCTCGCGAAGCTGGGGCGGCACGGCGAAGGTGACGGCCACCGAATCGTCCGTGAGCCGCTCGATCGCGCTGACCCGGAGCGGATGGAACATCTACAACTCCTTGAAGTGGTCGAACGGTTCACGGCACGACGCGCAGCGGCGCAGTGCCTTGCAGGCGGTCGACGAGAATCGGCTCAGAAGCTCCGTGTCGGTCGAGCCGCAGTGCGGGCAGCGCACCGACAGGGTGAGGGGCACAGGTCCTGAGGCGGCGCCCTGCGCGGTGTGCGGCCTCGGGGGCGCGATACCGAACTCGGCGAGCTTGCGCCGCCCTTGCGCGCTGATGTCGTCCGTGGACCAGGCGGGAGAGAGGACGGTGACGACGGAGACCTCGGTCATACCGTGGTCGTGCAGTACGCGTTCGATGTCCGTGGACATGGTCTCTATGGCGGGGCAGCCGGTGTAGGTCGGAGTGATCCGGACCGTGACATGGCCCGGTGCGAGCACCTCCACGCCCCGGAGCACGCCCAGCTCCTCCAGGGTCAGTACGGGCAGCTCCGGATCGGGGACTGCGCCCGCCAGGCTGCGCAGCTCCTCCTCCAGGGGCGTCCAGGTCACCATGACGCCCCCGGGTGGCTTCGGTGCAGATGCTGCATCTCGGCGACCATCCGGCCGAAGGGCTCGGTGTGGATGCCCTGACGGCCGGCACCGGCCGTCCAGGCGCCGGACTGCGGTCCGGCCGGGACGGTCAGCGTGGCCCGTTCCAGCATGGTGGTGATGGCGTCCAGCCAACGGCTGTGCAGCGCCTGCCAGTCCACGTCCACGCCTTCGACAGGCTGGAACAGCTCGCCGGTGTAGCGCCACAGGGCGTTCACCCCGTTCTGCATGCGCCCATGGCTCTCGGCCGTGCCGTCACCGAGGCGCAGGGTCCACTGCTCCGCGTGGTCCCGGTGGTAGGCGACCTCCTTGACGGCCTTGGCAGCCAGCCCGGCGAATTCGCCGTCACCGGCCGCCAGCTGCTCGTACAGGCCGTGCTGGTGGACCGAGAAGTACAGCTGGCGGGCGATGGTGTGGGCGAAGTCGCCGTTCGGCTGCTCGACCAGCTGGACGTTGCGAAAGGCGCGCTCCTCGCGCAGATACGCCAGTTCGTCCTCGTCACCGCTCAGGGAGAGCAGCACCCGGGCCTGCCCCAGCAGGTCCAGGGCGATGTTGGCGAGGGCGAGCTCCTCCTCCAGTACCGGGGCGTGGCCCGCCCACTCCCCCAGCCGGTGTGACAGCACCAGCGCGTCGTCGCCGAGTGCGAGGGCAGCGGTCACAGGTGCTTCACCCCGTCCGGGATCGCGTAGAAGGTCGGGTGCCGGTAGGCCTTGTCACCCGCCGGTTCGAAGAACGTGTCCTTCTCGTCCGGCGAGGACGCCGTGATCTGGCTGGACGGCACCACCCAGAGCGAGACGCCCTCGGAGCGGCGCGTGTACAGATCGCGCGCGTTGCGCAGGGCCATCTCGGCGTCCGGGGCGTGCAGGCTCCCGGCATGGGTGTGGGCGAGCCCGCGCCGCGAGCGCACGAAGACCTCCCACAGCGGCCAGTCGGTCGAGCTGCTCATGCTGTCGCCTCCCCGTTCGGTACATCCGTGTGCTTCTGTGCGTACGCGGCGGCTGCGTCCCGGACCCAGGCGCCTTCCTCATGTGCCCGGCGGCGCTGGGTGAGGCGCTGCTCGTTGCACGGCCCGTTGCCCTTCAGGACCTCCTGGAACTCCGTCCAGTCGATCGCCCCGAAATCATGCTGACCGCGCTCCTCGTTCCACCGGAGGTCGGGGTCGGGGAGGGTGAGGCCCAGGACCTCGGCCTGCGGCACGCAGATGTCCACGAAGCGCTGCCGCAGCTCGTCGTTGGAATGGCGCTTGATCTTCCAGGTCATCGACTGTGCCGAATGCGACGAGGCGTCGTCCGGCGGGCCGAACATCATCAGGGACGGCCACCACCACCGGTTCACGGCGTCCTGAGCCATCTCGTGCTGCGCCGGTGTCCCGTGGCTGAGGGCGAGCAGCAGCTCGTATCCCTGGCGCTGGTGGAAGGACTCCTCCTTGCAGATGCGGACCATGGCCCGGGCGTAGGGGCCGTAGGAGCAGCGGCAGAGAGGGACCTGGTTGGTGATCGCGGCGCCGTCCACGAGCCAGCCGATGGCACCCACGTCCGCCCAGGTCAGGGTCGGATAGTTGAAGATCGACGAGTATCGCTGGCGGCCCGCGTGCAGCTTGTCGAGCAGTTCCTCGCGGCTCGTGCCGAGGGTTTCTGCCGCGCTGTACAGATACAGCCCGTGCCCCGCCTCGTCCTGCACCTTGGCCATCAGGATGGCCTTGCGGCGCAGGGAGGGGGCCCGGGTGATCCAGTTGGCCTCGGGCTGCATGCCGATGATCTCGGAGTGGGCGTGCTGGGCCATTTGCCTGACCAGCGAGGCGCGGTAGGCGTCGGGCATCCAGTCGCCTGGCTCGATGCGCTCGTCGGCCGCCACCGCGGCGTCGAAGGCCGCCTCCAGGACCTCGTCCGCCCCTTCGCTGCTGCCTGCTGTCGCCTGCGCTGTCTGGCCCGCAGTCACTGCCGCCATCCCGGACTCCCTACCGACCGATCGTTCGGTTCAATGTCTTCAATGGTGAGTCCGGGGCCCGTAGGGTGTCAACCCTGTGGATAACTGACCGGGATCGACGGGGATCGGGGCGGGATGAATTCGTACGACGACGAGGGCGTCGGCGAGGGCAGGGGCGAGGGCAGGGGCGAGGGCAGCGGGGTTGGCGGCGGCGGTGGGGCCGGTGCCGTGGCCGGCCCCGATACGCGGACCGTTCCCGAGCCCCGTACGGAAAGGGGTCTGCGGGCTGCTCCGGGCCCGGGTACCGATGCGGGGCCTGGCACCGAGCCGGTGCCGGATACGGATGCGGGGCCTCGTACCGGTGGTGCCGGGCTTCTGCCGGATGCCGGTCTGCCCGCTGACGCGGTGTCCCCCGCCGGGTCGGGCCCGCGCACCGATGCCGTCGGCCCTGTCGCCGATGCCGAGCCGCGCGCCGGTACCGAGATGCGCGCCGATACCGAGCCGCCCGTCGGTATGGCCGGACTCTCGTTTCCGTACCAGGTCGTCGCCGCTGTGGCGCTGTCGGTGATCGGGGTGATCGCCGGTATCCAGCTGGCCATGGTGTTCCTGCACGTCGCCCCGTCCAACACGCTGACCAAGCAGCACGGCGAGGCGGTCGACCAATGGATCTACCCCGAGTTCGAGCAGAACTGGAAGCTTTTCGCCCCCAACCCTCTGCAACAGAACATCGCCGTGCATGTGCGCGCCGAGATATCCGGCCCCGAAAAGCGGCGGACCACCTCTTGGATGAGCCTCACCGGCGAGGACAGCGAGGCGATACGCGGCAATCTGCTGCCCAGCCACGTTCAGCAGAACGAACTCCGCCGGGGCTGGGACTTCTACGTCGGCTCGCACGACAACCAGAACAAGGCCAACGGCCTGCGCGGCAGGCTGTCCGAGCAGTACATACGGCGCATCGTGATGCTGCGCCTCAGTGAGCACGACTACGGCGGCGACATCCTGAGGATCCAGGTCCGGTCCGAGGCCCGGTCGGTGGCGGCCCCGGCCTGGAGCGGCGAGACGATCAGCACCAAGCCGTCCTACCGGGTACTGCCCTGGTGGACCGTCACCGCGGCCGACCTCCCCGAGGGTTCGGCCGAATCGAAGGAGGCGGACCAGTGAGCACAGCCGGCTTCGACCGCACGCTCGCCCGCGGTATCCAGCGCATCACGGCCGCGTCCCTGGGGCAGTACCAGAGCGCTGTCATCCGGATCGGCTTCTCCGCCACGTACCTCCTGTTCCTGTTGCGCGAGATTCCGCACCGGCACGAGATGTACGGCCCCGACGGACCGTGGCGCTGGGACATGGCGCAGCAGCTCATCTCCGGCAATCAGGCATTCACCACCCTGATGTGGTCGGACAGCGCTGTCTGGTTCGAGATCGTGTTCGCGCTGGCGCTGATCGCCTCCGCTCTGCTGATGGTGGGATGGCACACGCGGGCCATGTCCGTGCTGTTCATGGCCGGTGTGCTCTCCCTCCAGAACCGCAGCATCTTCATGGGCGACGGCGGCGACAACGTCATCCACCTCATGGCGATCTATCTGGTGCTGACCCGGTGCGGGCAGGTCTGGTCCCTGGACGCCCGCCGTGCGCGGCGTACGGCCGGTGCGGGGCCTCGCCGGGGGGATGTGGCCGGCCCACTGCTGTGGGTGGCCTTCGGCGCGGTCCTCTGCGGGGCAACGGTGACGGACAACCTGGGCGGGACCGCCTGGCTGCCGGTCTTCTTCTGGATCCTGTGGATCGGCCACGGCGTCTGGTGGGCCGTGAACCGGTACGCGCCGCACAGCGAGTCGCGCACTCTGCTCGATCTCATCGCCAACCTCACGCACAATGCCACCCTCGTCGTCATCATGGTCGAGGTCTGTCTGATCTACGCGACCGCGGGCTGGTACAAGATCCAGGGTTCACGCTGGCAGGACGGCACCGCGCTGTACTACCCGCTCAACCTCGACTACTTCACACCCTGGCCCGGCCTCTCCGGCCTTCTCGCGTCGAGCGGTGTGATGGTGATGGTGCTGACGTACGCCACGGTCATCGTGCAGGTCGCCTTCCCGTTCACCCTGTTCAACCGGCGCGTCAAGAATGTGCTGCTCGTTGCGATGATCTGCGAGCACCTCGGTATCGCCCTGCTGCTGGGGCTCCCCTTCTTCTCGATGGCGATGATCGCCGCTGACTCCGTCTTCCTCCCGACCGTCTTCCTGGTGTGGCTCGGCGGAAAGGCGGCCCTCGGGCGGGATCGGCTGTTCCGGCGACGCGGTGAGGTGCCGGGGGCGGGGCTGGAGGCAGGGGCGCGGGACGGTGAAGGTGGCGGTGGCCGTGACGGCGTCGGTGCCGGCGTCGGTGCCGGCGTCGAGGACCGGGACGCGGGGCGGCACCACGCAGGCGGGGGCCATACGCTCGTCGGGTGAGCAGTGAGACAGGCAGTACAGGCAGTACCGATGGTGCGGACGGGGCGGCCGAACCGTCCGCAGTGGAGCCGACGGCGGGCGAGCCCGCGCAGTACGACGAAGGGTTCGGGACGGAGGTCGGCGTCGGGCCGCATCCACTGCCCTGGCCGGAGGGCGAGCGGTACGACCCCGAGCTGCTCGCCCACGGCGACCGGCGCAACGTGGGCGATGCCTACCGCTACTGGACCCGGGAGGCGATCGTCGCCGATCTCGATCTGCGGCGGCACGACTTTCATGTGGCGGTGGAGAACTGGGGCCACGACTTCAATATCGGTTCGGTGGTGCGCACCGCGAACGCCTTCCTCGCCAAGGAGATCCACATCGTGGGGCGGCGGCGCTGGAACCGGCGCGGTGCGATGGTCACCGACCGCTACCAGCATGTCCGCCACCACCCGGACACCGCCGATCTGACCGCCTGGGCGGCGGCCGAAGGACTGCCGATCATCGGTATCGACAATCTGCCGGGCGCGGTGCCGCTGGAGCGGACCGAGCTGCCGCGCCGGTGTGTCCTGCTGTTCGGGCAGGAGGGGCCAGGACTGACGGAGGAGGCTCGCAAGCACGCCTCGATGGTGTGCTCCATCGCGCAGTTCGGGTCGACACGGTCGATCAACGCGGGGGCTGCGGCGGCGATCGCGATGCATGCGTGGGTGCAGCGGTACGCGGATATTCCGGGCCCGGGCAGTGGAACCGGGGCGGGGGAGGGACCGAAGTAGCCGGACGGGGCCCCAGGGGCCTGGGGCCCCTGGGGTCTGCGGACCGGTGGGCGTGGGCGCGGGGCTCAGCGCTGGCGGCGGACTTCCAGGGTGCGGAAGCGGTTGGACACGAAGGCGCCGTCGCACAGGGCCGCGTTTGCCGCGGGGTTTCCTCCCGAACCGTGGAAATCGGAGAACGCCGCCGTCTGGTTGACGTACACGCCACCGGTCAGATTCAGGGAGAGCTGCGCCGACTCGTCCAGGCAGACGTCCTCCACCGCGCGCTCCACCTCCGGTGAGGTGGTGTACGCGCCGACCGTCATCGCTCCCTTCTCGCTGATGGTGCGGCGCAGCAGTTCCAGTGCGTCCGCCGTCGAATCGACCGCGACCGCGAACGAGACCGGGCCGAAGCACTCCGACAGATACGGCGACTCGTCGTCCGTCTTGCTGCCGTCGAGCTTGACGATCAGCGGTGTGCGGACGACCGCTTCGGGGAAGTCCGGGTTGGTCACCTCGCGGGAGGGGAGAGCGACCTCGCCCAGCTGTGCGGAGGCCTCCAGGCGGGCCTTCACATCCGGGTTGACCAGGGCGCCGAGCAGCCCGTTCGCCCTCGCGTCGTCACCCAGGAGGCCGGTGACGGCGGCGGCGATATCGGTGACCACGTCGTCGTACGACTTGTCGCCGACGTCTGTGGTGATGCCGTCCCGGGGGATCAGGAGGTTCTGCGGGGTGGTGCACATCTGGCCGCTGTAGAGGGAGAGCGAGAACGCCAGGTTGGACAGCATGCCCCGGTAGTCGTCCGTGGAGTCGACGACGATGGTGTTGACGCCGGCCTTCTCCGTGTACACCTGCGCCTGGCGGGCGTGGGTCTCCAGCCAGTCGCCGAATTCGCTGGAGCCGGTGTAGTCGATGATCCTGATCTCCGGACGGACCGCCAGCGTCTTGGCGATGCCCTCGCCGGGGCGCTCGGCGGCCAGCGCGACCAGGTTGGGGTCGAAGCCGGCTTCGGCGATCACCTCGCGCGCCAGCTGAACGGTGAGGGCCAGCGGGAGCACCGCCCGGGGATGCGGCTTCACCAGGACCGGATTGCCGGTGGCGAGGGAGGCGAAGAGGCCGGGGTAGCCGTTCCACGTGGGGAAGGTGTTGCAGCCGATCAGCAGCGAGATACCGCGTCCGGCCGCGGTGAACGTCTTGTGCAGGTCGAGCGGGTCGCGCTTGCCCTGCGGCTTGGACCAGTCGGCGCTTCGGGGCGCCCGCATCTGTTCCTCGTACGCATACGCCACCGCTTCCAGACCGCGGTCCTGGGCGTGCGGGCCGCCGGCCTGGAAAGCCATCATGAAGGCCTGCCCGCTGGTGTGCATCACCGCGTGGCCGAACTCATGTGTGCGGGCGCTGATCCGCGCCAGGATCTCCAGGCAGACCAGTGCCCTGGTCTCCGGGCCGGCCTCGCGCCAGGCGGGGATGCCCGCGCGCATCGCGGGGAGCAGCACGTCGAGGTCGGCGTGCGGATACTCGACGGCCAGCTCCGGGCCGTACGGCGAGATCTCGCCGCCCGTCCAGCCGTCGGTCCCGGGCTGCCCCAGGTCGAGACGGGTGCGCAGAACGGCGTCGAAGGCGGCCTTGCCCTCGGCGGCGCCCAGGCTGCCGGGCGCGCCGCCCTCGCCGTACGCCTTCGGGTGCTCGGGGTGCGGCGACCAGTAGGCACGCGTACGGATCGCGTCGAGGGCCTGGTCGAGCGTGGGGCGGTGCTTCTCGGACAGCAGGTGCGGGGAGAGCTCGGCGGCCATGACGGACCAACTCCTCATCGAGCTGGGCAGGGACGGGTAGACAGAGTTAGAGTAACCGAACGATCGGTCGGGACAAGGGGGCCCGCGAAACCTGTGGACAAGTCCGCCCCATTTTCCCGCCGGCCCCACTCGTAGGGGAGGATCGCGGGCATGACCACGGCCAAGCGGGACACGTACACCCCGGAGACTCTGCTCACCGTCGCCGTCCGTGTCTTCAACGAGCGCGGCTACGACGGCACGTCGATGGAGCACCTGTCAAAGGCGGCCGGCATCTCCAAGTCGTCCATCTACCACCATGTCGCGGGCAAGGAAGAACTGCTGCGGCGTGCGGTCAGCCGGGCGCTGGACGGGCTTTTCGGCATCCTTGACGAGTCCGGTGCGACGCGGGGCCGTGCGATCGAGCGCGTCGAGTACGTCACCCGGCGCACCGTCGAGGTGCTGATAGCCGAACTGCCCCATGTCACGCTGCTGCTGCGGGTGCGGGGCAACACGAAGACCGAGCGCTGGGCCCTGGAGCGGCGGCGCGAGTTCGACCAGCGTGTGGCCGACCTGCTCAAGGCGGCGGTCGCGGATGGTGATCTCCGCTCGGACGTGGACATACGGCTGGCGACGCGGCTGCTGTTCGGAATGGTCAACTCGCTGGTGGAGTGGTTCCGGCCGCTGCCGGACGGTGGCGCGGAGGGGGAGCGGCTCGCCGACACCGTCGTAAAGCTGGCCTTCGAAGGCATGAAGTCCAGCCGCTGACGCGCTGTCCGGCGGGCGGGGTGGCCCGGCCCAGGTGAGTTCCACGGGCCGGTCGGGGGCAGGGGGCGGGTGAGTTCCGTCGGCCGGTCGGAACCCTGGATCAGGTGAGTTCCGCGGGCCGGTCGGAGCCCGGGGTCAGGTCCGTTTCCTCGAATACGAGCAGTGTGCGGGTGGAGAGCACCTCCGGAATGGCCTGGATTCTCGTCAGGACCAGCTCGCGCAGTGACCGGTTGTCCGGGGTGTGCACCAGTAGCAGGACGTCGAAATCGCCGCTGACCAGCGCGATGTGCACAGCTCCCGGCAGGGCCTGGAGCTGTTCCCGCACGGTGCGCCAGGAATTCTGGACGATCTTGAGTGTGATGTACGCGGAGGCTCCCTGCCCCGCCCGCTCATGGTTCACCCGCGCGGTGAAGCCGCGGATCACACCGTCGTCGATGAGCCGGTTGATCCGGGCGTACGCGTTGGCCCGCGATACGTGGACGCGGTCGGCCACCGACCGTATCGAGGCGCGGCCGTCCGTCTGGAGCAGTCGGAGGATGGCGTCGTCGATGGCGTCCAGCGGGCGCGCCGGAGGAATTCGGCCGGGCTCCCAGTCCCCGTCGGCCATTTGTTCAGCTGCCATGTTCCCGTGCCTTCCCGTCCTGGACAACCTGTGCCCATCCCAGGCTGTGGAGAACCGTTTGTCCACAGGCTGAAGGTGCCTGTAGCCAAAATGCGCTCGCGACCGAACAATCGGTAGGTGAGGCGCACCACATGTGCGCCTCGCACCGATCTAGATATTTCGATGTATTTCGACACCCCTCGGTATCGGGTACCCCCGGTATCGACAGATGCCGCTCGATACCCCTCGACGCCAGGAGGTGCTTGTCATGACGGTCCAAGAGCTGCCCGGTGCGGCCGCCTACCGGCCCACGCCGCCCCCGGCCTGGAAGCCGCTCACCGATCCCGCGCCCCTGCTCCCGGACCCCGAGCCGTACCGCGTGCTCGGTACGGACGCCGTGGCCGACGCAGACCCTGAGCTGCTGCTGCGGCTCTACGCCGAGCTCGTGCGCGGCCGGCGGTACAACACACAGGCGACCGCGCTCACCAAGCAGGGCCGGCTCGCCGTCTACCCGTCGAGCACCGGGCAGGAAGCCTGCGAGGTGGCGGCCGCCCTGGTGCTGGAGGAGCAGGACTGGCTCTTCCCCAGCTACCGGGACACGCTCGCGGCCGTGGCGCGGGGACTGGACCCGGTCGAGGCGCTGACCCTGCTGCGCGGCGACCGGCACACCGGGTACGACCCGCGCGAGCACCGCATTGCTCCCCTGTGCACCCCGCTCGCCACCCAGCTGCCGCATGCCGTGGGTCTGGCCCATGCGGCACGGCTCAAGGGGGACGACGTGGTGGCGCTCGCCATGGTCGGTGACGGCGGCACCAGCGAGGGCGACTTCCACGAGGCGCTGAACTTCGCGGCTGTCTGGCGGGCCCCGGTCGTCTTCCTCGTGCAGAACAACGGCTTCGCCATCTCCGTGCCCCTGGCCAAACAGACCGCTGCACCGTCCCTGGCCCATAAGGCCGTGGGTTACGGCATGCCCGGCCGGCTGGTCGACGGGAACGACGCGGTCGCCATGCATCAGGTGCTCTCCGAGGCGGTGGCGCGCGCCAGGAGCGGTGGCGGTCCGACGCTCGTGGAGGCGGTCACCTACCGCATGGACGCGCACACGAACGCCGACGACGCGACGCGCTACCGCGACAGCGGCGAGGTCGAGACCTGGCGGGCCCACGACCCGGTCCGGATCCTGGAGCGGGAGCTGACCGGTCGCGGGCTGCTCGGGGACGACGGCATCGAGGAGGCACGCGTGGCCGCGGATCGGATGGCGGCGCGGCTGCGGGAGCGGATGAACGCGGACCCGGTGCTCGATCCGATGGATCTGTTCGCCCACGTCTACGCGGAGCAGACCGCGCAACTGCGCGAGCAGGTGGCCCGCCTTCAGGTCGAGCTGGACGCGGAGCACGACGAGCACGGCACGGATGACGGGAGCGCAGGGCGATGACCACCGCAGCGGCCACGGCCCGGGAGCGGACGGCGAAGGCCAAGCCCGCCACCATGGCGCAGGCACTCGGGCGCGCGCTGCGCGACTCGATGGCCGAGGATCCCTCCGTGCACGTCCTCGGTGAGGACGTCGGCACGTTGGGCGGGGTCTTCCGGATCACCGACGGCCTGGCGAAGGAGTTCGGCGACGAGCGGTGCACCGACACCCCGCTGGCCGAGGCCGGAATCCTCGGGGCGGCTGTCGGCATGGCGATGTACGGGCTCCGGCCCGTCGTGGAGATGCAGTTCGACGCCTTCGCCTATCCGGCGTTCGAGCAGCTCATCAGCCATGTCGCCAAGATGCGGAACCGGACCGGGGGCGCGATGCCGCTGCCGATCACGGTCCGGGTCCCGTACGGCGGTGGCATCGGCGGCGTCGAGCACCACAGCGACTCCTCGGAGGCGTACTACATGGCGACCCCGGGTCTCCATGTCGTCACGCCCGCCACGGTCGAGGACGCGTACGGGCTGCTGAGGGCCTCGATCGCGTCCGACGACCCGGTGGTCTTCCTGGAACCCAAGCGGCTCTACTGGTCCAAGGCGGACTGGTCGCCGCAGGCACCGGCTGCGGTCGAACCCGTCGGGCGGGCTGTCGTGCGCCGCCCCGGACGCAGCGCCACGCTGATCACGTACGGGCCGTCGCTGCCGGTCTGCATGGAGGCGGCGGAGGCCGCCGTCGAGGAGGGCTGGGACCTCGAAGTCGTCGACCTGCGGTCGCTGGTCCCGTTCGACGACGAGACCGTCGCCGCCTCGGTGCGGCGCACGGGGCGCGCGGTCGTCGTCCATGAGTCCACCGGCTTCGGCGGCCCGGGAGGCGAGATAGCGGCCCGGATCACCGAGCGCTGCTTCCACCACCTGGAGGCGCCGGTGCTGCGCGTCGCCGGTTTCGACATCCCCTATCCGCCGCCGATGCAGGAGCGCCACCATCTGCCGGGTGTGGACCGGGTGCTCGACGCCGTCGCACGATTGCAGTGGGAGGCGGACAACTGATGGCTCAGGTGCTTGAGTTCAGGCTTCCGGATCTCGGTGAGGGACTGACCGAGGCGGAGATCGTGCGCTGGCTGGTGGAGGTCGGCGATGTGGTTGCCATCGACCAGCCCGTCGTCGAGGTCGAGACAGCCAAAGCGATGGTGGAGGTGCCGTGCCCGTACGGGGGCGTGGTGACCGCACGATTCGGCGAGGAGGGGACGGAGCTCCCCGTCGGTGCGCCGCTGCTGACGGTCGCGGTGGGGAGCGTGGAGCCCTCGGTGACCGGCGCCGGTTCCGGTGTGGGATCCGGTTCCGGCGCGGGGGCCGCCGAGGCGGAGCCGTCCGGGTCCGGGAATGTGCTGGTGGGGTACGGGACCGGGGCGCCGCCGGTGCGGCGTCGGCGGGTCCGGCCGGAGGGACTTTCGGCTCCCTCCGGAGCCGGAGCCGGAGCCGAAGTCGGAGGCGCAGCCGAAGCCGAACCCGAAGCCAGAGTCCAAGTCGAAGCCGGAGTCGGACCCGCGGGTTCTGTTGCCTCCGCCGCTGCGGCGCCCGGTGACGCTGCCGTCTCCCGACGAGGTGTGGACGGCGGCCGGGGTGTGGACGGCGTGCGGGGTGCGGACGGTGTGCGGGGGCCGGTTGCTGTCGTCTCTCCGCTGGTGCGCAAGCTTGCGCGGCAGCACGATCTCGATCTGCGCCGGCTCGCGGGATCCGGGCCCGACGGGCTGATTCTGCGGGCCGATGTCGAGTCCGCCATCCGGTCGGCGGCCGCGGTACCGGCTGCCGTGGCGACGGACACGTTGGCGGACACGGCGGTGAGTGCGGCGCCTGCGGCGTCTGCGGCGCGGACGGCGGTGACTGCCGGGCGGGCCGTGGCGACACCCGTGCGGACCTCGGTGACCGCCGGGGCGGCGGCACTTCCTGTGGGCGAACGGATTCCGTTGCGCGGTGTACGCGGCGCGGTCGCCGACAAGCTGGCGCGCAGCCGGCGCGAGATCCCGGACGCGACGTGCTGGGTGGACGCCGACGCGACCGAGTTGATGGCGGCCCGGTCGGCGATGAACAGCGTCGGCGGTTCCGGTGCGGCCCCGAAGGTGTCGGTGCTGGCGCTCCTCGCCCGTATCTGCACGGCGGCCCTGGCCCGCTGGCCCGAGCTCAACTCCACTGTGGACGTGGAGGCGCGCGAGATCGTCCGGCTGCCCGAGGTCCACCTCGGGTTCGCGGCCCAGACCGAACGCGGTCTTGTCGTCCCGGTCGTCCGGGACGCGCAGGCGCGCAACGTGGAGTCGATCGGGGCGGAGATCGCCCGGCTGACCGAGGCGGCACGGACGGGGACGCTGAAGCCGGCGGAGCTGACCGGCGGCACGTTCACGCTCAACAACTACGGGGTGTTCGGGGTCGACGGTTCGACTCCGATCATCAACCACCCGGAGGCGGCGATGCTCGGCGTCGGCCGGATCGTCCCCAAGCCGTGGGTGTACGAGGGTGAGCTGGCTGTGCGACAGGTCGTCCAGCTCTCGCTGACCTTCGACCACCGGGTCTGTGACGGCGGAACGGCGGGAGGCTTTCTGCGCTACGTGGCCGACTGTGTGGAACATCCGGCGGTGCTGCTGCGGACGCTTTAGGGCGCGGCGCCGGGCGATCCCGGTACGGGGCGATCCCGGGTACCGGGCGGTGCCGGTACGGGGCGATCCCGGGTACCGGGCGGTGCCGGTACCGGGTGGCCCCGATCCGGTACCCCTGTTCCAGTACTCCCGTTCCTCCCGTTCCGGTACCCCGCGTTCCGTTCTTCTTCCGTGTCGATCCACGGGATCGTGGACGGGGAGGCTCCGCCTCACGGTGTGGCACGCATACTCGGGGCATGACCGCGTATGACGCCATCGTTCTCGCCGGAGGGGCCGCCAAGCGGCTTGGCGGCGCCGACAAGCCCGGGGTCCGGGTCGGTGGCCGCGCGCTGCTCGACCGGGTGCTCGGCGCCTGTGCCGGTGCCGGGATCACCGTGGTGGTGGGGGGAAGGCGGCCCACCGCGCGCGCGGTGACCTGGACGCGCGAAGAGCCCCAAGGTGGCGGCCCGTTGGCCGCGCTCGGTGCGGGAGTCCGGCACACGACGGCGGAACACGTACTCGTGCTCTCCGCCGATCTGCCGTTCCTGGGAGCGGACACGGTCGGCTCGTTGCTGGAAGCGGCCGGCCGGCCGGATGCCGAGGGCGCTGTCTGCACCGACCAGCACGACCGGGACCAGCCACTGGTCGCCGTCTACCGGGCGGAGCCATTGCGCCGCGAACTCGCGCTCATCGCCACCGAGCACGGCGGTCTGGCAGGTCTGCCCCTGCGGTTGCTCACCCATGAACTGACGCTGTCCAGAGTGGCGGCGGATCCGCTCGCCTCGTTCGACTGCGACACCTGGGAGGACATCGCTTCGGCCCGGGCCCGGATCAGGGAGCATGGGAGCGTGCTGGACGAATGGATCACCGCAGTCAAGAACGAACTGGGCATCGAGCTCGACGTCGACACCGACGTCCTGCTCGACCTCGCCCGTGATGCCGCCCACGGTGTCGCCCGCCCTGCCGCGCCCCTGACGACCTTCTTGGTCGGCTACGCGGCGGCGAAGGCGAGCGGTGACGGTGGAGGCTCGGAGGCAGTGGCCGAGGCCGCCCGGAAGGCTGCCGCGCTCGCCCTTCGGTGGGCGGACGAGACCGAGACGCCATGACGCGCCGCAGCGGCGGCACCGAACGGCACAGTGCCGCCGAAGCCGAAGCCGAAGCCGAAGCCGAAGCCGAAGCCGACGCGGAGCGGGCCGTGGCGCAGGCCCTCGCCCTGGTCGGCCGACAGGCGCCTTCGGTGTCAGGCCCGGCGGCGGACGTCCGGGCAGCCTCCGGGAACGACGCGGGGACGGGACCGGGAGTACACGCGGGGACAGGCCCGGAGGCAGACGCGGGGACAGGTCCACGCGGAGGGCCCGGTTCCGAGCCCTCGCCCTCGGATCAGCCTGCGGACCTGTCCTCGTACCAACGTCTGGATCAGCCTTCGGACCCGTCCTCGGAAACGCCCTCGGACCAACGTCTGGGCCAGCCCTCCGTGCGCTTCCAGTGCGCGGCCCCGCCTCCGGACCCAGCCGCGAACCCCGCGAACCCCGAGAACCCCGCGAACCCGCCCTCGGACCTGCCCCGGGCCGATCCAGCCACCTCTTCGCGTCACGCGGACCCCATCGCCTCGCCCCACCGTGCGAGCTCCGCCGCTCCCGCCCACCCCGCCGGCCCGCACCCCCCTGGCAGCACCGAGCACGTCCCTGCGCCCATTCCCACCGCCCTCTCCGCCTCCGCCCCCGTAGCCGCCTCCGTACCCGTCTCCGACCGGGGGCGGGCGGGGACTCACGGCCGGCCGCATACCCGCGCCACCCCGTGGGGCGAGGCCCGTGCCGTGGCCGCCGGGGCCGGCCGGGCGGTGACTCCGCGTACGGTGCGGCTTCCCCTCGGCCAGGCGCTCGGGCAGGTGCTGGCCGGGCCGCTCGCCGCTCTCACCGACCTGCCGTCCTTCGACACTTCCGCCATGGACGGCTGGGCCGTCTCAGGGCCCGGACCGTGGACCATCCGGGACAACGAGGGGATCCTCGCCGGCCACGCCACCCTCACCCCGCTTCCCGACGGCGACGCCATCCGCATTGCCACAGGAGCCCGGATCCCGGCGGACGTCACCGCCGTCATCCGCAGCGAACACGCCCACGCCGACGAGGCCAAGGGGCTGCTGCACGCACAACGCCACGTGGACCCGGGGCAGGACATCAGGCCGCGCGGGCAGGAGTGCCGCAAGGGCGAGCAACTTCTCCCGGCCGGCACGCTGGTGACGCCCGCCGTCCTCGGGCTGGCCGCTGCCGCCGGCTACGACGAGCTGCCGGTCCGGCCGAAGGCGCGCGTCGACGTTCTCGTCCTGGGTGACGAACTCCTCACGTCCGGGCTGCCGCACGACGGGCTGATCCGGGATGCTCTCGGCCCGATGATCGGCCCCTGGCTGTGTGCCCTGGGCGCCGAGGTATCCGCGCCGCGCCGCCTCGGCGACGATGCGGGGGCCCTTCAGCAGGCACTCACCGAATCCGAGGCAGATCTGATCGTCACCACCGGTGGTACCGCAGCCGGACCTGTCGACCATGTGCACCCCGTCCTTGCCCGGATCGGTGCCGAACTGCTCATCGATGGAGTCGCCGTGCGCCCCGGTCACCCCATGCTGCTGGCCAGGCTCGGGGCCGGAGGGCCGTACATGGTCGGGCTGCCGGGCAATCCACTGGCTGCGGTGTCCGGGCTGCTCACCCTGGCCGAGCCGCTGCTCCGCGGATTGGCTGGCCGGACCTCGGAGGAGCCCTACCGCGTCGCCGTTCACGACGACGTGCACGGGCACCCGCACGACACCCGTCTGGTGCCCGTGGTCCATCGCACAGCCGGATCCCCGGGACCGGCTTTCGGATCCTCAACTCGTTGGGACGGCCGGGGAACCGATGGGGGTACGGATCACGTCGTACCCCTGCATTACAACGGTCCCGCCATGCTGCGCGGTGTCGCTGTCGCGGACGGGCTGGCCGTTGTGGAGCCGGGCGGGGTACGGTCCGGCACCGAGGTGGAGATCCTCGATCTACCGTGGGCCTCGGCGACGCCGTGGACTGAAGGGTGTTTCACGTGAAACTTCCCGGCCATGACGCGATGGCCAGGCGGGCCGACGAGCATGTCGTTCCCACCCGGGTGATGCTTCCGCGCAGGGTCGTCGACGGACCGGCCCGGCAGGTCGCCAAGCGGTTGATGATGGCTCTGGCCGTGCTCGCCGTGACGGTGCTGATCGTCTGGGTCGACCGCGGCGGTTACCACGACGCCGCCGACGGCACCGTCGACCTCCTGGACGCGGTGTACTACGCGACGGTCACCCTCTCCACCACGGGGTACGGCGACATCACCCCGTACAGCGCCGGTGCCCGGCTCATCAATGTGGTGCTCGTGACACCGCTGCGCGTGCTCTTCCTCATCATCCTGGTCGGCACCACCCTTGAGGTCCTCACGGAACGGACCCGCGAGGACTTCCGGCTGAAGCGTTGGAGAACCAACTTGCGTGACCACACCGTCGTCGTCGGCTTCGGCACGAAGGGCCGTTCGGCGATCCAGACACTCTGCGCCACCGGGCTGCGGAAGGACCAGATCGTCATCGTCGACCCGGCGTCCAAGGTGATAGAGATCGCCAACGCCGAGGGCTTCACCGGAGTGCTCGGGGACGCCACCCGCAGCGATGTCCTGCTGCGGGCCGAGCTTCAGAAGGCGCGTCAGGTCATCATCGCCACCCAGCGCGACGACACGGCGGTGCTGGTCGCACTGACCGCCCGGCAACTCAACCGGGGTGCGAAGATCGTGGCCGCAGTGCGCGAGGAGGAGAACGCTCCTCTGCTGCGGCAGTCCGGCGCCGATGCGGTCATCACCAGCGCCAGTGCGGCAGGCCGACTGCTGGGGCTGTCCGTGCTCAGTCCCAGTGCGGGCACGGTGATGGAGGACCTGATCCAGCAGGGCAGCGGACTCGATCTCGTCGAACGGCCGGTGATAAAGGCCGAGGTGGGCAAGAACGTCCGGGAGACCGAGGACCTCGTCGTCAGCGTCCTGCGCGGCCACCGGCTTCTGGGGTACGACGATCCGGCGGCCAGCCCGTTGCAGCTGACGGACCGCCTGATCACCATCGTGCGCGCTTCCAATGAACCGCCCCTGAACCACCCGCCGCACGCGGCTCCGCGCGGCTGAACGAGTCGAGGCGGCAACAGAGGTCCGCTCCCGCCTCCGCCACCACTGCCTCCGCACCACTGCCTCCGCCACCGCCGCCTCCCCCAGCCCCGCCCTGTCCCGACGCCTCGGGGCGGGGCGGAGCCATGGCGGGCCGTCCCGCGCGTCCGCGCCCCCGGGGTGGCCGCACCGCCGCACCCGCCCCGCACCCGCTCAGCCCGTCCCGCCCGTCCCGCCCGTCCCGCACCCGCCCCGCCCGTCCCGCACCCGCACCCGCCCCGCACCCGCTCAGCCCGTCCCAGGCCGGACCCGCGCTGTTCCGCGCCGCACCACCGCACATCGTGTCCGTTCACACGCCACGGAGTAGCCTCGCGGCCATGCATGCGATCACGATTCCCGAACCCGGTGGCCCCGAGGCACTCGTCTGGGCCGAGGTGCCCGATCCCGTACCCGGCGAGGGCGAGGTCCTCGTCGATGTCGTGTCCAGTGCGGTGAACCGGGCCGATGTACTCCAGCGGCAGGGCTTCTACAACCCGCCTACCGGCGCCTCCCTCTATCCGGGCTTGGAGTGCGCGGGCCGCATCTCGGCTGTCGGCCCCGGTGTCGTCGGCTGGTCGGTCGGCGACGAGGTGTGCGCGCTCCTCGCGGGCGGCGGCTATGCGGAGAAGGTCGCCGTTCCCGTCGGGCAGCTGCTTCCCGTACCGGAGGGGCTGGACCTCACGCTCGCCGCGGCGTTGCCCGAAGTGACGGCCACCGTCTGGTCCAACGTGTTCATGGTGGCCCATCTGCGGCCTGCCGAGACGCTGTTGGTGCACGGTGGGTCCAGCGGTATCGGCACGATGGCGATCCAGCTCGCCAAAGCCGTCGGTGCGCAGGTCGCTGTGACCGCCGGGGGCCCGGAGAAGCTGGCCCGCTGTGCGGAACTCGGCGCCGACATCCTCATCGACTACCGGGAACAGGATTTCGTCGAGGAGCTCAGCAAGGCGACGGAGGGGGCCGGCGCGGACGTCATCCTCGACATCGTCGGTGCGAAATACCTGGAGCGGAACGTGCAGGCGCTGGCCGTCAACGGGCGGCTCGCGATCATCGGTCTGCAGGGCGGGGCCAAGGGCGAGCTGAATCTCGGCGCCCTGCTGAACAAGCGGGCCGCCGTGACGGCTACGTCGCTGCGCGGGCGCCCGCTCGCGGAGAAGGCCGCGATCGTGGCGGCCGTACGCGAACACGTCTGGCCGCTGATCGCCGACGGCGTCGTGCGGCCGGTCGTGGACCGCACCCTGCCGATGCGGGACGCGGCAGAGGCCCATCGGGTGATGGAGTCCAGCACTCACGTCGGCAAGGTCCTCCTGCAGGCACCCGCCTCCGCCTGATCAGGAGACCCGGACGGGCTGTTTCCCCGACGGACTGATTCCCGGACGGGCTGTTTCCCCGACGGGCTGTTTCCCCGACGGACTGTTTCCCGTCCGGACGGACTCCCGGACTCCCGGACGCGCGACGGGCCCAGCACACGCAAACCGTGTGCTGGGCCCGTCGTGTGAGATCAGTGGATCCGTGGATCCGTGGATCCGTGGATCCGTGAATCGGTGAATCGGTGGATCCGTGAATCGGTGGGTCCGTGGATCAGCGGGAGCGGGTCGGTACTACAGGTACGGGCCGGAGCGGAGCGCCCCGTGCGGGTCCGCGCCGCCTTCCTCCTCCTCGTGACCACTACCGGGGGGCAGCGCGCGGCGCATCTGCTCCAGCTGTGCACGGGCCGCCATCTGCTGGGCGAACAACGCCGTCTGAATGCCGTGGAAAAGGCCCTCCAGCCAGCCGACCAACTGGGCCTGAGCAATCCTGAGTTCCGCCTCGGAAGGCACGGACTCCTCGGTGAACGGCAGGGAGAGCCGTTCCAGCTCCTCCACCAGCTCCGGCGCCAGGCCGTCCTCCAGTTCCTTGACCGAACTGGCGTGGATCTCCTTCAGGCGCACTCTGCTCGCCTCGTCGAGAGGCGCCGCCCGGACCTCCTCCAGGAGCTGCTTGATCATGCTGCCGATGCGCATGACCTTCGCGGGCTGTTCGACCATCTCCGTCACCGGAACCTCCCGCGACTCGTCGTCAGTGCCACCGCCGCCGATCGCCATTCCGTCCTGCCCCACCACGAGGACTTGGGGGTGCTCCTGCGACCGTTCATTCCTCGGCATCTCCATGCTGTTCATTGTCTCGCACACGCGCCGTACAACATGGTGGTGCCCCCGGAAACGGATGATCCACCGTTTCCGGGGGCACCGGATGTGTGTCGAAGCTGCCGGTCAGACGGGTGCGGCGGCCCTGTGCGGGCTCACCCGGCGCGCCGTGCCAGCGTCAGCCGGGAGCGGGTGAGAACCGCCGCCAGCAGCCCGGCCAGCAGCGGTACGGCCACGGCCAGCAGCCCGATGGTCGCCCAGGGCAGCACGATCGGTGTGAACGCGGACTCCATGGGCTCCTCCCGCATCGCGGCCATCGAGTTGCGCAGGTCGACGAGGCGCAGTGCCACGGCGGGCACCAGGCCCGCAGCCGTGCCGAGCAGCACCCCGGTGAGCGCCACCACCAGACACTGGAAGCCCGAGAGCGTCCGCCGCACCCGTGGGGGAGCGCCGATCGCGCTCAGCGTGGTGAGGTCGGCCTCCGCGTCCGCCTTGGCGAGTCCGGTGGTGATCGCCGCCGCACCCAGGGTCACCACTCCTGCGAAGAGGGTGAGGATCAGCAGCGCGATGTCCATCCGGCTGCCGGAATCCCCTTCGGTCTGGAGCCAGAATCCGCCGCCGGCCTGGTCGATGGCGGCCGAGACGCGCTGCTCCTCGGCGTCCGTGGGCTGGCTGGGTACGGCGTACACGCTGCCGGCCAGCTGGGTGTGCAGGCCCAGCCGCTCGGCGGTCGGACGGGGAAGGATCATGCGGATGCCGGGGGTGGCGGCGTACTCGGCGTCCGCGACGTAGACCTTGAGCCGGTCCGTGGTCCTACGGGCCGGGCCGGGGTGCAGCTTGCGGTTCTTCTTGTCCTTGACGTTGTACGTGTGGACGACCTTGAGCGTGACCTCGCCGTTCTTCGCGTACGCCTGGTTGAGCAGGACGGGGGTGCCGGCCTTCAGAGCGGCGACGGCCTCGGGGTCGTCGAGCTTGGCGTAGGTGTGGAGCAGGTCCGTGCCGCCGACCACGATGTTGTTCGCGTCCGAGCTGAAGCTGCCGGAGGAAAGGTATTCGTCCACACAGGCAGGGGAGTTCATCATCTCCCGGTGCTCGTCCGCGGAGAGCCGGGCGGCGAGCTGCTTGGCGCCCGTCGTGTTGAGCGGACAGGTGTGGCCCTTGCCGGTGGGCTTGACCAGTTCGATGCTGCCGCAGCCGCTGTCGTCGTCCTCGTAGTAGACGTTGCAGTCGCTGCCGGCCCAGACCCGGGAGAAGTCGGCGTGGCCGCCGGTCACCGTGATGTTCTGCTCGACGGACGCCCGGATCAGCGGGAGCCGTTCGGTCGTCTCGGCGTCGGTGGCCGAGAGGACCATCGTTCCCTTGGTGAGCATGGGCGTGTAGTCGTGGTCGGACTCGGCGAGACTGCTGGACATGTACGTCGCGACGGCCACCGAACCCGCGACGGCCGCCATCACGGCGGCGACCGCCGGAGCGGTGCGGCCACGGTTCCGGGCGGCGTCGCGCAGCGCCATCCTCGGCGAGAGCGGCAGCCTGCGGCCGAACCGGCCCAGCATGCCGACGATCGCCGGAATGCAGGCGAGCAGACCGAGTTCGGCGATGACCGAACCTCCGGCGACGAGCGCTGAGGTGCCGCTGGTACCGCCGTAGACGGCGACGACGATGCCGAGGGCCAGCACCACGGAGCCCACGGTGGGCAGCACCCGGGAGCTTCGGCGCACCCCGCGTCGTCCGGTGAGCGATTCCAGTACGGACTGCCGGGCGGCCACGATCGCCGGAGCGGCTGCCGCGAGAACCCCGGTGACCAGGCCGAGGGCGGCGATGACAAGCAGCTCCGTCGGCTTCAGGACCAGGGAGCCGAAGCGGCGTCCCGCCCAGTCCTCGATCAGCGGCCGGAACGCCACCGTGAGCAGCAGCCCGCCGGCCACACCGGCCACCGCCCCTGCGGCACCGAGCACCAGACCGCCGGACAGGACCACGGCGCGGACATGGCGCTGGTCACCGCCGCAGGTGCCCACCAGCCCGAGCTGGCGGCGTGAACGGCGCGCACCGACGGCGAAGGCAGGTCCGGCGAGCAGGACGATCTCCAGGAGGGCCATGGCGACCACGGTGATCAGGGCCGTGCTCAGCTCGCCGGAGCCGTTGTCGGAGTAGCCGCTCGCCGAACGCGCCATCGGGACCTCGGAGTCCGGCGGCGGGTTCAGAGCCACCTGGCGCGACGTGACGAGGGCGCCGGCCTTGTTGGCCGCGAGTACGTCGCCCCAGCTGACTCCGGTCCCGCCCGCTCCCTTGACCAGCCACTCGATCGAGCCGGTGTTGGGCGGGAGCACCTTCTTGTCGCGGTCGGCCGCGGCCTGCCACGGGGCGATGACGGATCCCGGTTCGGCGTACAGCTTCTGCGACTCCAGGTCGTCGGGCTGCTCGACCAAGCCGGTGATGGTGTAGCTCCGGCCCGCGCTCTTGACGGTCGTTCTGGAGCCGATGTGCAGCCCCGACGACTTCAGGAACGGCTTCGTGGCCACCATCTCGCCGGTGCCGCGCGGGAACTCGCCCTCGACCAGGTCGATCTTGCCGCGGGCCATCGGGTCCGAGGTCTTGAACTCGACG
Source organism: Streptomyces sp. NPDC026062 (assembly GCF_055568375.1). Classification (NCBI taxonomy): domain Bacteria; kingdom Bacillati; phylum Actinomycetota; class Actinomycetes; order Kitasatosporales; family Streptomycetaceae; genus Streptomyces; species Streptomyces sp. NPDC026062. The sequence goes on from NZ_JBVHOQ010000006.1 coordinate 105,925, forward strand.
ATCTCGGTGTTGGTGATCCCGTACGCGGTCGTGACCGCGGCGGGCACGGACTGGATGCCGATCGCCCGCGCGCCCTGGGGGAAGACGGTGCGCATGTTGATCGGCGGCACGTCCTCCTCGGGCGGTTCGTCACCGGCGGTGTCGTACCAGTTCCCCTCGGGCATCTGCTGGAGCGGTCCCATGCCCGGGTCGCTGTACAGGGCGTCTGCCGAGCCCATCTGGGCCGTCAGCTGCTCGGCCAGGGTGGAGTCCACACTGCGGTACGTGATGTCGGCGGCGGTCACTCCGAGCACCGGCAGCGCGATCATGGCGACCACCAGGGCGCTGCGGCCCTTCGACCGCAGGGCGTCGCGTCGGGCTATCCGGAGGGCGGCGCGCCACCCCGTGAAGAGGCTCACTCGGCGCTCCCGGCGGCCAGCAGCGATTCGGCTCCGACGGCCAGGGTCTGGTCGACGATCGAGCCGTCTCGCAGGAAGACCACCCGGTCCGCCCAGGCGGCGTACCTCGGTTCGTGCGTCACCATCACACCGGCGGCGCCCTGGTCGCAGCGGTTGCGCAGCAGCGCGAGGACGGTCTCGCCGGTCTCGGAGTCGAGGGCCCCGGTCGGCTCGTCGGCGAGCACCAGGCGCCGGTCCCCCACCAGCGCGCGGGCGATGGCGACGCGCTGCTGCTGGCCGCCGGACATCTCGTCGGGGAAGCGGTCGGCGACGTCGAGAAGCTTCATCTCCTCCAGCGCGGCACGGGCCTCCTTGCGTGCCTTGCGGACCGAGACACCGTCGAGTTCGCGCGGCAGGGCGATGTTCTCGGCGGCGGTCAGGGCGGGGATCAGGTTGTAGTCCTGGAAGACGTAGCCGACGCTGCGGCGGCGCAGGGCAGCTATGCCCTTGCGGCCGAGCGTGGAGATGTCCTGGCCCTCGATGACGACCTGGCCGCCGGTGGCGGTGTCGAGCCCGCCGGCGAGCGTCAGCAGGGTGGACTTGCCGGAGCCGGACGGGCCCATCACGGCGACGAGCTCACCGGGGTGCACCGCCAGGTTGATCCCGCGCAGTGCGTGGACCTGGGCGATCCCGGTGCCGTGGGTGCGGGTGAGGTCGCGGAGTTCGAGCACCGGCGCGTCCACCGGGTGGGGCGGAGCGGCTGGGGACGGGGAGGGGACGTGCAGGGACATGACGGTCGGTTCCCCCTAGGAACGGGTCTGTGGTCTGTGGCCCGCAGCCGGTGTCCGGCCGGCGGGCCAGGGGCCGTCGGCCGGACACCGGCTGCGGGCGGCCTGGGCGGCAGGCCGTGGCCGGGGCCGAGCGATCCCGGCGGTCGGGCCGGGCCCTTGGCCGGAGACGTGGCTGAGCGACATGGGACGCCGGCTCAGCGGCTCAGCGGCTCAGCGGCTAAGTGGCTCAGCTCAGCGGCTCAGCGGCGGGCGCGGGGCCGGGAGGCGGCGCGTGCTCCGTTGCGCGGGAGCGCGGTGGCTTCGGGCTCCGTGGCGGCGGCCTCGGCGAGCCGGACCAGCCGGGACTCGCAGTGGTCCAGCCAGCGGGCCTCTGCCTCGGCCTGGAAGATCAGCTGTTCCAGTACCAGCAGCCAGGCGACCTCGTCGCGGTTGGCGGGCGCGTCGGTGAGCGCCTGCGCCTTGAGACGGGTGTAGTCCTGCATCGCCTTCACCGTGTGGTGGCGCTGGGACTGGATGACGGACCGGATGTCGACTCCCGGAGCGCCGACGGCCATGGCGAGCTTGATGGCCAGTTCGTCGCGGGGCGGGCTGCTCCGGTCGACCGGCGTCTCGAACCAGGTGCGCAGCTCGGTCCGTCCCTCGTCGCTGATCGAGTAGAGAGCGTGCCCCTGGTCGTCCTCGCCGTCCTGGACGACCAGGTTGTCGCGCTCCAGCCTGCTCAGCGTCGTGTACACCTGCCCGACGTTGAGCGGCCAGGTGGAACCGGTGCGCGATTCGAATTCGGTGCGGAGCTGAGAGCCGTACTTGGGCCCTCGTTCGAGGAGGGCCAGCAGCCCGTGACGGATCGACATACTGAGTATGTATACCGAGTATGTTGCCGAACGCAAGTCTCCCCGGGCCCGTGCCGCGGCGATCGCAGCCCCCGCTGTGCGGTGGTCAGCCGGAGCGGCGCAGACGAAAGGCGAGGAAGCCGATGCCCAGTCCGACCAGGGCGATTCCGGCGCCGAGCGAGACTTGCTTGACCTGCTCGACCGCTGCTCCGTCAAGGGCCTGACGCGAGATCCGGCCGGTGCCGGGGGATGCGCTCGACTCCGGAACGACGGCCGGATCGGCGGCGGGCCGAGTCGCCGGCGACTCGTTCTCGGCATCGTCCTCGGCTTCGTCGAGGGCATCGGCCCGCGCGAGTTCCTGGGGCGTCAGCGTCCTCCCGGGCCGAGGCCGCCCCTCCCCGGCGGGCCACCCGGCCAACGGCGACCTGGCATGGTCCGGGCGCGGTGATCCGGCGCTCGGCGACGGCGGTGCGGAGGTGGTGGGCGGGGCGGTGGACGGGGTGTCCGGCGGGGTGGCGGGCGACCCCGTGGACTCGGCGGCGGGAGGAGCGGCATGGGCGGCTTCCGTGCCCGTTATGGCCCCCAGTGCGGTGGCTGCCGTCAGTGCCAGGCAGGCCACGCACCGTGAGGGCCGTGAAGGCCGTGAGGTGGGGCGTCCTGAAGCCATGACGTCAGCGTCACATGTGACGTTATGTCCGGCATCTCAGGTGACGCGGACGGATGGCGGACGGACGTACGGCGACGCGGACATACGACGACGCGGACGTACGGCGACGCGGACATACGACGACGCGGACATACGACGACACGGATATACCGCGAAGGGACATACGGCGGACGGACGTACGACGAAGTGACGTACGTGAACCGCCGCACGCGAACGGCCGCAGGCGAACCGTCACACGCGAACGGCCGCACGTGAACCGCCGTACGGCGAAGAGGCACATAAGCCCCAAGCCCCGCCCCGGCGCCTCTGAGTCGCGCCCCTGAGCCACGCCCTACCTCGCGTGCGCCCCCGCGCTACCCCGCGCCCCTACGCCGGGTCGCCCGTAGCGATGCGCAGCTCGAAGTGCGCACCCGTCTCGGAGACCGCGGCGCCAGGCGTGGGGAACTGATCGATGACCTGGTCCTCCGCGTAGGCGTTGCCCGGGACCTTGATCTGCTTGATGGTCCAGCCCGCCGCGTCCGCGCAGGCGCGGGCCGAGAGGATGTCCTTGTAGAGGAAGCTCGGGGCGCTGACCTTGCTCGGGTCGTCGGTGTCCTCCCTCGCGGCCGTGCAGGCATCGGTCTTCATCGTCCGGTTCCGCTCCGGATCCTTGTGGTCACCGCCCGGGGATTCGCTCGACGTGGCCTCGGTGCCGCCCTTGCCCGAGTCGTCGTCCTTCATCGCGAGCGCCGTGATCAGGCCGCCGATCGCGATCAGGGCGACGACGATCGAGCCGACGATCACCGGCATGTTCCGCTTCGAGCCGCCGCCCGAGGACGGTGCGTGCGTCTGTGCCGGGACCGAGTACGGCGGCGGGGTCTGCTGCTGCATCGGCGACATCGCCGCCGGCGTCTGGTACGCGGGAGCCGACTGCGGATAGCCGTACGACGCCGCCGGGGCGGGAGCCGGGGTCGGCGTGCCGTAGGGGCCCGGCTGCTGCTGCGACTGGTAGGGGCCCGGCTGGTACGGCGTCTGGACGTTCGGCGGTGCGGGGGTGGACTGGTCGACCGGCGGGAAGACGGCCGATCCGACCCCCGAGCCGCTGTTCGACGGTGCGCCTGTGCCGCTGACGATCACGGGGGCGCCCGTCTGTCCGCTCGCGTTCAGCACGCGCGCGATCTCGTCCTGCATCGCGGCGGCACTCGGGAAGCGCTCGTTGGGGTTCTTCTTCAGGGCGCGGGCGACGAGGGCGTCCATCGCCGGGGTGATCGACCGGTTGATGGTGGACGGGGCGACCGGCTCCTCCTGCACATGCGCGTACGCGATGGCGAGCGGGGAGTCCGCGTCGAAGGGGATGCGGCCGGTCAGCAGCTGGAACAGCATGATGCCGACCGAATACAGGTCGGAGCGGGCGTCCACACCGCGGCCGAGCGCCTGCTCGGGGGAGAGGTACTGCGGGGTGCCGACGACCATGCCGGTCTGCGTCATCGAGGTGACGCCCGACTGCATGGCGCGGGCGATACCGAAGTCCATGACCTTCACGACACCGCGCTTGGTCACCATCACGTTGCCGGGCTTGATGTCGCGGTGGACCAGGCCCATCTCGTGGCTGGTGTCCAGGGCGGCCAGCACGTCGGCCGTCACCTTGAGCGCCTTGTCGGCGGGCATCGCACCGTAGTTACGGATGTCCGTCTGGAGGACGGAGCCGAGCGGCTGCCCCTCGACGTACTCCATGACGATGTACGGCATCAGCGCGCCGCCGAGCTCGTCCTCGCCGGTGTCGAAGACGGAGACGATGTTGGTGTGCTGGAGCTTGGCGACCGCCTGCGCCTCGCGCCGGAAGCGCTCGCGGAACGACTGCTCGCGGCCGAGCTCCGTGTGGAGCGTCTTGATGGCGACCTGCCGGTCGAGGGCGGAGTCGTAAGCCAGATATACGGAGGCCATCCCGCCTTCGCCCAGCAGGTCACGCAGCTGGTAGCGGCCACCGGCGACCGAACCGCCCGCGTAGCGACCCTGGGCACCCTGTGCGCCGTCCTGGCTCATGACTTGCTTCCCCCTAGGTCCGCGCGACCGCGCGAAGATCCGTATTACTGGCCAAGTCTGCCCGAGGGGTACGACACGTCAAGCCAGGTGCCCGTTCCGTGACCCTACGCACAAGAAGCGTCTCGGAAGCGTTACAGGAACCGCATGGAATTTGCGTGCCGGGCGCGCGAGCCGGTTGGATGGCCCGTCCCTCTCGAAAACGGTGTGTCCGACGAAGGCTGTAGCGTGACGTCGCAATGAAGCCGGCAACGCGGCCGGCTGCGCAGCAAGGCACCGTGAGAACCGCGGACGCGCGGACAGAAACGACGGCGAGGACTGATGGCACCCGAACCCGAAGCAAACGGCGGCGGAGTTCCGGATGGCACCGACTCCTGGGGCATCGGCGGTGTCGTCGGCGACGGGCGCTACCGGCTGACCGGCCGCCTGGGCCGAGGCGGTATGGCCGAGGTCTTCGCGGCCGAGGACGTCCGGCTCGGACGTACGGTCGCGGTGAAACTGCTGCGCTCCGACCTTGCCGAGGACCCGGTCTCCAAGGCCCGGTTCACGCGTGAGGCACAGTCGGTCGCCGGCCTCAACCACCATGCGGTGGTGGCGGTGTACGACTCCGGCGAGGACACCGTGGCCGGCCAGACCGTCCCGTACATCGTCATGGAGCTGGTCGAGGGCCGCACCATCCGTGACCTCCTGCTCAACGCGGAGGCCCCGCCTCCGGAGCAGGCGCTGATCATTGTCTCCGGGGTGCTGGAGGCACTGGCCTACTCGCACCAGCACGGCATCGTGCACCGTGACATCAAGCCGGCCAACGTGATCATCACGCACTCCGGCGCGGTCAAGGTGATGGACTTCGGCATCGCCCGTGCCCTGCACGGCGCGCAGTCGACGATGACCCAGACCGGCATGGTCATGGGCACGCCGCAGTACCTCTCCCCCGAGCAGGCGCTCGGCAAGGCCGTCGACCACCGTTCCGACCTGTACGCCACCGGCTGTCTGCTCTACGAACTTCTCGCGCTGCGGCCCCCGTTCACCGGAGAGACGCCGCTCTCCGTGGTGTACCAGCACGTGCAGGACACTCCGGTCCCGCCGTCGGAGATCTCGCAGGGCGCGGTGCCGCCGGAGCTCGACGGGCTCGTCATGCGCTCGCTCGCGAAGGACCCGGACGACCGGTTCCAGAGCGCCGAGGAGATGCGCGGACTGGTCCAGTACAGCCTCCAGATGCTCCAGGTGCAGGGCGGTCACACCGGTACGTGGAACACCGGCCCCGTCGTGATGAACGACGGTCCTGGCACCCCGCCCCGGGGCATGACCGGCGCCACCCGCGCGATGAACTACCAGCAGTACGGCGACACCTCGCAGGGCCCGATCCTGCCGCCGATGAACCCGGACGACGGGGGATACGACGGCGGCAGCACCCGGCAGGGCGGTGACGGCCGGGGCAAGATGTGGCTGTTCATCGTGCTCGCGCTGATCGCGATCGGTGCGGGTGTCGCGATCGCGGTCAACGCCGCACAGGGCAGCGGCGAGACGCCCGAGGCGCCGCCCTCCTCGTCGTCCAGTTCGTCCTCCTCGACGGAGACGTCGGCCTCGCCGACCGACGAGGAGACGACGCAGGACACCGAGCAGCCGGGGAACTCCACGGGCGATCAGCAGGAGACGCCCCGGCAGCCCTCGTACACCCCGTCGTACACCCCGAGCGAGACGGCCGAGCCGACTCCCACCCCCTCCCCGACGGAGACGAACACGCAGGGTACGAACACGGGCGGTGGTACCAGCACGACCGGCGGAAACACCGGGGGCGGCGCGGGCAACACCGGTACCACCGAGGGAAGTACCGGGACCAGCGAGGGCAACACCGGTACCACCGAGGGTAACGAGGGCGCCACCGAGGGCACGGACACGGGCGCGGACGCCGGTGCGGACGCCGGGAACACCGCCGCAGGAGCCACCACGAGCGCCGGGGGCACGACCGCCGGGTGACCCTTACCCGGTGAACGCGTCGAGCACCGCGGCGTATTCACGGGTCCACCAGACCGCCAGGGCCGACACCGCGGGGAACTGCGGGTCGGCCCTGCGGTCGTTCAGGCAGTACCGCCAGTGCAGTATCCAGAAGTCGTTGAGCCGCTCCCACCACACCCGGTGCACCGCCGCGGCCAGTTCGTCCGGCCCCGCACCGGCCGCCCGCCGGTAGGCGCGCGCGTAGGCCCGTACCTTCGCCAGCTCCAGCTCCCCCGCGGGCTGCACGAAGAAGATCGCCGCGGCCCGTACCGCCTCTTCCGCGCGCGGCTTCACCCCCAGCCGGTCCCAGTCCAGGATCGCCACCGGGTCGTCGCCCCGGTAGAGCACGTTCAGCGGGTGGAAGTCACCGTGCACCCAGCCGGTCGCCGGACCGTCCGGGGCGGGCGGACGGCGGTCCGCGTGCTGTTCCAGCAGCTTGCGCCGCTCCAGGAGCCGGTGCTCGGCCAGTTCGTCGAAGGAGTCCCGGGGCCGCCGGCCGCGCGCCGCGGCCAGCAGTTCGTCGATCAGCGCGAACGTGTCGGAGGGGTCCGGGCTGGCGTGTCCGGACCGCCCGCCGGCCCCGGCACCGATCCCCGCACCGATCCCCGCGCCGGTGCCCATCACCTGCTCAAGACCTGTGTGTACGGCTCCGAGCAGCGCCCCGAGACGTAACGACTGGGCGACGGTGAGCTGGGCGCCTGCCCGGTGCAGTCCGTCGACCCAGGGGTGCAGGGCGTAACAGCGGCCGCCGATCTCGGTGACGGTGTCGCCGTCGCTGTCCACGACGGGAGGCGCGACGGGTACTCCCAGTGACTGGAGCCGCTGGGTGGCCCGGTGCTGGCGGACGATCGTGGCGCGGTCGCCGGTGGAGTCGTCCAGATGGTGCTTGAGGAAGTAGGAACGGCGGGTCGTGGACACCCGGTAACCGTGGTTGAGCAGGCCTTGGGCAAGAGGTTTACAGGTGAGCGGCTCTCCGGCGTCCGGGTAGCGGCTCAGCACCTCGCCGACCGGAGGAACAGGCGGGGAGGTTACATATGAGCGCGGCACTCGCCAGATGTTAGATCACGCTGCGTTGCGGATCTGCGGAGTTGCGTGGAAGTCCAGAGTGTGCACAGTGACGAAGTGGGGGTCGAGCCGGAGGTACGCCGGCTCGAAGGGTTCGCCGTTGACCTCGACCGGGGTGGGGCCGAAGAGCTCGCGCTGGGCGCGGGTCGGCTCGACGAGCTGCGCCGGTCCGGTGAACTGCACGGACCACAGGTCACTGCCGCCGGCCGAGGCGGCGGCGTTGTAGTTGTCCGCGCCGTACGCCACGACGGAGCCGTCGCAGGCGTCGTGATAGCCGAGACCGGCGTGCATGCGCAGCACGACGCGGCCGTCGGCGACGATGTGCCGGGCCACCGTCAGGATCGGGAGGGCTCGCATACTCGTCGCCAGCCGGCCGTAGGGCACCCGGTCGAGCAGTTGGATCGCGTGGAGTTCCTCTGAGGACATGCTCTCCACTGTCCGTCACGGCGGGGAGAGGCAGAAGAGGCCGCAGCCCCGGGTAGGAGGGACCTAAGTCCCGAAGATCACCGGGGACCGAGGCCCCTTGCGCACAGAAACGCGGACGTGCGGAAGCGCGTACGCACGGACGAGCCGAAGTGCGGACAAGTGGAGATGCGGGAAGTCCGGACGAACGGAGATGCGGGACGTGCGGACGTACTGCGGAAGTGCGGACGAGTGGACGGGTGGACGGGTGACCGTCGGGCTCAGCGCTTCTCGGCCTGGAGACGTGCCACATAGGCGGCGGCCTGCGAGCGCCGTTCCATGCCCAGTTTGGACAACAGGCTGGAGACGTAATTCTTGATCGTTTTCTCGGCGAGGTGGAGCCGTTCCCCGATCACCCGGTTCGTCAGCCCCTCGCCGATCAGATCCAGGATCTTGCGTTCCTGGTCGGTGAGGCCGGCGAGTTTGTCGTCGCCCCGGCCCTTCTTCCCGTCGCGCAGCCGTTCCAGCACCCGCGCGGTGGCCACGGGGTCGAGCAGGGATTTTCCGGCGGCCACGTCGCGTACCGCGTTCAGCAGTTCATTGCCGCGGATCGCCTTGAGCACATATCCGGCAGCGCCCGCCATGATCGCGTCGAAAAGTGCCTCGTCATCGGCGTACGAGGTCAGCATCAGGCAGTTGATGGACTCGTCCCGGGACCGGATCTCGCGGCAGACCTCCACTCCACTGCCGTCCGGCAGCCGTACGTCCAGGACGGCGACATCGGGCCGGGTCGCGGGGATCCGCACCAGCGCGTCCGCAGCCGTGCCGGCCTCGCCGACGACCTCGATGTCGTCCTCGACCGAGAGGAGCTCATGGACTCCGCGGCGGACGACTTCATGGTCGTCCAGCAGAAAAACAGTGATTTTTCCTTCTTTGCGCACAAACGCAGTCTCACACACTCCCCTCTTCCCTGCCGCCGTCCGGCGGGATAACGTGCCGTTGTTCCGGCGGCCTGCAAGGCTGTTACCAGTGCTGTGACCAGCGAGAGTTCCCGAATTCCTCGATTTACTTGGATATCCAAGCAAAATCGCAGGTCAGATAGGGTTTCGCAGTTCCGCAAGGCACTGGGTAACGTGCCTTTTACAGGGCGCTCGCCGGGGCACCTGTCACGCCTGTTCCGAACCGAGCGGCACCCACCCCGTGCACGGGTACGGACGCAGGCGAGCCGCACTGGTTTCCCGGCAGACCCCGGGGGCCGGACCGACGGAGGAGCACGCACGTGACCGTGGAGAGCACTGCTGCCGCGCGTAAACCGCGACGCAGCAGCAAGCGGACCAGCGCCGCGAAGACGCCCGCGAAGACATCACAGGATTCCGGACCCGAGCTCGTACAGCTGCTGACGCCCGAGGGCGAGCGGGTCGAGCACCCGGACTACTCGATCGACCTGACCGAGGACGAGCTGCGCGGGCTGTACCGCGACATGGTCCTGACCCGCCGCTTCGACGCCGAGGCCACCGCGCTCCAGCGCCAGGGCGAGCTGGGCCTGTGGGCCTCGCTGCTGGGCCAGGAGGCCGCGCAGATCGGTTCCGGCCGGGCGCTGCACGACGACGACTACGTCTTCCCGACGTACCGCGAGCACGGCGTCGCCTGGTGCCGGGGGGTCGACCCGACCAATCTGCTCGGGATGTTCCGCGGGGTGAACCACGGCGGCTGGGACCCGAACACCAACAACTTCCACCTGTACACGATCGTCATCGGCTCGCAGACCCTGCACGCCACCGGCTACGCCATGGGCGTGGCCAAGGACGGCGCGGACTCGGCCGTGATCGCGTACTTCGGTGACGGCGCCTCCAGCCAGGGTGATGTGGCCGAGGCGTTCACCTTCTCCGCGGTCTACAACGCCCCCGTGGTGTTCTTCTGCCAGAACAACCAGTGGGCGATCTCCGAGCCGACCGAGAAGCAGACCCGGGTGCCGCTCTACCAGCGCGCCCAGGGCTACGGCTTCCCCGGCGTCCGGGTCGACGGCAACGACGTACTCGCCTGCCTGGCCGTCACCAAGGCGGCCCTGGAGCGGGCCCGCCAGGGCGAGGGGCCCACCCTCGTCGAGGCGTTCACCTACCGGATGGGCGCGCACACCACCTCCGACGACCCGACGAAGTACCGGGCCGACGAGGAGCGCGCCGCCTGGGAGGCCAAGGACCCGATCCTGCGCCTGCGCACCTACCTGGAGAACGTGGGCGCCGCCGACGAGGCGTTCTTCACCGCTCTGGACGAGGAGAGCGAGACCCTCGGCAAGCGGGTCCGCGACGCGGTGCGGTCCATGCCGCAACCGGACCGGATGGCGATCTTCGAGCACGCCTACGCCGACGGGAGCGCGCTCGTCGACGAGGAGCGCGCCCAGTTCGCCGCCTACCAGGCATCGTTCGCCGAGGAGAGCAAGTAGCCATGGCCATGGAAAAGATGTCCCTCGCGAAGGCGCTCAACGAGTCGTTGCGCAAGGCCCTCGACACCGACCCCAAGGTCCTCATCATGGGTGAGGACGTCGGCAAGCTGGGCGGGGTCTTCCGGATCACCGACGGGCTCCAGAAGGAATTCGGCGAGGGCCGGGTGATCGACACCCCGCTCGCCGAGTCCGGCATCGTCGGTACGGCGATCGGCCTGGCCCTGCGCGGCTACCGGCCCGTCGTGGAGATCCAGTTCGACGGCTTCGTCTTCCCCGCGTACGACCAGATCGTCACGCAGCTCGCGAAGATGCACGCCCGCTCGCTCGGCAAGATCAAGCTGCCGGTCGTCGTGCGGATTCCCTACGGCGGCGGCATCGGCGCGGTGGAGCACCACAGCGAGTCGCCCGAGGCCCTGTTCGCGCACGTAGCGGGCCTGAAGGTCGTCTCGCCCTCCAACGCGTCCGACGCGTACTGGATGATGCAGCAGGCCGTCCAGAGCGACGACCCGGTCATCTTCTTCGAGCCGAAGCGCCGCTACTGGGACAAGGGCGAGCTCGACACCGAGTCGATCCCGGGGCAGCTGCACCGGGCCTCCGTCGCCCGTACCGGCACGGACCTGACGCTCGTCGCCTACGGCCCGATGGTGAAGGTCTGCCTGGAGGCCGCCGCGGCCGCCCAGGAGGAGGGCAAGTCGATCGAGGTCGTGGACCTGCGCTCGATGTCCCCGATCGACTTCGACACCATCCAGGCCTCGGTCGAGAAGACCCGCCGCCTGGTCGTGGTCCACGAGGCCCCGGTGTTCTACGGCTCCGGCGCGGAGATCGCCGCTCGCATCACGGAGCGGTGCTTCTACCACCTGGAGGCACCCGTGCTGAGGGTCGGCGGCTACCACGTCCCGTACCCGCCGGCGCGGCTGGAGGACGAGTACCTGCCGGGTCTCGACCGTGTGCTCGACGCCGTCGACCGCTCGCTGGCGTACTGAGGACGGGGACGTGACAACGATGACCGACACTTCCAACGCTGCTCGCTTCCGTGAGTTCAAGATGCCCGACGTGGGCGAGGGACTGACCGAGGCCGAGATCCTCAAGTGGTTCGTCCAGCCCGGCGACACCGTCACCGACGGCCAGGTCGTCTGCGAGGTCGAGACGGCGAAGGCGGCCGTGGAGCTGCCGATCCCGTTCGACGGGGTGGTGCACGAGCTGCGGTTCCCCGAGGGCACGACCGTCGACGTCGGCCAGGTGATCATCGCGGTGGACGCGGCGCCGGGCTCCCCGTCCGAGGCACCCGCCGCCGAACCGGCCCCCGCCCCGGCCGCCGAGGCCGAGCCCGAGGCCGAGGCGCCGAAGGGCCGCCAGCCCGTCCTGGTGGGTTACGGCGTCGCCGAGTCCTCCACCAAGCGGCGCGCCCGTAAGGGCACGGAGGCGGCCCCGGCCGCCGCATCCGCCGCGATCCAGGGCGAGATGAACGGCACCGGCCACGCCGCGGTCGCCGAGGCCCGGCCGCTCGCCAAGCCGCCGGTGCGCAAGCTCGCCAAGGACCTGGGCATCGACCTGACGACGGTCACCCCGACCGGCGACGGCGGCATCATCACCCGCGAGGACGTGCACGCGGCGGCGACGCCCACGGCGCCCGCCCCCGCGCCGGTGAGCGCCGAGGCTCCGGTCGCGGCCCCGGCGTCGGCCGCTCCGGTCGCGGCGTCCGCCGACGTGACCGCCCGGGAGACGCGTATCCCGGTCAAGGGCGTACGGAAGGCCATCGCGCAGGCGATGGTCGGCAGCGCCTTCACGGCGCCGCACGTCACGGAGTTCGTGACCGTCGACGTGACGCGCACGATGAAGCTCGTGGCGGAGCTCAAGGAGGACAAGGACATGGCGGGGGTGCGGGTCAACCCGCTCCTGATCATCGCCAAGGCCCTCCTGGTCGCGATCAAGCGGAACCCCGAGGTCAACGCCGCCTGGGACGAGGCGAACCAGGAGATCGTGCAGAAGCACTACGTCAACCTGGGCATCGCCGCCGCCACCCCGCGCGGACTGATCGTGCCGAACATCAAGGACGCGCACGACCAGACGCTGCCGCAGCTGGCGGCGTCGCTGGGCGAGCTGGTCTCCACCGCCCGCGAGGGCAGGACGTCCCCCGCGGCGATGGCGGGCGGCACGGTGACCATCACCAACGTCGGCGTCTTCGGCGTGGACACGGGCACGCCGATCCTGAACCCGGGCGAGTCCGCGATCCTCGCGGTCGGCGCGATCAAGCTCCAGCCCTGGGTCCACAAGGGCAAGGTGAAGCCCCGTCAGGTGACCACGCTGGCGCTGTCGTTCGACCACCGTCTGATCGACGGCGAGCTCGGCTCCAGGGTGCTGGCCGATGTGGCGGCGATCCTGGAACAGCCGAAGCGGCTGATCACCTGGGCGTAGTCGCCCCGGCGGTACGTGTATGAGGTGGGCCCGCGCGATGGTGGCGCGGGCCCATCGCCATGCGCGGGGGTGGGCGCGGTGACAAAGGTTCCGGTTCCGGTCCCGGTCCCGGTTGCGCGCGGAAGGATACCGGGCCGTCCCGAACTGCGTTGCCAAAGCGGTGATATAGCGCGAACTGTTCCGGTGGCCCAATAATCTGCGGGCAGTCCGTTCGCTGCTCCGCGCAGCCGACCGAGGAGGACCTCTGTCATCGACTTGCGACCCCAAGCACGCTCCCGCCGGTGACGTGGGCGCCGCGCTCATGCTGATCGACTCCCGGCTCAAGAGCGTGTACGACGGCAACACGGAAAGCGATGCCGAGCAGCGGTTGCTCGCCGAGCAGTTCATCGCCTCGCTGGATCCCGGGGAAGCCGATGATGTACTGGACGGCACCTGCACCCTCATCTACATGTTCATGATGTGGCTGCGGAAGGCTCATGAGGCCCACGACAAGGACGTCATCGAGTACGTGGTGCCCACCCTCGTGGCCTCGATGCGGATGATGCCGAGGAGCGTCGGCCCCGAGGCCATCCCCACCATGGCCGGCCTGGTCGTCGCCGCGGGAACCGGGCTGAGCCCCAGCCTGTGGCGCAAGCAGTACGGGGAGTGGACGGAGGCGGAGATGACCCCGCTGGAGGCCACCGCCTTCCTGCTCGCGGAGCAGATCAACCGCATCACCGACGACCACGACTTCGCCACCCGGATGATCGCCGAAGCGCTGACCCGCGCGGACGAGGACTGAGGGCTGTCCCGGCGGCCCGTACGCTTCGCCGAACATGGGCAGCAGCGCCGACAGCCGGCTGGGAAAGGGCTCAGGGCTCCGGCGGCTCCCATGAGGCGAACCAGTGGGGGAACGGTCCGGAGGAGGGTGGGAAGGCGAACGGTGGGGTGCGGTCGGTGAGCAGGCGCAGCACGAACTCGCCGGTGCCGCAGTCGAAGCGCCGCCACTCACCGCCCAGGTACTGCACCAGGACCGGCCAGTCGTCGGGATCGGCCGGTCCGGTCAGCCAGTGGAAGGTCACCTCCTGCTCGGAGGTCCCCCATATGAGCACCCCGCCGGGCGCGGGGTGGACCGGGTACGGCCGGTAGAGGTCGGCGTACCGCGCCATGTCCTGGCCCCAGGAGACCAGATCCGTGCCCAGCGCACCCGGCACCAGCAGGTCCAGGTACTCGTCGAAGCTGCCCGTGCCGAAGGCGTCGACGATGTCCTTGTAGTCACCGGGCAGCGCGGTGCCCAGCGCTGCCTCCGTCGCGGCCCAGTCGACGCCGCCCCGATCGGGATCCGTCCACCCGGTGGCCTCCCGAAGCAACGCCACCCACCCTGCACCGGACGGGCGGGTGAACACGCGCCGGGCGAGGATCACGACGCGGCGCGGGCCATCGGCGGTGGCCGTCACGCCGTATCCGAACCAGTGCCCGGCCAGCACCCACCCGCGCAGCTCCAGCAGCCCGCCCTCCCCGCCGATGGGGAGCCCACCCTCCCCGCCCAGCGGCGGACCGTCGGGCACCTCTGCCGCCCTGCCCCCGACGACCCACGCACGTACGGGCAGACCCGCCCCGTCGACCACGTCCGCAGCGACGCGCTCCAGCTCGGCAAGATCCTCCGCCTCACTGGGCACACAGACATGCCCTGCCCCATGGGCGGGCAGCGGGCAGCGCAATTCGGGCGCGCGCCAGGCGTCGTTCAGACGGGCGCGCAGAGCAGAGGCGTCCACGTGGCCAAGTGAACAGCACCACACTGACATTGAGCCTCTTCCACCCTGCATCAGCAGTACGGAGTCGGGCTGACCAGCACATGCCCCGGAACCGCGTCACCGGGCCGGGATCGGCTGCGTGAGGTTCACCGGGTTGCCGTCGGGGTCCTTGATGTGGGCGACGCGCTGTCCCCACGGCATGTCGTCGGGGCCGCCGCTCACCGAGCCGCCGAGCGCCTCCACCCGGGCGAGCGTCGCATCGACGTCGTCGACACCACGCCCGTCGGGCGATCAGCGGCACAGACCGTCGCTCACGACAGGCACGAGCGCCCCGAACCGGTCACTTCACCCCGCTGGCACACCACTTCAAGGTGACGGCAGGTCGTGCCCCGAGGCGGGACCGATCATGGAGTCGCCGGTGCCCGCCCGCTTCCGTACGGCGAGTTCGGCGAAGACGGTCTTGCCGACGGTGCGTGGCTCGGTGCCCCAGCGGTCGGCGAGCGCGGAGACGATGACGAGCCCGCGCCCGTAGCAGTCGTCGTCGTCCACCTGACGCAGTCCGGGCAGCCGTTCCCCGCGTGCGTCGCTCACCTCGATGCGGAGCGTGCTCGCGGTGAGCGCGAGGCGCACCCGGAAGAGCCGGCCCCGCACGCTGCCGTGCAGCAGGGCGTTGGTCGCCAACTCGCTGACAAGGAGCGCGGCATAGCCCGCGTGCTGGGGGTGCCCCCACTCGGTGACCAGACGCGCGGTGCGGCGCCGGGCAAGGGTGACGCTGCGGGCGGTGGGGGTGTAGTCGAGGCGGTCCTCGCGGAGCGGGGGCGCCGGGGCGGGGTCGGGTTCGGGAGTGGGGGCGGGGGCTTCTTGGGCTGCGGTCATGGTCGCGTGCCTCCGTTGTACGGGCGGTGGCGGTGTCGCGCCTGCGCAGGGCAGGGCGGTGCACTTCCGCCTGTCGTTGCCGCTGAGTGATGGGCGTGCAACTGAAAGTAGCGGAACCCGTCGGCGGGCAGCAAGTAATTCGGGCAGAGAATTCTCTGCCCTAGTTGGTGTTCGATGGATCAGAGCTCCAGACTGGGCCGACCGACTGGGAGGGAGCTGGCTGTGGCAGGAAATAGCCCGGATCGTGGGCGGACGGTGTCCACTGTGCTCGGACGCCGTCTCGGCGGTGAACTGCTTCGGCTGCGGGAGGCCCGGTCCTTGCGTCAGTCGCACGCTGCTGAGGCGCTGACAGCGTCGGTTGCCAAGGTGGCGAAGATCGAGCGGGGCCTTGTTCCGATACGGGACCCGGATGTCAGGGCTCTTTGTCATCTCTACGGCGAGATGGACGAAGGCGTCATCGGCAGACTGCTGGCTCTCGCGAAGGCCGATCGTGAACGTCGCAAGGCGAGCGGCTGGTGGAACCAGTACCCGGGACTTCAGTCGATGGTCGAGTACGTGGCGTTGGAGGACATCGCCACAGGCCTCCGTACCTGGCAACTCGCCATCGTGCCCGGTCTGCTCCAGACGCCCGACTACGCTCGGGCACTCGCTGTGGGAAACGGTTCCTGGGAGGACCCCGACGAGATCGAGCTCTTCGTCGAGTCGCGGATGGCCCGGCAGGCACGTCTGACCGGTGACCGCCCGCTTGAGCTGTGGGCTCTGGTACATGAGGGTGCGCTCCGCCAACTGGTCGGAGGGCGCGAGGTGATGAGAGGGCAGCTCGGCCACCTGCTGGACATGGTCCGCCATCCGAACGTGAAGCTCCAGGTGATGCCGTACCTGGCGGGTGCGCACCCCGGCATGACCAGTGCGTTCACCATTGTGTCGTTCGCGGAGCCTGGAGCGCTCGACGTGGTTCACATGGATACCACCTCGACCACCCTCTGGATGGAGAGCGATACTGATGCGGAGCGTCACGACAGGATCTTCGATCGCATGACGCGTCTTGCGCTCGCTCAGCGCAACTCGGTCGCACTGATCGACGGAATCCTCAAGGAGTTGTAGGCCGCGTGCCCGTGTATACGTTCGTCAAGTCCAGCTACAGCGGAGGCAATGCCGGGCAGGAGTGCGTCGAGGTCGCCCGTAACGTCCCCGGGGTTGTCGCCGTGCGTGATTCCAAAATTCCGGGTGGTGCGGTCCTGGTAGTCGCATCTGGCGCGTGGGGTGTGTTCCGGGAAGGCCTGAATGATCCTGTCGCCTGGAGGCACGAGCGCCGAGGGTGAGTTGATGACCGACTTCTGCTTCAGAAAGTCCAGCTACAGCACCCTGGAGAACGACTGCGTCGAGGTCGCCCGCAACGTCCCTGACGTTGTCGCCGTCCGCGACTCCAAGCAGGCCGACGGCCCCGTCGTCCTCCTCGCCCCCACCGCATGGGACGCCTTCCGGACCGGCCTGCGCCGGGTATAGGGCGGGTATAGGCGGCGGCCGGTCGGCCGGGACGCGTTACGGGATCACCGGCCCCGGTCCCCGTGCTGCCGACCGGCCGCTCACTGGCCCGCCGTCTCGGTCCATGCCCCCGGCAACGCCGTCCGGACGCCGTCCCACGCCTCCCGCGTCAAGGCGCGGACGTACAGCCACCCCAGCTCCGACGCCTCGTCCGAGCGGTCCTCGTGCACCAGGACATCGGCACCCGCGTACCAGCGGTCCGCGTGGTCCCGGTCGCCCGACGAGATCAGGGGCGGTACGGGGGTGAGGGACCGCTCCAGGCGCGCGGCGTCGGGGGCCACGCTCTCGCGGTACCAGCCGCCCCAGTCGCCGCACAGTGAGTTCACCGACATCACCATCTCCACGCACGCGGCGGAGAAGCTGTCGGCGAACGGCTCCCAGTCGTCGTACGCCTGCGAGCTCCCGTCGATCAGCACGGGCGGGTCGGCCTCCGTGATCCGGTCGAGCGGTACGGCGACCTGGTACAGCCAGAACGCCTCCACCTGCCAGATCAGTGCCGCGTCGTCCACCTCCAGCTCGTCCAGGGGCAGGAGCGTTCTCGACCCGCTCAGCAGGTCGTGGCGGCGGCCGAACCTGCCGTACAACTCCCGCATCGCCTGCGGCAGTCGCAGCCCGAGCCGCAGTTCGGCAGCGGCGATCTCGGACTCCGGGAATCCGTCATCCGGCCCGACCGGGGCGCCGAGACGGGCGGCGAACCGTTCGATGAACAGCCAGGCCGCCGCGGGACCTGCGAGGGCTGCGGGAAGCTCGACGCGGAGGTCGAAGGTGTCAGGCATCCGCACACCCTAGGCGCGGCCCCGCGATTCCTGGCAGGCGCACGACGACGGCCCCGAGCGTCTCCACGGGCGTCTCCACGGGCGTCTTCGTCGCGGCGGTCGCCGTGCTCCGGGAGCAGAAGCCGACGTGAGCCGCCACCGGCCCGTCCGGCGTGTCGGGTCACGGGTCTGTCCCAGCGGGCGGCGGCCCCGGACGCGTACGGTGCGGGGCCGGGAAGGGCCCTACCCGGCAGGCCCGGCCGCGTGTTCCGGTCCGACGCGCCCCGTACGGAGGGGCGTTCGGGCAGCCCGTGCGTGTAACAGGGATGTCTTAGGCGGCGCTGCGGCGGAACGCGGTGGCGGGCCTTCCGGTCATGGTGATCAGTAACGCCCGCTCCGTACCCGACCGGTACGGAGCGGCCGGTCCCGTTCACCGATGCTGAGGAAGAAATGATGCGCGCTCGCAGGATCACCTTCGCCGCCCTGGTCGTTGCCGCCGGTCTCTCGCTCACCGCCTGCCAGAGCGACGACGACGGTACGGGGGCGAGCGACCCGTCGTCCGCCTCCTCGGCCGCGTCCTCCTCGGGGGGTGGTTCGGGCTCCGGCGGCTCGGATCAGGACAGTGGGAAGGGCTCGGCCGGGGCGGGTTCCGGCGGGAAGGACACCGCCGCCGGGTCCGGCTCCGATTCCGGTTCGGGGTCGGGGTCGGGCGACAACGCCGCGGCCCCCAAGTGCACGACCGACGGGCTGAAGATCACCGCGCAGGACGGTTTCATCGACGGCGACCCCGATGGCAGCGTCGTGGTGGGGCTGACGAACGGCAGCGGCGCCGACTGTGTGATCTCCGGGTTCGCGGGCGTCGATCTGAAGACCAGTGCGGGGACGATCTCCGCCACGCGCAAGGGCGAGCCCGGCGACCCGTACACCCTCAAGAACGGGAAGGAAGTCGACTTCTACGTCAGCTACCCGCTCAATGAATCCGGTGGCTCCGGCGTCCGCATCACGGGGCTGGTGGTGACCCCGCCGAACGAGACGAAGTCGGTCACCCTCGCCTGGCCGGGCCAGGGATCGCTGCCCGTCACGGACGGTTCCGGCTCCCCGGTGCTGGTGGGCCCGATCGGAAGTGCCGGGCAGGGCGGCTGATCCGTAAGCGGACGCCCGTCGACGGGAAACCGTACGGGAGAGCCCTCAGGGCCTGACGTCCCACGCCGCCTGGATCATCTCGAAGATCTCGTCCACCGCGGCGTCCGGATCGGGCGCCGTGCGGGCCAGCGCATGGGCGTCGATCGTGAACCTCGCGATCGTCCGGCAGGCCGTCGTGCTCCGTGACAGGCCGGGATCGGCGGCGATGGCGGTGGCCAGCGACTCCGCGTGGCGCAGCCTCATCGTCTCCTCGTACTCCCGCAGGGCGGATGAGGCGTTGATCATGCGCCGGACCGGGGTGCCGCCGTTGGCCGTGCAATGGCGCACCAGGGCGCGGATCTCGTGGCGCAGGGCGGGGATGAGCGGCTCGTCCGGGGCCCGGTCCGTGACCGCCCGGGTGAGGCGCTGCTCGAAGTCTTCGTCCTGCTCGAACACGAGGGCCTCTTTGGAGGCGAAGTGGGAGAAGAGCGTGGTGACGGCCACGTCCGCCTCGGCGGCCACGTCGCGGATGCCCACCGCGTCGTACCCCTGTTCCAGGAAGAGCCGCAGGGCGGTGTCGGCGATCTTCTGGCGGGTCGCGGCCTTCTTGCGCTCGCGACGCCCGGACGGGTCGGTCATGACCGCACGCTATCAGCCACAAAAACGTAACCGATAGGAAAAGCTAACCGTTAGTGTTACGTTCGCCGGCATGAAGAGAGTGAGCTTCGCCGAGTTCGGCGGTCCCGATGTGCTGCGACTTCTGGACGCCGAGGAGCCCCACGCGGGCCCCGGCCGCCTGCGCATCGCCGTGAGGGCGGCAGGGGTGAACCCGGTCGACTGGCGGGTCCGTGAGGGCCAGGTCCTGGGGGCGCATCCGATCGAACTGCCCGCAGGGGTCGGACTGGACGCCGCCGGGGTGGTGGACGAGGTCGGCGACGGGGTCGAAGGGGTGGAGCTCGGTGACGCCGTGTTCGGTGAAGGCTCCTGCACCTACGCCGAGTTCGCCGTGCTGTCGGCGTGGGCGGCCATGCCCGAGGGGCTGACGTTCGAGGAGGCCGCCGGGTACCCCTCCGTGGTGGAGACCGCGTTGCGCATCATCCGCGAGGTCGGGGTGGAACCCGGGCAGACACTGCTGGTCAGCGGTGCGTCCGGCGGGGTCGGATCGGCGGTGGTGCAGATCGCCCGTGACCGGGGCATCACGGTGATCGGCACGGCCGGGGCGGCGAACCAGGACTACCTGCGTGACCTGGGCGCCCTCGCCACGACGTACGGCGAGGGCTGGGAAGGGCGGGTACGCCGGTTCGGCCCCGTCCACGCGGCGCTCGACGTGGCCGGCTCGGGCGTGATCCGGGAGCTCGTGGAGCTGACCGGGGACCCGCGCAAGGTGGTCTCCATCGCGGATCTCGCCGCCCCGGAACGCGGCGTCCGGTTCTCCGGAGTGGCCGGCAGCGTGCCGGACGCGCTCGCGGAAGCCGCCCGCCTCATCGCGCGGGGGAAGCTCCGCATCCCGGTCGAGAAGGCGTATCCGCTCGCCGACGCGGCGGCGGCCCACGAGGACAGCCGGGCCGGCCACACCCGGGGGCGCAGGGTGCTGATCGTCTGAACCGGGCCCCGCACAGGGACACCCGCCGACGCGCGGGGGCGAGCCGGTGCGGCGGGCGGCCACCACGACGCGTCCGGGGCCGCGCGTCAGGCGTTCTGCGGTGACCGTCGCGACCTGTCCGCCGCCGGCGCGGCGAGCGCACCCCGGGAGGGGCGCGGTTCCCGGCGGCCGCGGTCGCGGCCGGGAACGCGGAGGCCGGGAACGCGGAGGCCGAGGACGACACCCGCCGTGACGAGCAGTGCGCCGATGACGTCGGCGGGGCCCGCGTGGCCGAGGCCGAGCGCGACGGTGGTGAGCAGGGCGCCCACGGGTACCAGGCCGGCGAACAGGCCCGCACGGTCGGCGCCGAGACGGCGCAGCGCGTCGTACCAGAGGAAGAACGCGGCCGCGGTGACGATCGCGCCGAGGTAGGTGAAGGCGGCGGCCTCACCGGGGGCGGGCAGCCGCAGCGCGCCGGGGCCCTCCAGGGCGAGGCTCGCGGCCAGCAGCAGCGGCACGGACAGAGCGGCGGGGTAGGCGGCGACCCGCAGCGGGCCGATCTTCGGCAGCAGCGGTACGGCGAGCAGGGAGAAGGCCACCTCGCAGACGAGCGCGCCCAGGGAGAGGAGCAGGCCCGCCGGGCTGCCCGAGCCGAGTCCGGCGGCGACGGCCGCACCGAGGGCGACGACGAGTGCCGCGCCGACGGTGTGCGGGGCCGGGCGGCGGCGCTCCATCAGGGGCCCGAGGAGGGCGAGGACGAGGGGGACGGCTCCGACGACGGTGCCGATCATCGCGGGGCCGGCGTGCCGGGTGGCCGCGACCAGGAAGAGATTGAAGCCGGCCAGGCCGGTGGCGGAAAGCGCGGCGAGTAACACGAGGTCACGTGCCGTCAGGCGGACCCGCGGCAGGCGCTGGTGGCGTACGACGAGGAGCAGGATCACCGCGGCGAGCGCATAGCGCAGGGCCTGTCCCGCCAGGACCGGGTAGTCGGCGATGGTGGCGGACACGGCCGTCGACGTGCCGACGAGCAGCATGGCGGAGGCGGCGCCGATGGAGGCGGATCTCATGCCGCGTACTCCCGCTTCGTGGGGGTGGTGGACGAGGGGGGCGACATCGGGGTGGCGGGCTTCGGAGCGGTCAGGACCTTGCGGGTGACGCGTTCGGCGAGGGCGGCGACCAGGGTGCGGGGGCGGCGGGGTGTCAGATGCGCGCCGAGGGCGTTGCCGAAGCCGGGGGCGACATAGCCCCGGCCGCGTTCCAGGGCGCGCAGGGCGGCGCGTACGACGGGTTCCGGCGTGGTCATGGATCCGGTGACGGCGGCGTCGCGGGTGCCGATGGTGTCGAAGAAGGCGGTCTCCACCGGGCCGGGGCACAGGGTGAGCACGCGGATGCCGCGCCGGCGGTACTCCTGACGCAGGGCGAGGCCGAAGTTGAGGACGAAGGCCTTGGACGCGCCGTAGACGGCGAAGTACGGGGACGGCTGGAAGGCGGCGTTGGACGCGACGTTGACGACCGCGCCGCTGCCGCGCTCCAGCATGCCGGGCAGCAGCAGGTGGGTGAGGTCGACGAGGGCGACGACGTTGACCATGAGCTGGTCGTGGTCGCGGCTCCCGTCGATGTCCTCGAAATGGCCGCAGGTGCCGAAGCCCGCGTTGTTGACCAGCAGATCGACGCCGAGACCGCGTGCGGACAGCTCGTCGGCGACGCGGCGGGCCGCGTCGGGCTCGGCGAGGTCCTGGACCAGTACGTGGGCGCGGATTCCGTGATGGGCGGCCAGGCGCTCGGCGAGCGCGGCGAGCCGGTCGCCGGACCGCGCCACCAGGATCACGTCGTGCCCCTGGGCGGCCAGCTGCTCGGCGAACTCCGCGCCGAGGCCCGACGACGCTCCGGTGATGAGGGCGGTGCTGTGCATGACTTCCTCCTTCGATCGGCGGCAACTAGGACGTGACAGTACTAATAATTGAGAAAAGTGCAACAGTGGTGATGCAAGTAAGAGTGGGACTGCATCCGGGATGTACTGTGTTTCGGGACAAGTGGCCGAATGGAGGCGTCATGGGCGAGAAGGCGGCACGACCGCTGCGGGCGGACGCGGAGCGCAGCGTGCGCGCGGTCCTGGAAGCGGCGGAGCGGGTGCTCGCCGAGGACCCCGGCGCGTCCATGGAGCAGATCGCCGCCGCCGCCGGAGTGGCTCGGACGACGATCCACCGGCGGTTCGCCAACCGGCAGTCGCTGATCGAGGCGCTGGCGTTGTCCGCGGCCCGCCAGCTCGCCCAGGCGGTGGACGACGGCCGCCCGGACACCGCGCCGCCACTGGTGGCGATGCACCGGATCACGGCCAATGTGCTCCAGGTCAAGGGCGCTTGGGCGTTCGCGCTGGGGCTGCCGGCCGATCCGGACAGCGAGGCCGCCGCCCTCCAGCGGGACATCGACCGCCGCTGCGTCGCCGTGCTGCGGCGGGCCCAGGCGGAGAAGGTCATCGACGCGGCGGCCGACCTGGAGTGGGTGCGCCGGGTCTACTACGCGCTCATCGGGGAGTCCCTGCACGGCAGCGCGGCCGGTGCCGACCCGGCCGGGACCGACCCGGACGCGCTCGCCGCGCGCGTCATCGACACCTTGCTGCACGGTGCGGGGCCGCGCACCTGAAACGGGAACGGCCGGGCGTCTTCACGGGACGGGCCGGCGGCGGGTGAACGCGAAGGTGCCCGGCGCATGCGAGACCGCACGCGCCGGGCACCTTCGTACCCCCGCGGTACTTCCGTACCGCAGGGGTGCTTTCGTACCGCCGGGCACTCTCGTGCCGACGGGTTACTTCTTGAAGCCGTAGTCCATGAGCTTCTTCGCGTCCGCCGTGCGGGTCGCCTCCGAGGTGGAGGTCAGGACCGTACCGATGACGGTCTTCCCGTTGCGGGTCGCAGCGAAGACCAGGCAGTACTTGGCGACCTTGCCGGAGCCCGTCTTCACGCCGATCGCGCCGCTGTAGGTGCCCAGCAGCTTGTTCGTGTTGGTCCACGACATGTAGCGGTAGCCACCGCTCTTCGTCGTGACCTTCTGCTTCGTCGACTTCGTCTTCACGACCGTACGGAACGTGGAGTACTTCATCGCGCTGCTTGCGATCTTCGTCAGGTCCTTCGGGGTCGAGTAGTTGGACCCGTTCCCTATGCCGTCGAAGGAGTCGAAGTGCGTGTTCTTCAGGCCGAGGGCCTTGGCCGTGCTGTTCATCTTGCCGATGAACGACTTCACCCGGGCCGCGCGCGTGGTGCCCGAGCCGAACTTGTCGGCCAGGGCGTACGCGGCGTCGCAGCCGGACGGCAGCATCAAGCCGTACAGCAGCTGACGGACCGTGACCTTGTCGCCCACGATGAGGCGGGCCGAGGACGCGCCCTTGGAGACGATGTAGTCGCTGTACGCCTTCTGGATCGTGACCTTGGAGTCCAGGTTGAGGCCCTTCTGGGCCAGCACCACACGGGCGGTCATGATCTTCGTGGTGGAGCCGGTGGAGCGACGGGTGTCCGCGGCCTTGCTGAACAGGGACTTCCCGGTGCCGTTGTTCATCACGTAGCCGCCCTTGGCGACGAGCGTGGGGGCCGGCGGCGTGGCGGCCTGTGCCGTGGAGGCGAACGTGCCGCCCACGATGACGGCACCTGCGGTGAGGGCCACCGTGGCGGTGGCGGATGCGCGCCTTATGCGCTGAATGCCGAGTTTCAAGTTGAATGCTCCAAATGCCCCTGGAATGCGGCCACATAAGGGTGCCGCACTCTGATGAGACTTATGGGACGGATGAATGGTTGCGGCGTCTGAGGGATGATTTCTCACAACTTCCGGCGGCCCGGATTCCGGGACGCCCCATGGAGGCGGACGTCCGCATCGTGGAACGGCTCCCTCGTTGCGTGCATGTTGTATCTATGCTGTGTGCATGCCTGCCCCAGCCTCGTCGCCCGTACGCCCGCCCGTGAAGCAGCCGCCCGCCGCCGAACGCGTCTACACCCACATCAAGGACGCGGTCCTGGACCGCCGCTACGAGGGCGGGACGCTCCTGACCGAGGGCGATCTCGCCGAGGCGGTCGGGGTCTCCCGTACGCCTGTGCGCGAGGCGCTGCTGCGGCTGGAGGTCGAGGGGCTGATCAAGCTCTACCCGAAGAAGGGCGCTCTGGTGCTCCCCGTCTCCGCCCAGGAGATCGCGGACGTGGTGGAGACCCGGCTGCTCGTGGAGGAGTTCGCCGTCCGCAGGGCCGTGCCCGCGTCGGCGAAGCTGATCGCCCGGCTCGAAGAACTGCTGGAGGAGCAGCAGCGGATGTCCGAGGCCGGCGATCTGGCCGCCGTCTCCGTGAAGGACCGCTGCTTCCACGCCGAGATCGTCCGCCACGCGGGCAACGAGATCCTGTCCCGCCTCTACGACCAGCTGCGCGACCGACAGCTGCGGATGGGCGTCGCCGTCATGGAGGCCCACCCGGGCAGGATCGCCGCCAACATCGCCGAGCACGGTGAGCTGCTGGAGGCGATCAGGGTCAATGACGCGGACGGTGCCGCGCAGGTCGTGCGCCGCCATGTCAGCCGGGTCAAGGTGCTGGTCAGGGGTGAGGACCGGTGAGTTCGGCCGCCCCCACCCTGTCCCTGCCCGGTGATCCGCCCGGCGGCCGGCGTGCCGCCTGGGTCTGGGGCATCGGTGTCGCTGTCTACTTCGTCGCGATCATCTTCCGTACCAGCCTGGGCGTCGCCGGACTCGACGCCGCCGACCGCTTCGACGTCAACGCCTCGGCGCTCTCCACCTTCTCCATACTCCAGCTGCTCGTCTACGCGGGCATGCAGATACCCGTCGGCCTGATGGTCGACCGGCTGGGCACCAAGAAGGTGCTGGCCCTCGGCGCCGTCCTGTTCACCCTCGGCCAGCTCGGCTTCGCGCTCTCCCCGTCGTACGGCACCGCGCTGGGCTCCCGGGCCCTGCTGGGCTGCGGCGACGCGATGACGTTCATCAGCGTGCTGCGGCTGGGCGCGCGCTGGTTCCCGGCCCGGCGCGGCCCGATGATCGGGCAGGTCGCCGCGCTCTTCGGGATGGCGGGCAACCTCGTCTCGACGCTGGTCATCGCCCGTTCCCTGCACGGTGTCGGCTGGACCACCACCTTCGTCGGCAGTTCGCTGGCCGGGGTCCTGGTCCTGGTGCTGCTCCTGCTCTTCCTCAAGGACCACCCCGAGGGGTTCGAACCGCCGCCCGCGGAACACGCCGGCGCGACGTACGTGCGCAAGCAGATCGCGGCGGCCTGGCGGGAGCCCGGTACCCGGCTCGGCATGTGGGTGCACTTCACGACGCAGTTCCCGGCCATGGTGTTCCTGCTGTTGTGGGGCATGCCGTTCCTGGTGGAGGACCAGGGGCTGAGCCGGGGGACCGCGGGGGAGCTGCTGACCCTGGTGGTGCTCTCCAACATGGCGGTCGGCCTCGTCTACGGGCAGGTCATCGCCCGCCACCACGCGGCCCGGATCCCGCTCGCCCTGGGGACGGTCGCGATGACGGCCCTGCTGTGGGCGTCGGCCGTCCTGCACCCCGGGGACCACGCCCCCATGTGGCTGCTGGTCACCCTGTGCGTGGTGCTCGGTGCCTGCGGGCCCGCCTCGATGATCGGCTTCGACTTCGCACGCCCGGCCAACCCGCCGGAGCGCCAGGGCACCGCGTCGGGCATCGTCAACATGGGCGGCTTCATCGCCTCCATGACCACGCTGTTCGCCATCGGTGTGCTGCTGGACGCGAGCGGCGACAACTACCGCATCGCGTTCGCCTCGGTCTTCGTCCTGGAGGCGCTCGGCGTCGTGCAGATCCTGCGCCTGCGGCTGAAGGCCGCGCACCGGGAGCGGGAGCACCATGTGATCAGCCGCGTGGAGGCCGTGCACGTGCCCGTGTGACCCTCCGTGCGCCGCACCCGTACGACTCCGCCCGCGTGCGCGTGCGCGTCCATGTCCGCGTGCCCGACCTGCGCGGGTGCCCGGCCGGTCCCGCCGCCCTGCGCGGGTGCCCGGCCGGCTCCGGAAACGGCGGTGCGCCCGTCCCCCCTGCGGGGCGGGCGCACCGGTTGCCGTGCCGTGACTACGGGGTGACCGCGAAGTTCCGCAGGATGGCGGCGGACAGGTCCTGATCGCCCTCGGCCTTGATCCGGTCGGCCACCGCGCTCGCCCGTACCCGCCCGCAGGCAAGGCGTACGTACGTCTCCCAGTCCATCGCCAGCGTCACCGCGGGGCCCAGCGACGGCGCGCCGTCCACCGAACCGCGGCCTTCCGCGTCGACC
Source organism: Streptomyces sp. NPDC026062 (assembly GCF_055568375.1). Lineage (NCBI taxonomy): Bacteria > Bacillati > Actinomycetota > Actinomycetes > Kitasatosporales > Streptomycetaceae > Streptomyces > Streptomyces sp. NPDC026062. The sequence continues at coordinate 132,814 of NZ_JBVHOQ010000006.1, forward strand.
CTGACCGTGCGCAGGAACTCCACCGGCCCGTGCACATCCAGCACGATGGCCGAACCGGGCGGCGCCTCCGCCTCCTTGGCCACGACCTTCGGCAGCGCCAGGAGCAGCGTGTCGCGGACGATCGCGGAGCCGGGGGAATCCAGGTTGCCCGGCTTGCCCAGCGCCGTACGCAGGTCCTGTTCATGCACCCAGACGTCGAAGGCGCGCATCCGCAGCGCCACTTCGAGGGTCTGCTCGGCGCCGAGCGGCGCCCGCGTCATGGTCTCCGGGTCGCGCGTCTCGTTGCGCAGCTGACGGGACCGGCGGATGATCGTGTACTCCAGCTCGGAGGTCATCTCCGGTGCGGTGTGGTGGCGCCGTACGTCGACCTGCATCTCCATGTAGCGGGCGAATTCGCTCTGCACATGGAAGAGGTCGCGCGGAAGTGTGTGGATGGGGCGCGGATCGCCGAGCTGCTCGCACTCCATGCCGATGATGTGCGAGACGATGTCGCGCACAGACCAGTTGGGGCACGGTGTGCGGCCGTTCCACTCCCCCTCGGTGAGCGGGCTCACCAGCTCGGCTATCGACTCGATGGAATGGGTCCAGGCGTCGGCGTAGGTCTGGAGGCTGGGATGGACGGTCACGTGACCCCTCGTGCGGTTCTGCGGTGCATGGGCTGGAGAACTGGGCTCGGACGGCGGGCTGCGGGCTGCGGGCTTCCGGGCGGTGAGGTTCGGTCGTTTGGACCGGTCGGTCCAAGCTACGCTGCGAGCAGGCACCCCGGCAGTGCTTTCGTGTGACGATCGTAGGCCCGTGTTGACGGCTTGAATGCCAGGACGGTGGTAGTGTGCGCGCCTCCCTCATCCAGATCGCAGTAGACCCGGACGAATCCATCAATTCCCGCAGGGCGCGTGCGGCTTCACTTGTCGCGGCCCAGCAGGGCGTGGATCTGGTGGTCCTGCCCGAGCTCTGGCCGGTCGGAGCCTTCGCCTACACGGAGTTCGAGGCCGAGGCCGAACCGCTGTACGGCCCCACGCACGAGGTGATGGCCAAGGCCGCCGCCGACGCCGGGGTCTGGCTGCACGCGGGCTCCTTCGTGGAGCGGGCCGACGACGGTGCGCTCTACAACACCACGCTCGTCTTCACGCCCGAGGGCGAGCGGGCCGCCGCCTACCGCAAGATCCACCGCTTCGGCTTCGACAAGGGCGAGGCGGTCATGATGGGCGCTGGTGAGGAGCTGGTGACGCTCGCGCTGCCGCAGACCACACTCGGCCTCGCCACCTGCTACGACCTGCGCTTCCCCGAGATGTTCCGGGGGCTGGTCGACGACGGCGCCGAAATCCTCGTCGTCGCGGCCGGCTGGCCCGAGCGCCGCCGCGCCCACTGGACCCTGCTCGCGCAGGCCCGTGCGGTGGAGAACCAGGCCTACGTCCTGGCCGTCGGCTCCGCCGGCACCCACGCCGGGGTCCAGCAGGCAGGGCACAGCATCGTCGTCGACCCCTGGGGCGAGGTCCTGGCCGAGGCGGGTGCGGACGAGGAGGTGCTGACCGTGGAGTTCGACCCGGCCAAGGTCGCCACCACCCGGGAGCAGTTCCCCGCGCTCAAGGACCGCCGGCTGGGGCTGGCACCGCCGACGGGCCTGGTGTAGCCGAGTATCGCGAAGGGCCCCTGTTTCACGTGAAACAGGGGCCCTTCGGGCACGGCGGCTCGGGTACAACACTTCGCGCACGGCGCTTCGGTCATGGCGCTTCGGGTACGGCGCCGGGGCCGGCCCCTGCCGGCTTCTCAGTCCCCGTGCTCCTTCTCCGCGAGCACGATCACGCACACCGCCACCGCGATCAGCAGGGCCGCGTCGGCGTCCTCGCGCACGATGTCGATCCCGTAGGTGTCCCGGACGGTCAGCCAGCGGCGCGAGATCTGGGCCAGCAGTTCCCCGTCGTAGTCGACCGCGAACTCACGGTCCAGGATCTTGCCGCTGACATCGAGCTCGGTGCCGTCCACCAGCGTCACCCGGTAGTGGTTGCGCAGCAGCGAAAGCCGCTTCCGTTTGATCTTCGCGAGCTGCTCGCCGTCGCGCTCGATGAGCATCGTGTCGCGCAGGCTGAGCAGCTTCTGCTTGATCTCGACGACGATCCGCCCCTGCGCGTCCTTCAGCTCGAAGGTGTCACGGACCCGCATGGCCTTGCCGTCGACGAGGAAGACCTTGCGGCCGTCCGCGTCCTCGATCCAGTAGTCGTCGCCGATGCCGAACAGCCGCTCACGTACGAGAAGTCTCATGGCTCACAGGTTCCCCGAGCCCTCCGCGGAATGCGTGGACGCCACGGTGATGTTGACTGTCCACATGGCAACACGAGCGCGCGTCAGGGCCCCCGAACTGATCGGCAAGGGCGGCTGGCTCAATACAGGCGACCGGCAGTACACCCTCGCTGACCTGCGAGGGCGCATTGTGATCTTGGACTTTTGGACGTTCTGCTGTGTGAACTGTCTGCATGTCCTCGATGAGCTGCGCGAGCTGGAGGAGAAACACCGCGACACCGTGGTGATCATCGGCGTCCACTCGCCGAAGTTCGTCCACGAGGCAGAGCACCAGGCCGTCGTCGACGCCGTCGAGCGGTACGAGGTCCACCACCCGGTGCTCGACGACCCCGAGCTCGCCACCTGGAAGCAGTACGCGGTACGCGCCTGGCCGACGCTCGTCGTCGTGGACCCCGAGGGCTATGTCGTCGCCCAGCACGCCGGTGAGGGGCACGCCCACGCCATCGAGAAGCTGGTGGAGGAGCTGGAGGCGGAGCACGCGGCGAAGGGCACCCTGCGCCGCGGCGACGGGCCCTATGTGGCGCCCGAGCCGGTGGCCACGCATCTGCGGTTCCCCGGCAAGGCGCTGCTGCTCGCCGACGGCGGGTTCCTGGTCTCCGACACCACCCGCCACCGGCTGGTCGAGCTGGACGCGGACGGCGAGACCGTCCGCCGTCACTTCGGCACGGGCGAGCGGGGGCTCGTGGACGGCGGGCCCGACGAGGTCAGGTTCAGTGAGCCGCAGGGGCTGGCCGTGCTGCCCGACGGGCGGATCGCCGTCGCCGACACGGTCAACCACGCCATCCGTGCGCTCGACCTCGCGACCGGCACGACGACCACCCTCGCCGGCACCGGCCGCCAGTGGTGGCAGGGGGCGCCCACCAGCGGCGCGGCCCATGAGGTCGACCTCTCCTCGCCGTGGGACATCGCCTGGTTCGACGGCCTGCTGTGGATCGCCATGGCGGGCGTGCACCAGCTGTGGACGTACGACCCCGAGGCCGGCACCGTACGGGTCGCCGCCGGCACGACGAACGAGGGACTGGTCGACGGTCCGGGGGCGGAGGCCTGGTTCGCCCAGCCGTCCGGGCTCGCGGCGACCGAGGACCGGCTCTGGGTCGCCGACTCGGAGACGTCCGCGCTGCGCTACGTCGACCGGGAGGGCGCCGTGCACACCGCCGTCGGCACCGGCCTCTTCGACTTCGGCCACCGTGACGGGGCCGCCGCGCAGGCCCTGCTCCAGCACCCGCTGGGCGTCACCGCGCTGCCCGACGGGTCCGTCGCCGTGTGCGACACGTACAACCACGCCCTGCGCCGCTACGACCCGGCGAGCGACGAGGTCACCACGCTGGCCACGGATCTGCGCGAGCCCAGTGACGCCGTGCTGGTGGACGGGGATCTCGTGGTCGTCGAGTCCGCCCGGCACCGGCTGACCCGGCTGCGCCTGCCCGAGGAGGCGGTACGGGTCGCGGACCAGGCACACCGCACCCAGCGCGCGGCGACCGTGATCGCCCCGGGCACGCTCCGGCTCGACGTCGTCTTCCAGGCGCCGGCCGGTCAGAAGCTGGACACGCGCTACGGGCCCTCGACCCGGCTGCTCGTCTCCTCGACCCCGCCGGAGCTGCTGGCCGAGGGCGAAGGGGCGGGTACCGATCTCTTCCGTGACCTGGTCCTCGCCGACGGCGTCACCGAGGGCGTGCTGCACGTCTCGGCGATGGCGGCGTCCTGCGACGACGACCCGGCGAACGAGTATCCGGCCTGCCATGTGCACCAGCAGGACTGGGGCGTCCCCGTCAGCGTGGGCGCCGAGGGCGTCTCGCGGCTGCCGCTGGTGCTGGCCGGCATGGACGAGCAGGGCTGAGAAGGGGAACCGGGTGAACCGGGCGGGCGGTGCGAGTGCCGCCCGCCCGGTTCACCCGTCGTCGGCGAGCCGCCGGACCGCTTCCTCGTACCGACGTACATACGCCGGTCCCGCGGCCACCCGCAGCAGCGCCTCCAGGGCCCGCACCGCGCCCACGTCGTAGCCGGCCCGCTCGGCCTCGGTGGCCGCCAGGTCCAGCAGCAGGATCCCCTCCTCCTCCGCGCCCAGAGCGAGCTGGGCCTCGCCGCTCACGGTCGTCAGCAGGACCCGCCGGGCCGCTTCCTCGTGTTCGGGACCCAGCTCGAAGGCGGCGCGGGCGGAGTCGAGGGCGTCCTGCGGGCGCCCCGCGGTGAGCTGCATACGGGCGAGATGCTGGAGCGCGAGCATCTCGGTGTGCGCGTCGGGCTCCTTCCTGGCCAGATCGAGCGCCTGGCCGCAGCCCTCCATCGCCACGTCGAGACCGCCCTGTTCGGCCTGGACGATCGCCAGGTTGATCAGCGCCGTCGCCTCGCCGAGCCGGTCCCCGGCCTGCCGGGCGAGTCCCGGCGAAGGCTCCAGCAGTGCCACCGCCTCGGCGGTCCTGCCCTCTTCCGACAGCACCCAGCCCAGCAGATTGCGCACCCGGGACTCGGCGTACGGATCGCTGTGCGCGGACGCCGCGGCCAGAGCCAGTTCCAGCATCGGGACCCAGCCGTCCCGGGACCGCCACACCACGTGCGGCCACTGGAGCAGGATGATCCGCCAGGCCCGGTCCTCCAGTCCGGCGGTACGGGCGGCCGCGGCGGCCAGTGCGAGGTCCTCGCGTTCGGCCGCGAGCCAGTCCATCGCGGTCTCCCGGTCGGTGAAGTCCCTGACGGCTGCCGGGCGCCGGAAGGCGTCCGGCAGCACGAAGCAGGGCTCACCGCCGGGCTCGGCGGTGTCCGCGGCGGCCAGCGCGGTGGCGATGTAGTGGTCGAGCACGCCGGTCAGCGCCCCGGCCCCGGCCTCGGGGTCGAGCCCTCGGGCGTACAGCCGCACCAGATCGTGCAGTATCCAGCGCCCCGGTCCGGCCTCGGTGACCAGATGGGCGGCGGCCAGCCGTTCCAGCGCGGCCGCCGCGACGACCGGGTCGCTGCCGGCGAGAGCGGCGGCCGTGTACGGGTCGAAGTGGCTGCCCGGGTGGTGGCCGAGCCGGGTGAAGTGGTGGACGGCGTCCGGCGGCAGCTGCTGCACGGTCAGCCGCAGCGCGGCGGAGACCCCGGTGTCCTCCACGGCCAGATAGCTCAGCCGGCTGCGCTCGTCGGCCAGCTCGTCGGCCATTCCGGCGAGCGTCCACTGCGGGCGGCCCGCCAGCCGGGCCGCGGTGACCCGCAGGGCGAGGGGCAGTCCGCCGCAGAGCTCGGCGAGGCGCCGGGCCGCCACCGGTTCGGCGGCGACCCGCTCCTCGCCGAGCACCCCGGCCAGGAGCGCGGTGCCGTCCGGCGGCTCCAGCACGTCCAGCGGCACCGGTACGGCGGCGTCCGAGGCGATCAGCCCTTCCAGCCGGTGCCTGCTGGTGATCAGCGTGACGCAGTCGGTGCCGCCCGGCAGCAACTGCCCGACCTGGGCGGAGTCGCGGACGTTGTCGAGGACGACGAGCAGGCTGAGCCGGTCGGTCAGCGAGCGGAACAGGGCGGCGGCACCGGTGACGGACTCCGGGATCCGGCGGGGTGCGACGCCGAGCGCGAGCAGGAACTCGCGCAGGACTTCGAGCGGCGCCGGCTCGCCGGTGTCGCTGAATCCGCGCAGGTCGGCGTAGAGCCGTCCGTCCGGGAAGGCGGCGGGGGACCGGCGCGCCCAGTGCAGCGCCAGCGCGGTCTTGCCCACCCCGGCGGGGCCGGTGACCAGGCACACGGGCGCCTCGCCCGCCGCCGCCCGGGAGATCGCGGTGAGTTCGGCGCCCCGCCCGTGGAAGCCGCGGGGGGCGCGGGGCAGCAGATCGGTGGGGTGGGGCGGGGTGCCGGGGTGCGAAGGAGCCGGGACGCGCGGGGAGCGGGGCGGCGCCGCCGGTGCGGCCACGCCGGCCAGCGCCGGGGCGGTCGCGGCACCGCCGGTGGCCCCCGGCCCGCGGTGGGCCAGGGACAGCGGCCCCGGGCCGGCCGGGGAGCGGCCGTCCGAGGGCGGGCCACCCGGGGAGCGGTCGTCGAGGGACCGGGCTCCCGGGGACGGCTCCGCCGGGGAGCGGTCGCTCGCCGGGTCCGGACCGCCGCGCAGGATCTGCGCGTACGCGTCGGCCAGTTCGCGCCCCGGATCGATGCCCAGCTCGTCGGCGAGCAGCCGTCGGGTGCGGTGGAACCAGTCCAGCGCCTCGGACTGACGCCCCGACCGGTACAGCGCCGTCATCAGGGCCGCCGCGAGGGATTCCCGCATCGGATGGGCGACGGCCTCGGCCCGCAGCACCGCCGCCGCCCGGTGGTGCTCCCCCAGCAGGGCGTAGGCATCCGCCAGTTGTTCGACCGTCGCCAGCCGGGACTCCTCCAGCGCCTGCGCGGCGGCCTGGAGCGGCGCGCTGGCGTACGTACCGGTGAGGGCGGGCCCCTGCCACAGCGACAGGGCCTCCTTCAGCATGAGCACGGTGTCGGCGGGCGTGCGCTGCTCCCGGGCCAGCATCAGCAGTTCCTCGAACCGCTGGGAGTCCAGCAGCGTCTCCGGCGCCCGCAGCACATACGCGTCCCCGAGCGTGGCCAGCTCGACCCCGTACGCCTCCGCGTCCGCACTCATCAACAGGGCGCGCAGCCGGGAGACATGGCCCTGGATGACGGTCCGGGCGTGCAGCGGCGGGGCGTCGTCCCACAGGCAGTCCGTCAACCGTGCCATCGACACGGGTGTGTTGGCGCGCAACAGCAGTGCGGCGAGCAGACTGCGGCGCTTGGCGGGGCCGAGTGGCAGCGGACCGGTCAGCGTGTCGACGCAGACCGTACCGAGCAGCCGGAACTCCACGAGCGGCTTCCCTTCCGGGGGTGACGCGCCCGGTTCCGGGTCACGGACAAGGACCCAGAATATCGGGAATCGCCAGGCATCCGCGAAGGGGTGCGCCCGTCCGGCGGGGCGCACCCTGCCACGTCACAGGCGGCGTTCGTCCTCGGGCATCACGGTGGTGGGCGGTACGACCACACGGCGCCTGCGCATCACGCTCGCGTAGACGAGAACGCCGACGATGCCGACGACCATCATGATCCAGCCGACCATCTCGATGTTGACGCTGTCCAGTTCCCAGTCGGTCGCGAAGGCGAGTATCGCCCCTGCGCCGATGAGGATGATGCATCCTCCGAGTCCCATGAGTTCAGCCTCCTCGACGGCCGGAAGCTCCGGGCCGTGTAAGCGGCGGGTACCCGGTCCGCCCGCACCCATGCTCCCGGGCGTGGAGGGGCGGGGTGCCACTGCTCCCGGACACGGAGGCGCGGGGGCGCCGCCGTCGCGGTGCGGGGCCCGCCTCCACCGCCTTTCGCGACGCGTTTCTCCGGATCAGGCGGGCGTACCGCCCGGAACGGCAGAGGTTCCCCCGCCGCCGGGCGGCAGGGGAACCTCGGGGACGTGCGTCGTCAGCCGGCCAGGAACGAGGCCAGCGCGTTCGCCAGGTGGTACGGGTCGTCGGCGCCGCACAGTTCACGGGCGCTGTGCATGGACAGGATGGCCACGCCGATGTCGACCGTCTGAATGCCGTGCCGGGCTGCGGTGATCGGGCCGATCGTTGTGCCGCACGGCATCGCGTTGTTGGAGACGAACGTCTGCCACGGCACGCCCGCCTTCTCGCACGCCTCGGCGAACACGGCCCGGCCGCTGCCGTCGGTGGCGTACCGCATGTTGACGTTGACCTTGAGGATCGGGCCGCCGTTGACGACCGGGTGGTGCGTCGGGTCGTGGCGCTCGGCGTAGTTGGGGTGGATCGCGTGGCCGGTGTCCGAGGAGAGGCAGACGGTGCCGGCGAAGGCGCGCGCCCGGTCCTCGTACGTACCGCCGCGGGCGAACACCGAGCGCTCCAGGACCGTGCCGAGCAGCGGACCGTCCGCGCCGGTGTCGGACTGCGAGCCGTTCTCCTCGTGGTCGAAGGCGGCCAGCACCGGGATGTACGGGATCTCGGAGTCGGGCTGCCCGGCGACGGCGGCGAGGGCCGCGGTCGCGGCGTGTACGGAGAGCAGGTTGTCCATGCGCGGACCGGCCACCAGCTCGCGGTCGCGGCCCAGGTAGGACGGTGCCTCGACGGGGTGCGGCATCAGGTCCCAGCCGGTGATGTCCTCGGCGTCGACACCCGCTTCCTCGGCGACGAAGCGGATGAGGTCACCCTCCTCGACGTCACCCAGTCCCCAGATGGGCTGCATGTGCTTCTGGCGGTCGAGCTTGAGTCCCTCGGTGTTCGCCGACCGGTCCAGGTGCACGGCCAGCTGCGGGACGCGCAGCACCGGCCGGTCGATGCTGACCAGGCGGTGCGTGCCGTCGCGCAGGGAGATCCGCCCGGCGAGACCGAGGTCGCGGTCCAGCCAGGTGTTGAGGAGCGTGCCGCCGTAGATCTCCACAGCGATCTGCCGCCAGCCGTGCGCACCGGTGTCCGGCAGCGGCTTCACCCGCAGGTTCGGCGAGTCGGTGTGCGCGCCGGCGATGCGGAACGGGGTGTGTGCCCCGGCGCCCTCAGGCACGTACCAGGCCACGATCGCGCCGCCGCGCAGGACGTACTTCCCGCCGGTGGTCCCGTCCCAGGCCGCGGTTTCCTCGACCTGCCGGAAACCGGCCTGCTCCAGCCTGGCCGCGGCGCTCGCCACGGCGTGGTACGGGGAGGGGGCGGACATCAGGAAGGCCATCAGGTCGTCAGTGTGGGCGCGGTCGAACCGGGGGGAGGAACTCATGTTCTTCACTCTAACCAGACCGGACCGGGAGGATTCACCGTCGGCCCCCGGTGCGGCCGGAGCTACTGCGCGGTCAGCGCCGAGGACGGCTTCTCGCCGTCCTGTGCCTGCTGGGAGCGCTCGGCGAACATGGCGGCGAGTTCCCTCACCTCCTGGTCGGAGATGGCCTTCGTGCCCTGGGTGCCGGTGCTGATGCCGAGTACGGTCGTGCCGACCCTGAGCTGGACGAGGGTGCCGGGCCCGCCCATCGTGCCCGTGCCGGCGCGGTTGGCCACGTGCTCGCTGCCCGGCTCGCCGATGTCGACCGGCACAGCGCCCACACCGACCCGGTCCCCGCCGTAGTACCCGGCCAGCGCGTCGTAGGCGGCGTCGGCGGACTTCTCGTCCGGGTAGGCGAGCGTCCAGAAGTTGAGCGTGGTGGCGTCGGCCCTGCGGGCGTAGCCCGAGGTGCCCCAGTAGCTGATGTCGGAGCAGGCCGTCGCGCTCCTCTTCCGTACCGGCAGGCACACTGACGGCGGGAACTCGGGGTTCGGCTCCTGGGCGTCCGGTGTCAGCACGCTCCGCCAGCCCGGTACCGCCTTCGCGTCGGGCAGGACCGAGGAGACCTCCGCCTTGCCGAGCGCCTTGGCACCGCTTTCCTCGTCCCCGGAGCCGCAGCCCGCGAGCAGCAGAGCGGCCGCCCCGGCCGCCGCTCCCCGTATGTACCACCGCTTGCCCGTACGACTCATGCGCCGGCCTCCCCCTCGGAATCGGGTCCGATCATAGGGAAGGCGCGGGCGGCGGCTGCCGGAGCCCGTCGTCGTTCCCCCGTTGCCGGATTTCGCCGGCCCGGTGATCCGGGCTGCCTGGTTGTCCGGGCCGGGTTTCGTCGGCCCGGGCGTCCGGCGTACCCGGGCCGCACGCACAGCACCGCCGCCCGGAAACGGGTCCGGGCGGCGGTGCTGTGGGTGGTCCTGGCGGCGTCGGACCTCAGAACGCGGCCTCGTCCAGCTCCATCAGGGAGTTGTCCACGGCCTCGGCGAGCGCGCGCTCGGCGCCGACGCCCGGCAGGATGTTCGCGGCGAAGAACTTCGCGGCGGCGATCTTGCCCTGGTAGAAGGCGACATCCTTCGGGGAGGCGGTCGGCAGCTTCTCGGCGGCCACGGCCGCACCCTTGAGCAGCAGGTAGCCGACGACGACATCGCCGGAGACCAGCAGCAGGCGCGTCGAGTTGAGGCCGACCTTGTAGATGTTCCTGACGTCCTCGCCGGTCGCGGTGAGGTCGGTGATCATCGTGCCGACGATCGCCTCCAGGTCCACGGCCGCCTTCGCGAGGTGGTCCAGCGCGCCGGACAGCTCCTCGTTGCCCTGGGCACCCGCGAGGAACTTCTTGATCTCCTCGGAGAGCAGGTTGAGCGAGGCACCCTGGTCGCGGACGATCTTCCGGAAGAAGAAGTCCTGGCCCTGGATGGCCGTCGTGCCCTCGTACAGCGTGTCGATCTTGGCGTCACGGATGTACTGCTCGATCGGGTACTCCTGGAGGTACCCGGAGCCGCCGAACGTCTGGAGCGACTGCGCCAGCTGCTCGTACGACTTCTCGGAGCCGTAGCCCTTGACGATGGGGAGCAGCAGGTCGTTGAGACCGTGCAGCGCCTTCGCGTCCTCGCCGGCGGCTTCCTTCTCCTGGATCGCGTCCTGGACGGAGGCGGTGTACAGCACGAGGGAGCGCATGCCCTCGGCGTACGCCTTCTGCGTCATGAGCGAGCGGCGGACGTCGGGGTGGTGCGTGATGGTGACCTTGGGGGCCGTCTTGTCCATGAACTGCGACAGGTCGGTGCCCTGGACGCGCTCCTTGGCGTACTCCAGCGCGTTCAGGTAGCCCGTGGAGAGCGTCGCGATGGCCTTCGTGCCGACCATCATGCGGGCGAACTCGATGATGCGGAACATCTGGCGGATGCCGTCGTGCTTGTCGCCGATCAGCCAGCCCTTGGCGGGGTGCTGGTCGCCGAACGTCATCTCGCAGGTGTTGGACGCCTTGAGGCCCATCTTGTGCTCGACGTTCGTGGCGTAGACGCCGTTGCGCTCGCCCAGCTCGCCGGTGGTCCAGTCGAAGTGGAACTTCGGGACCATGAAGAGCGAGAGGCCCTTGGTGCCGGGGCCGGCACCCTCGGGGCGGGCCAGCACGTAGTGAATGATGTTCTCGGACATGTCGTGCTCGCCCGAGGTGATGAAGCGCTTCACACCCTCGATGTGCCAGGAGCCGTCCTCCTGCTCCACGGCCTTCGTACGGCCCGCGCCGACGTCGGAGCCGGCGTCCGGCTCGGTCAGCACCATCGTCGAGCCCCACTGCTTCTCGACGGCGATCTCGGCGATCTTCTTCTGCGCCTCGTTGCCCTCGTCGAAGAGGATGCCGGCGAACGCGGGACCGGAGGAGTACATCCACACGGCCGGGTTGGCGCCGAGCAGCAGCTCCGCGTAACCCCAGATCAGGGAGCGCGGCGAGGTGGTGCCGCCGATCTCCTCGGGCAGGCCCAGGCGCCAGTACTCGGAGTCCATGAAGGCCTGGTACGACTTCTTGAAGGACGCCGGAACCGGTGCGGTGTGGGTCTCCGGGTCGAAGACCGGCGGGTTGCGGTCGGCGTCGGCATAGGAGTCCGCGAGCTCGTTCTCCGCGAGGCGGACGACCTCGTCGAGGATGCTCTTCGCGGTCTCGACGTCCATCTCCGCGAACGGTCCGGTGCCGTACAGCTTGTCGCGCCCGAGGACCTCGAAGAGGTTGAACTCGATGTCGCGGAGATTCGACTTGTAGTGCCCCATGGAAGGCTCCGTAATCAATAGCAGTGGCCCGCAGCGCCCCGTGGAGGGGTGAGGATCGGGCGACGGGCTTGCGGACAACCGGTCTGCCGCAGCGCCGGGGACCTGGCAGGCCTCGGACGTATCAGCTGACCTCTACGATGATGCTACCCGTCAGTAATAAGGCGCAACCCCTCAACGGCCAGATGTGTCCGATTACTCTTTGCCTCATGTACGGCTACGACCAGAACCAGGGCGCACAGCAGCCGATGGGTGGCGGCTACGGCGAGCAGCCGCTGTATCCCGAACCCTCGCCGCCCTCGCTGGGCGACGCGGTACGGGCCTTCACGACCGGCTCGCTTGCTGCCGAGGACTTCCAGCAGATCTTCGCGACGTCGAAGGTCTACTGCCCGCGCGGCGACAACCCGGGCTTTCTCGCGCTGCACAACACCCAGCAGCCCGTGATCCCGATGTTCACCACGCTCAAGGAACTGAGGCTGTACGCGGGCAAGGAGTCCAAGTACTTCGTGATCACCGGGGCCGAGGTGATCGACCTGCTGCCCACGGGGTACGGCTTCGTCCTGGACATGGAGGGCGAGCACCGCATGGTCTTCGACGCCAAGGCCGTGGAGCAGATGGTCGACTTCGCGATGCGCCGCATGTACGGCTGACCGCCGTGCTCCGGAAGGGGTTCGTACCGCTCGGCGGTACGGACCCCTTTCTGCTGCCCTCTTCCCGCCGCCCTTCACGTCCGGCCGCTCTCCCTCCGCCCCCCTTTGCGCCGCTCCGGGTGGTGCGGGAATGGATGACGCCTTGCGGGATGTTCACCATTCAACTAAATTGGTTCCAGAACAGTCCCCCGGAGGTGGCTCCCATGCCCGCAGTGACCGTCGAAAACCCGCTGACCCTGCCCAAGGTCGCCGTCGCAGGCGACGCGGTGGCCCGTCCCGTGCTTGCTGTGACCACGGCGCCGAGCGGGTTCGAGGGCGAGGGCTTCCCGGTCCGCCGCGCCTTCGCGGGGATCAACTACAAGCACCTCGACCCGTTCATCATGATGGACCAGATGGGTGAGGTGGAGTACGCCGCCGGAGAGCCGAAGGGCACTCCGTGGCACCCCCACCGCGGCTTCGAGACCGTGACGTACCTGATCGACGGAAGCTTCATCCACCAGGACTCCAACGGTGGCGGCGGCACCATCCAGAACGGCGACACCCAGTGGATGACGGCCGGGTCGGGCCTGCTCCACATCGAGGCGCCGCCGGAGTCCCTCGTCCTGTCGGGCGGTCTCTTCCACGGCCTCCAGCTCTGGGTGAACCTGCCCAAGGCCGACAAGATGATGGCCCCGCGCTACCAGGACATCCGTGGTGGCCAGGTCCAGCTGCTCGCCTCCCCCGACGGCGGCGCGCTGCTCCGGGTGATCGCCGGTGAGCTCGACGGCCACGAGGGCCCGGGCATCACCCACACCCCCATCACGATGATCCACGCCACCGTGCGCCCCGGCGCCGAGGTGACGCTGCCGTGGCGCGAGGACTTCAACGGCCTCGCGTACGTGCTCGCCGGCCGGGGCTCCGTCGGCGCGGAGCGCCGTCCGGTCCACATGGGCCAGACCGCCGTCTTCGGCGCCGGCTCCTCGCTGACCGTCCGCGCGGACGAGCGGCAGGACGGCAACACTCCCAACCTGGAGGTCGTGCTGCTCGGCGGGCGTCCCATCCGGGAGCCGATGGCGCACTACGGGCCGTTCGTGATGAACAGCCAGGCCGAACTGAAGCAGGCCTTCGAGGACTTCCAGGCCGGCCGCCTCGGCACGGTGCCCGCCGTCCACGGAATGTGAGCCGCACCGTCGCCGTATGACGGTTCGTCACTCGTACGGCGGCACGGGCGGGACACCACCAGGACAGCGTGGTCGGGTGGGAGAGTGCAGACTCACAAGCCTCTCCTGCCCGATGTCGCCCGGCGTACGGCCGCCTGGTGCGGTGTCGTCCTGCTGGTCGCCGGTGTCGCGGGCGTCGCCATCTTCCTGTGCATCGTCCTCAAGACCGCGGTCACCCCGGTTCTTCTCGCGCTGCTCGGTACGGCGCTGCTCGGTCCCGTGCACCGGCGGATGACCGCCCACGGGGTGAACCGCTCGGTGGCGGCGGGAGTCACCTGCGCCCTGCTCGTCGCGGTGGGCGGCGGCGCGGGCTACATCGTGGTGGCCGCCCTCATCGAGACCGGCGACCAGATCGTCGCCTCGCTGAAGGACGCCGGACAGTGGGTCATCGACCACTTCGGGCTGGAGGACGGCGCGAACGTCGACGCGCTCGCGGACAACGCCAAGCAGCTCGTCGAGAAGTTCGGCGCGAGTGCCGCGGGCGGGATCCTCTCCGGCATCAGCCTCGTCGGCTCGTTCCTCGCCACCACCGTGCTCTCCCTCCTGCTGACCTTCTTCTTCCTGCGCGACTCGGACCGGGCCGTGTACCTCGCCCACACCATCGCCCCCCGCGGCACCGGCGACCTGGTAGAGGCGATGGGCCGGCGGGCGTTCGAGGCCGTCGAGGGCTTCATGCGCGGTACGACGCTGATCGCGCTCATCGACGCCGTCTGCATCACCATCGGTCTGCTGATTCTGGGCGTGCCCGGCGCGGTGGGGCTCGGCGCGCTCGTCTTCGTCGGCGCCTACATCCCCTACCTGGGTGCCTTCCTCTCGGGGGCCGTGGCGGTCCTGGTGGCGCTGGCGGACCGGGGGTTCGCGATCGCGCTGTGGGCGCTCGGGGTGGTCCTCGCCGTCCAGGTGCTGGAGGGACACGTCCTGCAACCGATGATCCAGAGCCGGACCGTGCAGATGCACCCGGCGATGGTCATGATCGCGCTGACCGCGGGGGCGAGCGTGGCCGGACTGCTGGGGATGCTGCTCGCGGTCCCGTTGTGCGCCGCGGCCTTCGGCATCATCGGTGAACTGCGCAAGGGCCGCTCGGAGGGACCGGACGCGCCCGGTTCCCCAGGACCGGACGACGCGCCCGGCGGACCTCCCGGCGACCCGGTGCCGCCGCCCGCCGCCTCGTAGGCCGCGTCGCAGGCCGCCCGCGCTTCGGTCTACGGCTCCGTCGGGTGGGCCGGGTCCGTCGGGTGGGCCGGGTCCGTAGGGTCCGTGGGGTCCGCCGGGTCCGCCGACTCGTACAGCTCGAACCAGATCGACTTCCCCGCGCCCCGCGGGTCCACCCCCCACGCGTCGGCGAGCATCTCCATCAGCACCAGGCCCCGGCCGCTCGACGCCATCTCGCCGGGCCGCCGCTTGTGCGGCAGCTCGTCGCTGCCGTCGGACACCTCGACCCGCAGCCGCCGCCTGCCGTGCTCCCCGCTCGCCTGCGCGACCATCAGCGCGTCGCTGTCCGTGTGGACCAGCACGTTCGTGGCCACCTCGGAGACCATCAGCGCGGCCGAGTCGACCTGCTCCGGGTCCGCCCAGTCGTGCAGCAGCTCGCGCACCAGCTTCCGGGCGGCAGAGATCCGCTCCGGTTCCGCCTGCGCGATGCTCAGCGCGGTCCGCCGGGGCCTGGCCGGGTGGGCCGTGGAGACCTCGCGCCGCAGCAGCAGGACCGCTATGTCGTCCTCGCGCCGGTCGACGAGCGGCCCCGTCGTGTAGTGCGAAGCCGGCCCGTGCACGGCCTGCACCAGCTCGTCCGCCAGCTTCTCCAGATCGTCCGTGGGCTGCTCCAGGACCGGCCGGAGCCTGACCCAGCCGGTGGCCAGGTCGTGGCCGCCGGTCTCGATCAGCCCGTCCGTGCACATCATGATCGTTTCCCCGGCCTCCAGCGTGATCCGGGTCATGGGGTAGTCCGCGTCGGCCTCGATGCCGAGCGGCAGTCCGCCCTCGGTCTGCCGGATGACGGCCGTCCCGTCGCCGGTCATGACCACGGGGTCGGGGTGGCCGGCCCGTGCGATGTCGAGGGTGCCGGTGTCCGGGTCCGCCTCCGCGTAGAGACAGGTCGCGAAGCGCGCCCCGATGTCCTCGCCGTCCTCGTGCGCCTCGGTGAGCCCCGACAGGAAGCGCGAGGCGCGCGAGAGCACCGCGTCCGGGCGGTGCCCCTCGGAGGCGTACGCGCGCAGGGCGATCCTCAGCTGGCCCATCAGCCCCGCCGCACGCACATCGTGCCCCTGGACGTCGCCGATGACGAGGGCGATGCGGCCGTTGGGGAGCGGGATCAGGTCGTACCAGTCGCCGCCGACCTGGAGGCCGCCCCCGGTCGGGACGTAGCGGGCGGCCACGGTCAGCCCCGGGATGTCGGGCCCCAGGGACGGCATCATCGAGCGCTGGAGCCCCAGCGAGAGCTCGCGCTCCGTCTCGGCGACTCCGGCCCTGGCGAGCGCCTGGGCGAGCATCCGGGCCACGGTCGTCAGCACCGACCGCTCGTCGGGCGAGAACGACACCGGATGCCGGAACCCGGCCATCCAGGTGCCCATGGTGCGTCCGGCCACGGTCAGCGGCAGAAAGGCCCAGGAATGGCGCCCGAACCGGCGGGCCAGCGGCCAGGTGGCCGGATAGCGGTCGCGGTAGTCCTCGGCCGTCGGCAGATAGACCGCCCGCCCGGTCCGTACGACCTCGGCGGCCGGATAGTCGGTCTCCAGCGGCATGTTGCTGAAGGGGCCCTCGTCACCCATGTTGTGCCCGTGGTGCCCGACGATCGTCAGGTGCTCGCCATCGACGCCGAAGACGGCGAGCCCGTCCGGTGAGAAGCCGGGCATGGAGAGCGAGTAGGCCACCCGCAGCACCTCCGCCGTCGACCGGGCCTCGGCCAGCGCCCGCCCCGCGTCGAGCAGGAACGCCTCGCGCGAAAGCCGCCAGTCGCCGGTGATCGGGGTGTGCGCCCCGGTGGTGCCGGGATGCGGTCCCGCGACCTCCTGAAGAGTGCCGACCAGCACATAGCGTGCCTCGGAGCCCGCCTCGGGCGGCAGCGGCCTGGAACGGCTCCGGAGGGTCCGCAGCACCCGTCCGTGCTCGTCCACGATCCGCACCCGGGCCTCGGCGAGCGTGCCCTCGGCGACGGCGAGGTTCACCATCCCGTAGATCTCGTTCCAGTCCACGGGGTGGAAGCGGGAGCGCACCTCCGACTCACGGAAGACGCCGCTCCCGGCGGGCAGCTCCAGCAGCCGGGCCGCTTCCGCGTCGAGCGTGACGGTCCCGGCTCCGTTGTCCCAGCGCCACAGACCGGTCGCGGTCGCGGCCAGGACGTCCTCGGTGCGCATTGCCCCACTTTAGACCGGCATGGGCATGGGGGGCAGTGCTGCCGGGGCGCCGACGATCTTGATGCGGACAATGACAATGAAACGGTCCGGTCGCGAGCGGTAGCCTGGGGTGGCTGTATCCGCCCCCAACCGCGAAGACTGGATGAACGACGATGCATCGGTACAGGTCCCACACCTGCGGCGAGCTCCGCGCCTCTGACGTCGGCACCGACGTCCGGCTGAGCGGCTGGCTGCACAATCGCCGAGACCTGGGTGGCATCCTCTTCATCGATCTGCGCGATCACTACGGCCTGGTGCAGCTCGTCGCCCGTCCCGGCACCCCCGGCAACGAGGCCCTGGCGAAGCTGACCAAGGAAACCGTCGTACGCGTCGACGGCAAGGTCTCCGCCCGCGGCGCCGACAACGTCAACCCGGAGCTCTCGACCGGCGAGATCGAGATCGAGGTCACCGAGGTCGAGGTGCTGGGCGAGGCCGCCCCGCTGCCCTTCACGATCAACGCCGAGGACGGGGTCAACGAGGAGCGGCGCCTGGAGTACCGCTTCCTCGACCTGCGCCGTGAGCGCATGCACCGCAACATCATGCTGCGCTCGTCCGTCATCGCCTCCATCCGCTCCAAGATGGTGGCTCTCGGCTTCAACGAGATGGCGACCCCGATCCTCGCGGCGACGTCCCCCGAGGGCGCCCGTGACTTCGTGGTTCCGTCCCGGCTGAACCCGGGCAAGTTCTACGCCCTCCCGCAGGCGCCGCAGCAGTTCAAGCAGCTGCTGATGATCTCCGGCTTCGACCGCTACTTCCAGATCGCGCCCTGCTTCCGCGACGAGGACGCCCGCGCCGACCGTTCGCCGGGCGAGTTCTACCAGCTCGACGTCGAGATGTCGTTCGTCGAGCAGGAGGACGTCTTCCAGCCGATCGAGAAGCTCATGACCGAGCTCTTCGAGGAGTACGGCAACGGCCGCCATGTGACCTCGCCGTTCCCGCGCATCCCGTTCCGTGAGTCGATGCTGAAGTACGGCAACGACAAGCCTGACCTGCGGGCCCAGCTGGAGCTCGTCGACATCTCCGACATCTTCGCCGACTCGGAGTTCAAGGCCTTCGCGGGCAAGCACGTCCGCGCCCTTCCGGTGCCGGACACCGCGGGTCAGTCCCGGAAGTTCTTCGACGGCCTCGGTGCGTACGCGGTCGAGCACGGTGCCAAGGGCCTCGCCTGGGTCCGCGTCGGCGAGGACGGCACGCTGGCCGGCCCGATCGCCAAGTTCCTCACCGAGACGGACATCAAGACCCTCACCGAGCGGCTGTCGCTCGTCCCCGGCCACGCCGTCTTCTTCGGCGCGGGCGAGTTCGACGAGGTCTCCAAGATCATGTCCGTCGTCCGCGTCGAGGCCGCCAAGCGCGCCGGCCACTTCGAGGAGGGCGTCTTCCGCTTCTGCTGGATCGTCGACTTCCCGATGTACGAGAAGGACGAGGACACCGGCAAGATCGACTTCTCGCACAACCCGTTCTCCATGCCCCAGGGCGGCATGAAGGACCTGGAGGAGAAGGACCCGCTCGACATCCTGGCGTGGCAGTACGACATCGTCTGCAACGGCATCGAGCTGTCCTCCGGCGCCATCCGTAACCACGAGCCCGAGGTCATGCTGAAGGCCTTCGAGATCGCCGGGTACGAGGCGGAGACCGTCGAGCGGGAGTTCGCGGGCATGCTGCGCGCGTTCCGCCTCGGCGCCCCGCCGCACGGTGGCATCGCCCCGGGCGTCGACCGCATCGTGATGCTGCTGGCCGACGAGCCCAACATCCGCGAGACCATCGCCTTCCCGCTCAACGGCAACGCCCAGGACCTGATGATGGGCGCCCCGAGCGAGCTGGACGAGACCCGGCTGCGCGAGCTGAACATCCAGCTCCGCAAGCCGGTCGCATCCGCGAAGGGTGCCGCCGACAAGGCCGGTGCGGACAAGGGTGCCGCTGACAAGGGTGCTGCGGAGAAGTAGCCCGCCGCGCTCGCCGGCGCATCCACCGGTTTCACGTGAAACAGCCCCTGGCGCTCCCGCTGGGGGCTGTTTCACGTCCACAGGGGCCTTCCGGAGCTTCCGGGGGTTCCTGCGCGACCCGGGAACCCGGGGCTCCGCCGGCACACAGGAACGCACAGCCCGCGCTCACGCCCCTGCCAGCTGGGCTGCCTAGCCTCCCTCGCATGACAGAGACTCAAGAACCCGCACACAAGAAGGACTTGACCCGCCGACGGATGATCATCGCCAGTGGCGCGGTCGTCGCCGCGGCCGGGATCGGGGCCGGAGCCGTCGCCAACGCGTCGACCGGGGAGGGCGGTGCCGGAGGCGGCGGGAAGAAGGCCGGCGGTCAGGGCGAGGCGTGTTACCGGCTCACCTCGGAGACCACCGAGGGCCCGTACTACATCGACGCCGACAAGATCCGGAAGGACATCACCGAGGACAAGGAGGGCATCCCGATGACCCTCCGGCTCAAGGTGATCGACACCGACACCTGCAAGCCCGTCAAGCTGGCGGCCGTCGACATCTGGCACTGCGACGCCCTGGGTGTCTACTCCGGCTACGAGAGCATGAGCCAGGGCGGCCCCGGCGGCGGTACCCCGCCGAGCGGCGCACCCACGGACGCCCCGACCGGCACCCCGACGGACACCCCCACCGGGACGCCCCCGACCGGCACACCCCCGTCCGGCGGCCCCGGCGGCGGCGGGCACAGCGAGCCGACCGACGACGAGCGCTATCTGCGCGGTACCCGGCTCACCGACAAACACGGCTATGTGGAGTTCAAGACGATCTTCCCGGGCTGGTACCAGGGCCGCGCCGTGCACATCCACACCAAGGTGCACGTCGGCGGGAAGATGACCGACGCCGGGTACGAGGGCGGGCACACCTGCCACACCGGCCAGTTCTTCTTCGCTGAGTCCGCGGTCCTCGACTCGGCCGAGGTCGCGCCGTACTCCACCAGCACCACCACCCGTACGACCCTGACCGAGGACACCATCTACGACCAGAGCGGCGTCACGGGCGGACTGCTGAAGCTCTCGTACCGGAAGAACCACATCGAGCGCGGGGTCGTCGGCTCGATCACGATGGGCGTGGACCCGGACGAGACGAACGACGGAACGGGGATGTGATCACCCAGCTCCGGTCACCCGCGCTCCGGTCACCCGCGCTCCGGTCGCCCCGGTCCGCGTCGCCCCGGTCCGCGTCGCCCCGGTCCGCGTCGCCCCGGTCCGCGTCGCCCCGGTCCGCGTCGCCCCGGTCCGCGTCGCCCCGGCCCGGGTCACCCCGGCCCGGGTCGCTCCCGCGCTGATCACCCCGGCGCTGATCACCTCGATCCGCACGCACCATCGCAGCCTCCTCAGGCCTCCGTTCCCCCCGCGGAGACGAAGGGCCCGGAAACCGCCGCAGCGGCGGTTCCGGGCCCTTCGTGCTGCCCGGCGGGCACATGGCTGCGTACATACAAGTAGAACGAATCACCCGAACAGTGAGACCCGGATGGCCCCGGCACCGGATTGACGGGCTCCGGCTGCGGCAAAGACTGCCTGGGCCGACCCCGGTGCGGCGGATGGGCGGAGGGCCGCGTCCGCAGAGCCTCGCGGTCGCCCACCGACCGCTGAGGAGCCTTCTGTGCCCGAGCCCCGTGTTCCACTGCGCCTGCCGTTCGTCGTCTGCGCCGCCTTCCTGCTCCTGCTGGCCGGGTGCGGGGCGGGGCATTTCGCCGGCACGGACGGGAACGGTGCCACCACCAAGGCCGCCGACGGCGTACCGGGGCCGCCCGGCGCACCCGGCGGGCCCCGCACCGCCGACGCACCGCCCAGACCGTCACCGCCGCCCGCCCCGCCGAGAGAGATCCCGGGGCTGGGGCCGCGGA
Source organism: Streptomyces sp. NPDC026062 (assembly GCF_055568375.1). Lineage (NCBI taxonomy): Bacteria > Bacillati > Actinomycetota > Actinomycetes > Kitasatosporales > Streptomycetaceae > Streptomyces > Streptomyces sp. NPDC026062. The sequence continues at coordinate 153,673 of NZ_JBVHOQ010000006.1, forward strand.
CCAGGGCGCAGATCCCGGCCGGGGCCCGTCAGGCGTTCGTCGTCACCGGCCGGTCCCCGGACTCCAACCGCTCCACGGCCGTGCTCTACACCCGGGACGACCTCTCGGTCGGCTGGCGGGCCGCGCTGGCCCCCTGGCCCGCCCACAACGCCCTGAACGGCTGGACGGCCGAGCACTGGGAGGGCGATCTGCGCTCACCCGTCGGCGTCTTCACCCTGACCGCGGCGGGCGGTCGCCTCGACCCTCCGGCCACGGCCTTCCCGTACGACCTGAGCCCGGACTACAAGGTGGAGGGCGAGGGCTTCCACGGGGAACCGCTGGAGGGCTCCTTCGACTACGTGATCGCCATCGACTACAACCGCGTCCCCGGCACCTCACCCCTGGACCACACCCGCCCGCTCGGCGACGAACGCGGGGGCGGCATCTGGATCCACGTCGACCACGGCGGCCCCACCCAGGGCTGTGTCTCGGTCACCGAGGACCGGATGAAGGAACTGCTGGGCGTCCTCGACCCGGCGAAGGAACCCGTCATCGTGATGGGGGACGCGGCGTCGCTGAGCCGCTGAAAGAGGCGGCGCGTCCGGGCGGCGCCGCGAGGTAAAGGCGCACTCGCAGCCCGACGGGGTGCGGTACGAGACGGTGGTGAACGTGCCGTTCGGCAGGACGGTCCGGCTCCCCGACCCGGTGGGCTCCGAGCTGGACACCGAGACGCTCGGGAACTGGGTCCGCCGACGGACGGAGAAGGGCGGGACCGCAGACGCGGTCCCGCCCTTCTCCGTGCACACACCCGTTACGCGGGCTTCTCCTCCAGACGCGGGAACAGCACCGCGCCCTTGGTGACCGTCGCACCCGCCGGGAGACGGCCCCAGGTGCCCGCTTCCCCCACGCGCTGGTCCGACAGCGCGCCCAGGGACTCCTCGGCGCCCAGCGACTCCCACAGCTTCTGCGAGGTGTCCGGCATGACCGGGTTCAGCAGGACCGCGACACCGCGCAGCGCCTCGGCGGCCGTGTACAGGATCGTCGCCAGGAGGGCCCTGCCCTCCGGCGACTCGTCCTTGGCGACCTTCCACGGCTCCTGCTCCGTGACGTAGCCGTTGACCTGCTTCACGAAGTCGAAGACCGCCAGGATGCCGCCCTGGAAGTCGAGCTCCTCGCCGATCTTCCGGTCGGCCGTGGCCACGGCCGAGGCCAGGCCCTCCTGGACCGCCCGCTCGGCCTCGCCCCCGGCGGTGGCCCCGGGGAGGGTGCCGCCGTAGTACTTGCCGACCATGGCCGCCACGCGCGAGGCCAGGTTGCCGTAGTCGTTGGCGAGCTCGGAGGTGTAGCGGGCGGTGAAGTCCTCCCAGGAGAACGAGCCGTCGCTGCCGTACGCGATGGCACGCAGGAAGTACCAGCGGTAGGCGTCCACGCCGAAGTGCGAGGTCAGGTCCTGGGGCTTGATGCCCGTCAGGTTCGACTTCGACATCTTCTCGCCGCCGACCATCAGCCAGCCGTTGGCGACGACCTTGCCGGGCAGCGGCAGGCCCTGCGCCATCAGCATCGCCGGCCAGATGACCGAGTGGAAGCGCAGGATGTCCTTGCCGATCAGGTGCACGTTCGCCGGGAACGTACCGTCGAACTTCTCCTGGTTGGCGCCGTAGCCGACCGCCGTCGCGTAGTTGAGCAGCGCGTCGATCCAGACGTAGATGACGTGCTTCTCGTCCCACGGGACCGGGACGCCCCAGTCGAACGTCGAGCGGGAGATCGACAGGTCCTGAAGGCCCTGCTTGACGAAGTTCACGATCTCGTTGCGCGCGGACTCCGGCTGGATGAAGCCGGGGTTGGCCGCGTAGAACTCCATCAGCTTCGGGCCGTACTCGCTGAGCTTGAAGAAGTAGTTCTCCTCCTTGAGGAGCTCCACCGGCTTCTTGTGGATCGGGCACAGCTTCGTGCCGTCCTCGGCCTCGATCAGGTCGCCGGGGAGCTTGTACTCCTCGCAGCCGACGCAGTACGGGCCTTCGTACCCGCCCTTGTAGATCTGGTCCTTGTCGTACAGGTCCTGCACGAACTCCTGCACACGGTCGGTGTGCCGCTTCTCCGTCGTACGGATGAAGTCGTCGTTCGCGATGTTCAGGTGCTCCCAGAGGGGCTTCCAGGCCTCCTCGACGAGCTTGTCGCACCACTCCTGGGGCGTGACGCCGTTCGCCTCGGCCGTGCGCATGATCTTCTGACCGTGCTCGTCCGTGCCGGTGAGGTACCACACCTTCTCGCCGCGCTGACGGTGCCAGCGGGTGAGCACGTCGCCTGCGACGGTCGTGTAGGCGTGGCCCAGGTGAGGAGCGTCGTTGACGTAGTAAATGGGGGTCGACACGTAGAAACTCGTCACGTCGTCGCCCCCCTGCTTCTCTGATCCAGTGGCCGCCATGGTCGAAATCCTAACGGTCCGGGGGAGGTCCACTCACACCGATAAACGCGGAGCGGACCCGGAGCGGACCCGGAGCGGACCCGGATCGGAGGCGGAGAGCTTTGCGAAACATGCCTTCCGGTAGCAAAGACGCATCCTGGGAGGGAGTGGACACGCGTGGACGAGGCAGGGGACATCACGATGCGGGTACTGGTCGCCGAGGACGAGGAGATTCTGGCGGAGCTCGTCGCCACCGGGCTGCGGCGGGCGGGCTTCGCCGTCGACACGGTGTACAGCGGTGACGCCGCCCAGGCCTATCTGGGGCTGCACGACTACGACGTCGTCGTCCTGGACCGCGATCTGCCCCGGGTCCACGGCGACGACGTGGCACGCGGGCTGGTCGCCTCCGGCTCCCGGACCAGGATCCTGATGCTGACGGCCGCCGGGTCCATGGAGGACCGCGTCGCCGGGCTCGACCTGGGCGCCGACGACTACCTGGGCAAGCCGTTCGAGTTCCCCGAGCTGGTGTCGCGGGTCCGTGCCCTGCGGCGGCGCAGCGCCCGCCCCGTACCGCCCCAGCTGGAGCGGTACGGCATCCGGCTGGACACCGTGCGCCGCAGCGCGAGCCGCGACGGCCGGGAGCTCGATCTCTCGCCGAAGGAGTTCACCGTGCTCCAGCTGCTGCTGGAGGCCGACGGGGGGACGGTCAGTGCGGAGGAGCTGCTGGAACGGGCCTGGGACGCCCATGCCGACCCCTTCACCGGGGCGGTCCGCGTCTGCCTGAGCAAGCTGCGCGGAAAGCTCGGCGAACCCGCCCTCATCCGCACCGTTCAAGGCGTGGGGTACGCCCTGTGAAGCGTCGGACCGCGGTGCCGCACTCCACGATCAGGACCCGGATCGCACTCGTGTACGGCGGGGTGTTCCTGGTACTCGGTACGGCCCTGCTCGCCACGGTCAACCTCGCCTCCCGAGCCGGTACGGACTCGCAGGCCCGCGCCATCGCCCGCACCGCCGCGGTCGTCCAGCCCGGCTACGCGGTCAACGGCCCGCTCGTCACCCGGCGCAGCCTCGGACCGCCGACCGTCTACGACCTCACCGACCATGTCAGCGACGCGGCCGGGCACCAGCTGCTCATCTGGTCCGCGGCCGCCCTGCTCGTGATGACGGCGTGTGCGGTGGGCGTCGGATGGTGGACGGCCGGGCGGGTCCTGCGGCCCGTGCACGCCATGACCGCGAAGGCGCGCCGGCTCTCCGAGCACACGCTGCACGAGCGGATCGCCTCCAGCGGGCCCGACGACGAGCTCAAGGAGCTGGGAGACACGCTGGACGCGCTGCTCGCCCGGCTGGAGAAGGCCTTCGACAGCCAGCGCCGCTTCATCGCCAACGCCTCGCACGAGCTGCGCACCCCGCTGGCGACGCAGCGGGCGGCGATCCAGGTGGGTCTGGACGATCCGACGCCCGACGATCTCGTACGGACCCGGCAGACGCTGCTGGACAACAACCGGCGCAGCGAGCGGCTCATCGAGGGGCTGCTGGTGCTGGCGCGCAGCGAGCGGGGGCTGGCGAAGAGCGAGCGGGAGACCGTGGACCTGGCCCGGGTGGTGGCGGAGGAGGCGGGCCGGCACCCGGGGGTGGAGGTCGACACGGGGCCCTGCGCGGTGCGCGGCAACCGGCAGCTGCTGGCTCAGCTGGTGGCCAATCTGCTGGCCAACGCGGTGACGTACAACGTCCCCGGCGGGAGCGTGGCGGTGTCCCTGGCACGGGCGGGCACCGGGGCGCTGCTGGAGGTGCGCAACACCGGTCCGGTGGTGGACGCGACGGACATTCCCGGCCTGTTCGAGCCGTTCAGGCGGGGTGAGGGCAAGGACCGCATGGGGCGGGGCTCGGGGCTCGGGCTCTCGATCGTGCGCTCCATCGCGGTGGCGCACGGCGGCACGGTCACGGCGGTGCCGGGCCCGGAGGGCGGGCTCGCCGTGACCGTACGCCTGCCGGCCGATCAGGCTCCGGCGGCCGTCCCGCGCGCGGTGGCCCAGGCGGCCGGGGCGGCGAGTACCTCGCGGTAGAACGCGGCGTCCGCGACCTCGCGGGGGGCGGGACCGGCGTGGAAGAAGCCGGCGTTCGGGACGTCCAGCTTCCGCAGGAAGTCGAAGCCCTTCGAGTCCGTCTCGCCGAACGCCACGAACTGGAAGAACAGCGGCAGCCGTGCCGCCTCGTCGAGCGCCTGGCGGGCGGCCTGCTTGACGTCCGGCGGGCCGTCCGTCTGGAAGATCACCAGGGCCGGGCCGGTGGCCTCGGACCGCTCGTAGTGCGCGACGACCTCTTCGACGGCGCGGTGGTAGTTCGTCCGGCCGAGCCGGCCGAGGCCCGCGTTCAGCTCGTCGATCCGGCCCTCGTGACCGTCCAGCTCCACCGTGCCGGTGCCGTCGATGTCGGTCGAGAAGAAGACGACCTGGACGGTGGCGCTCTCGTCGAGGTGCGCGGCGAGGGCGACCGTGCGGTCGCCCAGGTGCTGGGCGCTGCCGTCCTTGTAGAACGGCCGCATGGAGCCGGAGCGGTCCAGGACCAGGTACACGGTGGCGCGCAGGCCGGTGAGCCCGTGTGCCTTCAGCCCGGCCTGGGCGGCCTTGTACGGGGCGACGAGCTCGGGCGCGCGGGACTTGACCTTGGCGAGTGTGAGCGCGGGCTTGCCGGCGGGGGCCTCGGCGGCGACGGGTTCGGCGGCGACCGGCTCGGGGGCGGGGAGCGGTTCGGCGGCGACCGGCTCCGGCTCGGCGACCGGCTCCGCGGCGACCGGCGCGGGGTCCGGGGCGGCCTCGGCGGCGACCGGTTCGGGCTCGGGGAGCGGCTCCGGTTCGGGCTCCGGGTCCATGTCGATGGTGATCGGCTCGGGCTCGGCGGCGGCTGCGGCGGGCTCGGGCTCGGCGACCCGCTCGGCAGGGACCGGCTCGGACTTCGTGGCGGGGGTATCCGCCGGCGTCTCCACGACCTCTGCCGTCGCCTGTGCCTCGGCCTCAACCGCTGTCTCAGCCGCTGTCTCGGCCTCGGCCTCGGTCACAACTGCGGCTTCCGCGTCGGCCTTCGGCGCAACCGTCTCCGTGACCTCAGCGGTCTCAGCGGTCTCAGCGGCCTTCGCGGGCTCAGCGGCCTCCGTCGGCTCCGGGGCCTCCGTGGGCGCCACGGGCTTCGACCGGGACCCGGAGCCCTGCGACGGAACCATGGGAACGGTCTTGGGGGCGGGCGTGGCGGCCTTGTCGAAGGCGGCGGCCACCAGGTCCGCCGCCGCGCTGCCGTCGTCCGTGGCGGACCGGGACACGGTGGCCGGGTCCGGCTCCGAAGAGGCCGGGGCAGGCACCGACGCCTTGACGGCCGGGGCGGGTTCGGGCGCGGACCCGGTCTCGGCGACCGGCTCGTCCACCGCCACCGCCACCGACTCCGGGGCCAGGGTGCGCTCGCTCTGAGGCGGGACCGTGGCCGTCGTCGGCTCGTCCTGCTCCGTGCGGTCACGGCCGAACACCTTGCGCAGCAAGCTCCGAATGCCCATGGGCGAGGCCTTTCGCATGAGTTGGGTGCGATGAGTCCGTACTGCGGGAATTGATCCCTGGCCAGGGCGGATACGTAAGGTTAGCGGCCGGATCCGGCCCATCGGTGGCACGGCCCGCCTGTGGGGCAACTGAGCCGCAACCGATTCCGGACCGAGTCCTGGGGGTGCCCCGGAGACCGCCGTCGAGGGCCGGTGCCGGTCATTCACCTGTACCAGTCACGCGTACGTGTGCGGTGCCGACTTGTGCCGGTCCCGCATGCGTACACCGCACTAGAGTCGGACCCATGGTTTCCGGTGAGGCGCCGCAGGCGGCAGGCAGCGTTCGGGTTGATGTCTGGATCTGGTCGGTCCGGCTCACGAAGACCCGTGCGCAGGCGGCCGCCGCCTGCCGCGCGGGTCATGTGAAGGTCGCCGGTGAGCGCGCCAAGCCCGCCCAGGCGTTGCGCGTCGGTGACGAGGTGCGGCTGCGGCACGACGGCCGGGACCGGGTCGTCGTCGTCTCGAAGATCGTGAAGAAGCGGGTCGGGGCGCCGGTGGCCGCGGAGTGCTTCGTCGACAACAGCCCGCCCCCGCCGCCGCGTGAGGCCGCGATCCAGGTTCCGGTACGGGACCGGGGCGCGGGCCGGCCGACGAAGCGGGACCGGCGCGAGATGGACCGGCTGCGGGGTGCGGGGCCCGACCCCTCGGAGTGAGGGTCCCGGGTTCTCGGGGTGACGATCCCGGGCCCTCGGAGCGACGGGCCGGGCTGCCGGAATGACGTGGACGGACCCGGAATGACGGGGCGCGGTGCGTGGTCCTACGGCTGGGGCGAGGCGATGGCCCGTGCCGCCGCCACCTCCTGGCGCAGCGGGGCGAGTACGCCCTCGTCGTCGCCCGGGAGTTCGGCGCGCACCTCCACCAGGACCTCGCTCGCGCGCAGGCCCTCCGCCAGTTCGACGAGTTGGCGCCGTACGACGTCCACTTCCGCCGGTTCCGGTTCCGGGGCCCCGTGGTTGACGCGGACCCGGGCCGCCGTGGTGGCGTCCACGATGCGTTCCACGGCGACGACCAGCGGCCACCACGCGGCGGCGCGGGTGCCGGTGGGGGGCGGTTCGGTCAGGGCGCGCTGGAACTCGGAGCGTACGGAGGACAGATCGCGGTAGATGCGTCGGCGGGCCCGGACCCGCTCCGCCCGGTCGCCGTCACCGCCCGGCTCGAACGCGTACGCCACATAGTCCGCGATGTCCGTGACCGCGTCGGCCAGCCGGTGGCCGATCCGGGTGTGCCAGCTCTCCGGCCACAACAGATATCCGGCCACCAGCACGAGGGCACAGCCGATCAGGCTGTCCAGGAAGCGCGGCCAGACCAGGTGCACGCCCTGGTGGTTCAGCAGATCGGACAGCAGCAGGATGACCGGGGTGACGGCCGCGGTCTGGAAGGCGTATCCCTTCGCCGTGAGCGCCGGGATCAGCGCGGCGAGGAGCACCATCACCGGCACGTCCCACCAGCCCACGGGCACCTCGGCCAGCACCGGCGCCGCGATGACGAGGCCTGCGGCGGTGCCCACGGAACGCAGTACGGCGCGGGAGAACACCGAGCCGAAGTCGGGCTTGAGGACGAAGGTGACGGTCAGCGCCACCCAGTACGAGCGCGGCACGTCGACCAGTGAGGTCAGCGCCTGGGCCAGCCCGACGCAGAGCGCGAGGCGCAGCCCGTACCGCCAGGAGGGCCCGGACAGCAGGACGTTGCGGGTGGCACGGCGGACGCGTACTCCGAGCGCGGCGGGCCGGCCCAGCCGGTCGTCGACGTTGTACGGATCCGGATCGGCCTTGTGGACGACCGCGAAGGCATGGCGCAGCGCGCTGTCGACCGCCCGGGTGGCGGGCGAGTCGGGTGCGGACAGGGCGGGTTCGGCGCCGCCGGTGCGGCCCTGGGACACGTCCGCCGCCAGGTCCCGTACCGCTGCCGGGATCGCGTCGGGCAGCGGCAGCCGCCGTACATGGACCGCGGGTGCCGCTTCGACCAGCGGGATGACGACGTTCAGCTGCGACAGCAGCCGCACCATCGCGGCGCTGCGGCCGTGGTAGCGGGCGCGGCGGGCGAGGATCAGGTCGTAGGAGGTGTTGAGGGAGTCGGTGACCGCCTGTCGCTTCTCCTCGTACGCGTCGGTGCCCGCGGCGGCGAGCAGGTCGGCGACCGCGAGATAGGTGCCCGTGACCGCGACCCGTTCCGGCAGTTTCCGCCGCAACGGCCAGGCCAGCAGGGTCAGGGCGAGGACGAACAGCCCGCCCAGCGTCAGCAGGAGCGGCGCCACCCACCACGGGTCCGGCATCGGAAGCCCGGCGCCCACCACGGAGTTGAGCAGGAGCAGCAGCCCCGACACGGAGGCGACGGCACCGATCGTCGACATCATTCCGGAGACGAGGCCGATGAGGGTGAGCACGGCGACGGCCGCCCAGCCGGTTCCGTACACGAGCGTGCCGGTCATGATGCCGAGGGCGCCGAACAGCTGTGGCACGGCGATGTTGAGGATGCGCATCCGGTACGCGTCGGCGGTGTCGCCGATGACCCCGGAGAGCGCGCCCATGGAAGCCAGTGCCCCGTACACCGGCCGGTCGACGGCGAATCCGGCGGCGAGCGGTGCGGCGAGGGCCACGGAGGCGCGGGCGACGGCGGCCCAGGGGATGGGGGTGGGCTGCGGGCGCAGTCCGTAGCGGAGCCAGACGGGCGGCATGGCCCGTCGCTGGGCCGGGGTGGGGCGGACGGTGGAGCCGGAGCCGGAGCCGGAGCCGGATCCAGAGCCAGAACCGGAGCCAGAACCGGAGCCGACGGGTGCCGTCGGGGCGGCGGAGCCGGGGGGCGCCACCGGCCCGGTGCGGCCGTCTCCGCCCGCGCCGTCGCCCTTCGCGTCCCCTCCGGCTGCTGCTCCGGCTGCCGCTCCGGTGCCTTTCAACGCGCCCCCTTCACCGTTCAGCGGTCGGCCTCGATGCCTCCCGGCTCCCGCACCCGGTTCAGGCCCCGGCTGCCGGGCCGGTGCGTGGTTCTCACCCGGCTCGCTCAGCGCACGGCGCTGTTGCCGCAGGTCCCGGCGCCGGCCGAGCCCGGTCTCCACCGTACGCAGTCGCGTCTGCCCGGCGGTGATGAGGCCGGGTACCCGGCCGGTGAGGTCGCTCGGCAGCGCGGTCGGTCGTTCGGCACGGCGCCCTCTCAACGGTGTCCGCGGTTCCGCAGGGCGATGACGGTTTTGCCGCGTGCCCCGCCGGTCCGGCTGCGGTCCAGGGCCTGCGGGGCCTTCTCCAGCGGGAGTTCGGTCTCGATGGGGACGCGCAGGATGCCCTCCGCGACGCCCGCCGCCAGCACGTCGAGCAGGACCGGGCTCGGATCGAGGCGGAAGTCGACACCCCGCACCCCGCCGGGGAGCTGCGCCGCACCCGCGACCGCGCGGGTGGAGAGCGCGATGCCGCCGCGCCGGAGCGTACCGGCGTGCGCGGCGAACGCCTCGGGGGTCGCGGAGGCCAGGTCGGCCAGCGCGTCGACACCGTCCGGGCAGGCCGCCCGTATCGCGTCGGCCGCCGGACCGTCCGTGACGTCGATCGTGGCGGCGGCGCCCAAGGACCCCATCCTGGACCGCTCGTCACCGCGTACCGCCGCGATCACACGCACGTCCCGGGCCCTGGCGAGCTGGGTGAGACAGCTGCCGACGCCGCCCGCGGCCCCGACGACCAGCAGGCTCTCGTGGCCGCGCAGCGCCACCGCCTCCAGGATCTGGGCCGCGGCCATCCCGGCCGACGGCAGCGCGGCCGCGACCCGGGAGCCGAGGCCGGGCGGGACCAGAGCGATGGCGGAGTCCTGCGGCACACAGACGTAGTCGCCGTACGTCCCCGCACCTTCGGCCGGGCCGCCGGACCGGCCGAAGACGTGGTCGCCGACCCTGAAGCGGTTGTCGCCGCTGCCGATCATGTCGACCCGGCCCGCGTAGTCCACGCCGACCACCAGCGGGAAGAGCTGAGGGACGAGGCCTTCCCGGGTGCCTTCCCCGGTACCGTCCACGAGCTGCCGGTCGAGCGGGTTGACCGAGGTGTACTCGACCCTGACCCGTACCTCACCCGGTCCCGGATCCGGTTTGGGGACCTCGGCCAGGCCGGGACCGGACCGGAACGTGCTGACGGCGATGGCTCGCATACGGCAGACCCTCCAGTAGCCCCCGGCAGTCACCCCCTCCACTCTTCCCCGGCCCGCCGAAGCCCGCACCTCGGCATGGGCGGGCCCCGGCCTCAGCCCCGTTCGCGCAGGTCCAGGGCGACGAGGAGCGCGCGGTGGTCGGTGCCGGCGAGGCGCAGGAAGCGGGCCGAGCGGACGGAGAACTCCTCGCTGACCAGCACATGGTCGATCTGGGCGCGCAACGGTGTGGCGCGGTCGGCGGGCCAGGAGTACGTACGGGAGGAACCGGCGAGGCGGGCGCTGTCGTGGAGGGAGCCCGCGTCCAGGACGGCCCGGAAGGCGGCGTGGTCCTGGGAAGCGTTGAAGTCTCCTGCCAGGACGGTGGGTTCCGCCCGTACGGCGGCTGCGAGGTCGCGGATCCGGCCGAGTTCGCGGCGCCAGACGGACACCCCGCCGGGGACCGGTGGCATGGGGTGCGCGAGCTGGAGACGCACCTCGCGGCCCGCCACGGCGGCGACCGCTCCCGGCATCGCCATCGTGCCCCCGACCCGGCCCGCCGTACGCAGCGGAAACCCGCTGAGGATCGCCGAGCCGAGCGAACCGTCGAGCCGGACGACCTCGCGGTACGGGTACGAGGCGGCCGGGACACGGGCGGCGAGGGCGTCCGCGCACGCGAGGTCGCACTCCTGGACGAACACCACATCGGGCCGTTCACGGCGGACCGTCGCGATCAGCCCGTCCGTCGCGTCACCGAACTCCACGTTGGCGGTGAGGACGTCCAGCCGCGCCGCCACCGGACCTCGTGCGCCCGTGCTGCCGGGGCCGTACGGGCGCGTGAACCACACGGTCAGCGTGAGCGCCACCACCGCCCAGACCAGGCCGCCGCGCCACCGGGCCAGCGCGGCCAGTCCGAGACCGGCGGCGCCGGGCACCAGGAGCCAGGGCAGGAAGGCCAGGGCCTGCGGGACGGGGGTCGGGCCGTCGGCGCCCGCGGCCCGGAAACCGATCACCAGGCTCACTCCGGTGAGGAGGAGGGCGGTCGCGCAGAGCGGGACGGCCCTGAAGGCGGCGGTCCGCTCATGCCCGGCCCGGGGCGGCAGCGGTCCGCTCATGCCCCGTCGGGGGCCGGCAGCACCCGCTGGGCCCAGATCCGCGCCGCCACCGCGCACACGGCCACCGCGAGTCCCGTACCGAAGACGATCCACACCGTGGTGCGCAACGCCCCGGTCAGCGCGTCGTACACCGCCGCCGCCCCGTCGGTGTCGCTGTCGGGCACCTCGGCCAGCACCCGGTTGCGGGCCAGCGCGATCCCCCCGCGCAGCACCAGGGCGCCGAGGGCGAAACCGGCCCCGGCGACGGCGGTGGCGGCGAGCGCCGCCAGGGCCGGGCCCCGGCGGCCGGGACCGCCGCGCACCCAGGCCAGGACGATGGCGAGCAGCGCGAACACGAGCGTGCCGACGGTCGGCCACACACTGGCGGTCCGCAGCCACTGGAAGCTGTGGCGCATCTGGTCCGCGCGGTCGGCGGAGACGATCTGGATGGCGGTGTGCTGGACGGGGATCTGGTCGGCGAACGGCACCCCGTTGTCCACCAGGTTCTGCCTCACCTTCTCCGCCACGGGAGCCAGATCGATGGTGACGCTCTCACCGCTGTCGCCGTCCAGCGCCGCGGTGACGGCCTCGTGCGCGGTGCGGTTGGCGGCGTTCCAGGCGGCCTGGAAGGCGTCGGTGGTGGTGAAGGACAGCACGGCCTGGTGGAGGAAGTCACGGACGGTGCTCTGGAGCGGGCCGACGTCGATCTGCTTCATCGCCTCGTCGGTGATCAGGTCGGCGACGGTGTTCTGCACATCGGGGTCGGAGGCGAGCGGCGCCACCGCGGCCACGTAGCGGTCCGTGTCGTCGATCTCCAGATCGACCCAGGCGGAGAGCGCGCTCAGCGGTACCAGGACGGCGAGCAGCACCAGGAACACCACCGAGAGAGCCGCCGAGAAATAGGTCCGCACCTCACCAGGGAACCGCGAATGCCGGGGCGGCGCCCCGGGCCATGGGCCATCCGAGTTGCCGGGGCCGACGGCCGGGTGTGCTCTTGAAGGGAATCCCGAGAGAACTTCGGGTGGGCCCTCGAAGAGAGCCGGGAGAGAGCCGGGAGAGAGCTGGGGGAGAGCCGGAGGAAGGCCGGGAGAGAGCTGGGGGAGAGCCGGAGGAAGGCCGGGGGAGAGCCGGGAGAGGGACCGAAGAGAAATGCGGGGGCGACGGAAGGAGCTCGCTGCCATGTCCGCACACGCTTCGGTGCAGGCACGCGGAACGCACGCGCGTGCCCAGCGCCATTCCACGCTCAGCTGGGCCGTGCCCCTCACGCTCGGCGTGATCCTCGGCTGGTACGCGACATCCATCGTCCGCGGCGGCGGTGTGCTGACCGGCACGCAGCTCGCGCTCGGACTGGTCTCCGGGGCTGTGCTCGCGGCGGTCTGCTTCGGACTGGGCCGGGTGCAGAAGCGCCTGCCGGCCGAACTCGCGGCGGTCGCGTACGGCGCGCTGTTCGGCGGGTCGGTCGGCTTTCTCTACAGCCTGTCCGGCAAGAGTGTGCTGTCCGCGTCCGTGCTGGGCCTGCTGACCGGGGCGGCCATGCTGGTGGCCGCGTTCTACGCCTTCTACACGAGGAAGCGCTGAGCCCCGCTTCCGCACGTCAGGGGCCGAGCCCCGCACGGCACTCTCCGGACGGGCCCGCGCCTCCTCGGTTTCGACGAGGACCGGCGCGGGCCCGTCCGCCTGCCGGGCGTCGTCCCACACCGTGCCCGGTGCCGGTCGCGCCCGGTCAGTTGCGCACCACGGTCACCGGGCACGGTGCGTGCTGGGTGACATGCAGGCTGACCGAGCCGAGCAGCGTGGCCTTGAAGGGGCTGCGTCCGCGCGCTCCGACCACCAGCAGATTGGCGCCCTCCGCCCGGTCGAGCAGGGCCTGGGCCGGGTTGCCGATCACCACGACCTTGCTGACCTCGGCCGCGCGCGCACCGCCGAGTGCCTCCTCCAGCGCCTCGGTGAGCGACACGGTGGCCAGCGCCTGCGGATCGAAGTCCTCCGGCATGCCCGGCATCATCGACGCCCAGCTGGTGGCGGGGTACTCCCAGCTGTTGACGGCCTCCACCGTGTCACCGGTCAGCTCCGCCTGGCGTACGGCCCAGTGCAGCGCCTTGATCGACGACTCGGAGCCGTCAACGCCCACCACGATCCTGCCCATCTCTGCCTCCAGCTCGGTTCCGTTGGGTCGAGCGGGTGCGTGGTGACGGGTACCCGTACCACGCACCTTCGTGTGCAACTGTAGTCAAACCATACGAAACCACAGTTCCAGGGGGTGTTCAGCGACCGGTCAGGGGCCTGCGGTCAGTCCAGGCGGAGATCGGCCAGCTGCCGCTCGAACGGGACCACCTCGTCGTCGAGTCCGAGGGACCTGGAGGCGCCGGAGACCGCGCGGCCGCCGGTGATCGCCTGTGCCAGCTCACCGCCCGCGCGCCGGATCCGGGCCGGCAGGCCCTCGGTGTACTCGTCGCCCGAGGAGCCCCAGTCCTCCGACGCGGCGTACACCGACGTCGGCAGCGTGACGGCCCGCAGATAGGCGAAGAGCGGACGCATCGCGTGCTCCAGGACCAGCGAGTGCCGGGCGGTCCCGCCGGTCGCCGCGACGACGACGGGCTTGCCGGTCAGCGCGGTGTTCTCGACCAGGTCGAAGAACGACTTGAACAGGCCGCTGTACGAGGCGGTGAAGACCGGGGTGACGGCGATCAGACCGTCGGCCCCCGTCACCGCGCCGATGGCCTCCTCCAGCCTGGCCGACGGGAACCCGGACACCAGGTTGCCCGCGATGTCGACGGCCAGGTCGCGCAGTTCGATCACACGGACCTCGACCGGGCGGTCCTGGCTCTCCTCCAGCCGCTCCCGGGTGGCGGCGGCCAGCCGGTCGGCCAGCAGCCTGGTCGACGAGGGGCTGCTCAGCCCCGCCGAGACGGCGGTGATCCTCAGCGGTTCGGTGGCGAACACGGTGTCAGCTCTCCTTCGCGGCAGTGGTGGCGGCGACGGCCGGGTGCAGGGGCGCGGACTCGGGCACCCCGGCGGGCCGCAGCGCGGCGAACTCCTTGCGCAGTACGGGCACGACCTCCTCGCCGAGGATGTCGAGCTGCTCCAGGACCGTCTTGAGCGGCAGTCCCGCGTGGTCCATCAGGAACAGCTGGCGCTGGTAGTCGCCGACGGCGTCCCGGAAGGACAGCGTCCGCTCGATGACCTCCTGCGGGGAGCCGACGGTCAGCGGCGTCTGCTGGGTGAAGTCCTCCATCGAGGGCCCGTGCCCGTAGACCGGCGCGTTGTCGAAGTACGGGCGGAACTCCCGTACCGCGTCCTGCGAGTTCTTGCGCATGAACACCTGCCCGCCCAGGCCCACGATGGCCTGCTCGGCGGTGCCGTGGCCGTAGTGGGCGTAGCGCTGCCGGTAGAGGTTCACCATCTTCTTCGTGTGCTCGATGGGCCAGAAGATGTTGTTGTGGAAGAAGCCGTCGCCGTAGTACGCGGCCTGCTCGGCGATCTCCGGGGAGCGGATGGAGCCGTGCCAGACGAACGGCGGTACGCCGTCCAGCGGGCGCGGGGTCGCGGTGAAGGACTGTAGCGGCGTACGGAACTTCCCCTCCCAGTCCACGACGTCCTCGCGCCACAGCTTGTGCAGCAGGGCGTAGTTCTCGATGGCGAGCGGGATGCCCTGGCGGATGTCCTTGCCGAACCAGGGGTAGACCGGGCCGGTGTTGCCCCGGCCCATCATCAGGTCGACGCGGCCGTCGGCGAGGTGCTGGAGCGTGGCGTAGTCCTCGGCGATCTTCACCGGGTCGTTGGTGGTGATCAGGGTCGTCGAGGTGGACAGGATGATGCGCTCGGTGCGGGCGGCGATGTAGCCGAGGGTGGTCGTCGGGGAGGACGGGACGAACGGGGGGTTGTGGTGCTCGCCGGTCGCGAAGACGTCGAGGCCGACCTCCTCGGCCTTCCGTGCGATGGCGACGGTGGCCTTGATCCGCTCGTGCTCGCTCGGCGTCGTGCCGGTCGTCGGGTCGGTGGTGATGTCCCCGACGGTGAAGATCCCGAACTGCATGGCGCCCGCCTCCAGGTGATCGCTTCAGGTAGTTGAACGTTGAACTAACTCGCACACCTTACAACGGAGCGCCTCGTCCTCCTATTCCGCGGTGGCCGTACCCCCTCCGCTGCGCTCCTCGACCCACCGGGTGGCCCGCTCGATCGCCTCGCGCTGGGCCCCGAAGATCTCCTCGCGCGCGGGCACCACCTGGTCGTCGCCGAGCTCCGCGCCGAGACCGGTCCGGCGCAGCACCGCGAGCAGCCCCGGCCGGACCCCGGCCAGATAGAGCCGGCCGCCGTGGGCGTCCAGCTCCTCGGCGTACCGGTCGAGCAGCTTCACCACCGCCGAGGACGGGATCTCCGGTGTGGTGCGCAGCGTCAGCACCACGGCCGACCCCCGTGCCTGCGAGATGTCGGGCCACTGGGCGTCGATCCGGGGGACCTCGGCGAACAGGCCGGCCCCGCCGTAGAAGAGGACGGTCACCTCGCCGGGCCCGATCCGGGCGGGCGGATCGGTGAACCGCCAGCTCCCGGGCGTACGGCCGTGCTCAAGCCCACGCAGCCCGCTCTGCCGGGCCGCCTGCACGCAGTACAGCAGCAGCGAGAGCATCGCCCCGATCACGATGGCCTGCTGGAGGGGCAGCTGGGTGGTGGCGACGAACGTGACGATCATCGCGGCGGCCGGCAGCGGGGATGTGCGCAGCACCAGCAGGATGTCCTTGCGGCGCCCCAGGATCAGCTCGCAGCCGATCACGATGATCAGGCCGCCGATGACCGGCATCGGGATCCGCTCGGCCAGTGAACCGAGGGTCAGCACCAGCAGCGCCAGCCACAGCCCGGCGAAGACGCCGGCTCAGCGGGTGCGCGCGCCCGCGCTGACGGCGACCCCGGTACGGGACATGGAACCGCCGGCGGGCAGCGCGCCGAACAGCCCGCCGCCGATGTTGCCGATCCCCTGGGCGACGAAGTCGCCGTCGACGGACGACTTGGAGCCGTCGGGGTTGCGGACGGTCGGGCCGATCGACGCCGCCTGGGCCAGGGCGACCAGCGCGACGGCGAAGGCGCCGGGCAGCAGCGAGCCGACGGCGGACAGGTCCGGGGCGGTGAAGTGGGGCAGCGCCGCCGGGATCTTCGCGATGTCCCCGGCCAGCTCCACATCGACCGACAGCAGCCCGACGCCCAGGCTGACGGCGACCAGGGCGACCAGGACCGAGACCGGTTCCAGCCGCCTGACCAGCCGGACGAGCGCCCAGACGGCGACCGTGGCCAGTGCGGTCAGGGTGGTCGTGAGCTTCCAGTCGCCGGCATGGATCACCCAGTCGGCCAACTGGGTGAGGCGGTTGTGGCCGGCGGGCCTGTAGCCGGTGGCGTCGTCGAGCGAGCCGGTGATGATCTGGAGGGCGATCCCGGTCGAGAAACCGGTCATCACGGCATTGGAGACGAAGCTCATCACCGCACCGAGCTTCAGCAGCCCGAGCACCGCCATGACCAGCCCGGCGAGTACGGCGACCGTGGCGATGTTCCCCGCGTCCCCGGGGTCCAGATGTGCCCCGGCCAGCACGCTCTGCGAGGTCAGGGCGATGGCGGAGGTGAGGGTCGTGACCATGAGGACGGTCCGGGCGAAGAACGATCCCAGGATCGTGGGAACGACACCCGCGTAGATGCCGGAGACCGGATTGAAGCCACCGATCGCCGCGTAGGCCATGCCCTCGGGGATCGAGAAGAGCCCGGTGACCAGGCCGGCCGAGACGTCGGAGGGTTTCGGCCGGCCCAGCTTGGTCTTTATGCCCGCCTCGCTCATGACAACTCAGTAGAACCCAGTCGAGTTATGTGCGCGTTTCATCACCCATGGGTGACTCGTCACCGGGGCGGAGGCGGTCATGAGGGCGCCGGACCCGGGTGTGCACGCGGCCATGAGCGGAACCGGACCCCGGTCCGGCGGAATTCCCCGTGACCGGACCGCGCCCCGGTTAAGCTCTGCCCATGACCTTCGTACCGCGCCGGAACTGGTGGCGCTCCTCCTAGGAGCGGCCACCTCTTCAGCGCGGGACCAGGGCCGTTCGTCACGGACGGCCCTTTTTCTCTGCCCTTCTCCGGTACGGGCTCCGAGCCCGGCGAGGGCCGTCCTCCACGCACACACCATCGCGAGGAGAGACCAGCCATGACCACGACCCACCCGGGCCCCACCGCCGCACTCGACGAGCGGATCGAGCGGGACCCCGCCGCCTTCCGGGTCCTGACCGGCGACCGTCCCACCGGGGCGCTGCACCTCGGGCACTACTTCGGCACCCTCCACAACCGGGTGCGGCTCCAGAATCTCGGGGTGGAGGTGTTCGTCCTCGTCGCCGACTACCAGGTGCTCACCGACCGGGACGTGGCGGAACGGCTCACCCCGGTCATGGAGGGGCTGCTGCTGGACTACCTGGCCGTCGGCATCGACCCGGAACGTTCGGTGATCTTCAACCACAGCGCCGTACCCGCGCTCAACCAGCTGCTGCTGCCGTTCCTGAGCCTGGTCTCCGTCGCCGAACTGGGGCGCAATCCCACGGTCAAGGACGAGATCGCGCACTCCCGGCAGGCGGCCGTCAGCGGGCTGATGTTCACCTACCCCGTCCATCAGGCGGCCGACATCCTCTTCTGCAAGGGCAATCTGGTGCCGGTCGGCCAGGACCAGGTGCCCCATCTCGAAGTGACCAGGACCGTCGCCCGGCGCTTCAACGAGCGCTACGGACAGCTCTTCCCGGAACCCGAGGCGCTGCTCTCCGCCGCGCCCCTGCTGCTCGGCACCGACGGCACGAAGATGAGCAAGAGCCGCGCCAACTCCGTCGCGCTGAGCGCCGACGCGGACGAGACGGCCCGCCTGATCAAGGGCGCGACGACGGACGCCGAGCGGCACATCACCTACGACCCCGAGGGGCGGCCCGGGGTGTCCGGTCTCGTGCGGCTCGCCGCGCTCTGCCTCGACCGCGATCCGCACGACGTGGCCGAGGAGATCGGGGGCCGGGGCGCGGCCGCGCTGAAGCGGACCGTGACCGACGCGGTCAACACCCGGATGGCACCGATGCGGGCCCGACGGGCGGAACTGGCACGGGACATGGGGTACGTGAGATCCGTACTGCGGGCCGGCAACGAACGCGCCAACGCCGTCGCCGACGTGACGCTCGCGGAGGTGCGGAAGGCGATGGGCGGCCTGTTCTGAGGGGGCGCGGGACGGTGCCCGGGACCAGGGCGCGGGCCACTGCCCGGCGGGCGGGGCGCGGGAGCTGAGGTGCGGGTGTCCGGGGGCCGGGGCGCGGAACGGTGCTCAGCGGGTGGGGCCGTGATGCCAGGGCGAGTACGCCTCCCAGGAGTCGCCGTGCTCCTCCTGGCCGGGCTCGTCCGCCGGCCGGCCGCCCCGGGCCTCGATGTCCAGGATCAGCGCCGCGATGTTCCACGCGTCGTCGGCGCCGCTGTGGTGGCGGCCCTCCAGGGGAAGGCCCGCGATCTTCAGGGCCGTGTCCATGCCGGGGCGTTTGCGCAGGCCGTGGACCGAGGTGAAGGGGATCTTGGCGTTGGCGTGGCGGCGGCCGAACGGGTACGGGGTGCCGGTCGCCCGGCACTGCCGGAGGAACTGGTTGCGGTCGTAGTCGCCCCAGCTCGCCCAGGGCCGGGACCCCGCCCGGTGCTCGGACGCCAGCAGCCGGCAGGCGTCGGCGAAGGGGAGTCCGGTGGCCACCTCGGCCTGGGTGAGGCCCGTCAGCCCGGTGCAGAAGGCGCTGACCGAGGAGCGGGCCGGCCGGACCAGGATGCGGTGGCGGGCCAGGCGTTCGCGCGCCCGCAGATCGACGACGGTCAGCCCGATCTCGATGATCTCGCTCACCGCGCCCGGCGGCGGCTGCCCGTCCCAGCAGGTCGCCTCGATGTCGACGACATTGAGCAGGTACTCCGCCGGTTCCTGGTCCATGAACGCCACGGTAGGCGGACCGGCCCGCCCAAGCACTCCGATTTCCGGGGCACCCGGGCGGGCCGGTCCGTCAGTTCCGGGTCAACGAGCCGCGCCTGCGCAGCAGTTCCGCCAGGCCTCGGCGGGTCGCGGCGATCACCACCCGGTCGGTGGGCTGAAGGACGTAGCCGGGGTGCAGGTTCCAGACGAGGCCGCCCGGCCGGTCCTGGGCGGCACCGGGGGTCTGCGGGGGCGGGGCGGGGGCGGTCAGGTCCGGCCGGCGGTCGGCGGGCGCGGCCACGTCCAGGGCGAGGACCCGCCACGCCCCGGCCCGGAACGCCTGCTCCACGGTGCGGCCCTCCAGCTGCGAGTGCCCCGCCACCTCCACCGCCGCGAACAGCATCACCTTCCGTTCGACCGGCACCGCGCCCAGGATCTGGCGGCCCATCATGGCGACGGCGAACGAGGGCGCCGCCAGATGGGAGACCGAGCGGGAGCGGGTCAGCGCCTGCGGGTGGGCGGTGCGCAGGGTGCGGTAGACGGCGGTCGCGAACTCGTCTTCGAACAGCCGCAGCGTCACCCGCAGATCCGGCTTGACCGAGCGGGCGTACAGCGCGGCCTCCAGATTGGTGGTGTCGATGCTGGTCAGGGCAAGCAGGGCACGGGAGCGGCGGATCTTCGCCGCCTCCAGGACGCCTTCCTGCGTGACGTCCCCGATGACCACCGGTACGTGCAGCCGGCGGGCCACCGGGATGCCCCGGGCGTCCGGGTCGTCCTCCACGCACACCACGGGGATGCCGAGTTCGCGCAGCTGGACCAGGACCCGGGTGCCGATCTTGCCGAGTCCCAGCAGCACCACGTGCCCGGAGAGTCCGCGCGGCGGGCGGCGCAGCGAGGAGGCCGTCCGGAGTGAGCCGAAGGCCTCCAGCACCCCGGCCACCAGCAGCGGCAGCAGCATCAGCCCGGCGACGCCCGACAGGAGCTGGATGATCTGGCGGGCGGTCTCGTCCCCGATGGCCGGGTCGCCCATCGCGAACAGGTCGAGCAGGGTGAGGTAGGCGGCGTGCAGCGGATCGTCCCCGGTGGTGAACGAGGACGCCACCGCGAGGGCCACCACGGCCAGGCCGACGCCCAGCGCGGACCAGCGCAGCCGACGCGAGAAGACCTGGCTCAGCGGTGCTCCCCGGCCGCGCATCCGGCGCCGGGGCCCGGCCTGGCCGACCTGGCTGACCGCTTCCAGGACGATCGTCCCGCGTCCCGTCGCGGCGGCCACCTGCGCCTGGTCGGGCAGCAGCCGGGGCCCCTCGTCGCCGCTGCTGTCGGAGCCCTCGGTGCCCGCCGGGTCATGGGTGGTGGAGGAGAGCAGGGCCAGCGTGCACAGGCCCGGGTCGGCGACCCGGCCGTCGCCGGGCGGGGTGCGCTCGGCCGCCCGCAGGAGCAGGCCCTCCGCCTGGATCACCTTGCTGGAACCGGCGAGCGCCGTCGCCGCGAGGGCGGGGGCCGCGGTGTCTGCGTCCGACAGGACGGTGGTGGAGGCGTCCAGCGCGGACGGGTCGATGCCGGGCGACGCGACGGCGGCCGTCTGGTCGAGCAGCGCCTCCAGATGCTGGCCGAGCTTGCGGTTGTAGAGCCGGATCACCAGCCGCAGACGGGGGTTGAGCCTGCGCGCGGTCAGCGCGGCGCGGATGTTGCGCTCGTCGTCGTCGTAGACGAGGGCCAGGGCCGCCGCGGATCCGACGCCGGCCTCCTCGAACGCCTCGTCGGACGGTTCGGCCGCCTGGAGAATGCGCACCGCCTCCACACCGGCGTTCGTGTCGCTGTCCCCGGTCCCGGAAGGGCCGTTGCCGAAACCGCCGTTCCCGAAACCGCCGTTGCGGTTCATCGCCGACGACATCCGGCCGAACAGCGCGGCCGCCCGGCCCCGCCCGGTCAGCGGCAGTTCGGGTCTGGACGCGCCGGGGTCCGGCGGCAGGACCAGGGTGACCCGCTCCCCGTAGACGTACCGCAGCTCCACCGCGAGCCGCTGGGCGAGCGCGTCGTCACCGCAGACGACCATGTGACCGGAGAACGGCGAGCGTTGGGGTTGCTGAGGAAGAGACGTCACATGACCCAGCATGCCTTGCCCTCTTCTCCTGGTCGGTACGGTTCAGTGGTCCTCGTGTGTTCCGGACGCCGGGCGGGCGAGCGGCCGGCGCGGGTCGGCGGCCCGGCCGATCGCGGTCTCGACCGCCGCGATCCGGTCCGCGAGCAGCCCGAGCGCGGCCACCGCACGGGTCAGCGGATCGCCTTCGGCCCCGCCGAGCGCCTGTTCGCGGACGTACGAGGCGGTGACGGCGGACCACCGCTCGGCCTGCCCCGGGGTCAGCGTGCCGCGCAGGGCCCCGAGTTTCAGCAGGGCCCCTTCGGCGCCCGAGGTCAGCGTCTGCGCCTCGCCCGCGTAGTGGTCCTCGATGACGGCGGACAGTTCGGCGTCGTTCATCACGGGCACGATGCGCTCGGCGATCCGGTTCATGTTGCGGTACGAGCCCTGGAGACGGAACGGCGGCTCGGTGCGCGCCGCGTCCGTCTGAGCGGCCGACGCCATGTACGCGGCGTTGACCGCGAGGACGGTGTCGCGGGCGTGCAGCAGATGGCGGAGCACGGCGGTGATCCGGTCCACCTCGGCCGGTGTGCAGGGGTGCTGGAGCCGGTCCGCGCGGGCGGTGGCATCGGTGCCGGAGGCGAGCCGCAGCAGCAGTGCGAGGTCCTCGCGCGAGCGGCCCGCGAGCGGGGCCAGCACCGGGTTCGAGGTCAGCGCGTTCTCGACGAAGCTCAGGGCGAAGACGTCCTCGCGCCCGCTCAGCACCTCGCCCAGGTTCCAGACGTCGGCCCGGTTGGCGAGCATGTCGGGGACCCTGAACCGTTCCCCGGACTCGGTGTACGGGTTGCCCGTCATGCACACGGCGAACCGCTTGCCCCGCAGGTCGTGGCTGCGCGGCTCGCCGTCCCGTACGCCCTCGATCCGGCGGGTGGCGTCGCAGAGCGGGATGAACTTCTGGAGCAGTTCCGGCGAGGTGTGCTGGATGTCGTCGATGTGGAGCAGGGTGTTGTTGCCCGCCTCCAGGGCGAAGTTGATCTTCTCGATCTCCTGGCGGGCGGTCGCGCTGCGCGCCTGCGCGGGGTCCAGCGAGGTGACGTCGTGGCCGAGGCTGGGGCCGCTGACCTTGACGATGACCAGGCCGAGCCGGTCGGCGACGTACTCCATGAGCGTCGTCTTGCCGTAGCCGGGCGGCGATACGAGCAGCAGCAGGCCCTGCGAGTCGGTGCGCCGTCCGGCGTCGGCGGTGCCGAGCTGCTTGGCGAGGCTGTCGCCGATCAGCGGCAGGTACACCTCGTCGAGCAGCTGGTTGCGGACGAACGCCGACATCACGCGCGGCCGGTGGTCGTCCAGCCGCAGCCGGGCGCGTTCGGTGGCGACCAGGGCGGTGCGCCGCCGCTGGTAGGCACGGAAACCCGGGACGACTGCCGTACGGAACTTCTCGGTACGGAACAGGAGTTCATCGATGCGCACGGTCATCCGGCCCCGCTCGGCGCGCGGGTGGACGCCCAGCAGGCCTTCCACGGTCTCGGTGAGCGGGGCGTCGCCCTCGTAGCGGGCCAGGACCGGCTCGGGGCAGAGCTCGACGGCGACGGCCTCCGCGAGATCGTCCGCGTCCAGGTCCGTGCCGCTCGCCCGCGCGTACGAGGTGAGCCAGCCCTCGACGAGCTGGCGGCGGGCCGGCAGATCGTCCCCGAGGGCGGCGAGATCCTCGTCGTAGGCGGAAGTGCCAGTGGTCCGGCGGAACTTGTCCAGGAAGGTACGGACGGACGCGGCGGTGACGAAGCCCTCGGGCCCGCTCGTCAGCTCCTCGAAGAGGTAGCCGGCCACGGCGCGGCCATGGTCCCCCCGTACGGCCGCCGCCCACTCCTCCTGGAGTTCGGTGACGGCCGGGGTGAGGCCGAACGTCGCGCGGGCGCGCGCCAGTGAGCGGGCCCGGCGGGTCCAGGACGTCCGGCGGACTTCGTCCGTCCCGTACGCCCAGAAGAGCTGGGCGGCGGCCCGCACGGCGGGGGTGAAGCGCAGCAGCCCCGCGGCCGCGTGCAGCCGCAGCAGGGCGGCCAGGATCGCCGTGGCGTCCTCGTCGTGGACGCCGCGCTGATACCCCTCGTCGTACGCGGCGGCGGCCGACTCCCGCACCAGAGAAGCGAGTTCGGCGTCGCCCAGGGAGCGCAGCGCGTCCGCGCCGTGCTCGTCGAGGAGCCGGGCGGCCAGGTGTTCGCCCCGGTAGACGGACGGGGACTCGGAGGGCAGCAGCTGGTCCCAGTACGGGCGGGTGGCGGTGAAGTCCGGGTCGGTGACGGGGGCCCGGTAGTCGGTTCCGGTGACGGCGAACGCGAGCCCGTCCCCCTGCGGCACCAGAGTCAGCTCGAACGGCTGGGTGTTCACCGCGAAGCGGTGCCGGCCCAGCCGGATCGTCGCCCCGCCGTCCGCGTAGAGCTCGCCGCGGTCGCGCAGCGCACGCCCCGCCTCCTGGCGGGCGGCCAGCAGCTGCCCCTCCAGCTCCTCGGCCCTGACCGTGTCACCGAGTCCGCGCAGCTCGTCGGCGGTGCGGCGGATCTTGGCGACCATCGGGTCGGAGGCGAAGTAGGTGTGCACGGCGTCCGTGTCGGACAGGGTGGAACCCCGGCGCGCGATGGTCTCCAGCACCCGGGCGGCGGAGGCCGCGAGGCGCTCGGTCCGGCGGGCGAGGGCGTCCTGGAGGGCCTGCCGGCGGGCCGAGAACGCCTCGTACACCTCCGTCCGCCGCTCACCCAGCTCGGCCAGGAAGTCGTCGAACTCGGCGAACCGGGCCTCCAGGTTCTCCAGTTGGAGCAGGAGCCGCGCAAGCTGGTCGTCACAGGTGTCCGGGGTGTCCGCGGCGGCCAGCCCGGCCGTGACGGCCTGCCCGAGCAGCGCGAACTCGGCGGCGAACTCGGCCCGGCCCTCCTGGTCGAGCAGCGCGCGGCGGCGGGCTTCGAGTGTGGCGCGGGCCCGGTTCACCCCGCCGAGCACCTCCGCGATCCGCTCCAGGATGGAGGTGCGGACCACGCCGTCGCCGATGTCGAGCCCGGCGACGACCTCCGTCACCGTGCTCAGCCCGTCCGTCATCCCCGCCAGCCGCTCGCCGAGCGCGGTCGCGTCGGTGACGGTGGCGAGGGCGGCGGCCTCCTCGGTGTAACGGGCGACGTCCTCGTGGTAGCCGGTGAACGCGTCGTCCCCGGACAGGAACGCGACCGCGCGCCGGCCCGCCGCGGTGAGGTCCTCGGCGGTGGCGGCGGTGAGTTCGGCGATCCGCCCGGTGTCGGCGTACCGCATCTCCGCGAGCGACGCCAGATGGCCGTGTGCCGCCCGCAGCCCGGTCAGCCGGTCGACCCAGTCGGCGGCCGTGCGGGGTGCCTCTCCCCGGACCCGGCGCACGAGTGCGGTGATCCGGTCCGCCGTCTCGGCAAGCGCCTCGGCGGCCTGCCGGGTCTGCTCCTGTACGGCGCCGAACTCGGCCAGCACCTGCTGGGCGGTATCGCGCAGTGCGGCCAACGGCTCAGCGAGGGAGCCGAGTTCGCTCTCCTCCAGCCAGTGGTACCGATCGGTGGCGCGCGAGCAGTCGGCGACCAGACGGGCGTACACGGCAGTGGTCGAGGTGGTTGTTTCGGCGCTGTGCGCGAGCGCGAGGCAGTCGGAGATGCCACGCACGAGGTCGGCGTTGCCGACCCGGGCGAGCGGGCCCGTCCCGACGGGGCGGGAGGCCGCGTAGGTGTCGGAGACGTACGGCGTCCGCCAGCGCCGCACCGGATGGACGCGGGCCGGACCCTCGTCCCCTCCCTCCACGGGGTCCCGCAGCAGCACGAGCGTGCCGTCGTCGAGCAGCGCGTGGCCCCGGCCCTGGAGCGGGGTGGCGACCTCCTGCCGGATCACGTTGTACGGGAGCAGCAGGCTCCGCCCGTCCTCCCGCGAGCGGAACACGTACAGGACGTCCTCGCCGTTGGGGGAGCGGACGGCCCCTTCGAAGACCGGGCCGGTGAGCGGCCGGGCGATGTCGAAGGTCTTGGCGGTGCCGGCGGTCAGGTAGTAGCCGCCGGGGAAGATGATCCCCTGGTCCTCGGGGAGCCGGTGGCAGGCGGGGCCGATCCCGTCCAGCCGCTGGACGGTGCCGAGCAGCCGGTTGAAGACGAGATGGCGCCAGGCCTCCTCCTTGTACGGGCGGATGCGCAGCAGCACGAGCGGGCCGCTCCGCGCGTACTCGACCTCGGCGTCGGCGAGCGACTGGAGGGGTTCGGCGACCGGCTCCCGGTAGATCCCGTCGGGGGTCTCCGTGTCGTCCTCGGTCTTGAGCGTGAGATACCCGCCGAGCGTGGAGACGAAGAGCGGCGCCGGGTCCCCCTCCCCGGTGCTGCCCGTGTCGTCCGTGCCGATGGCGATGTGCGGGTGCCGCCCGGCGATGTGCGCCTCGCGGCCCGCGACGGTCCAGGTGAAGTCGTGCGACGGCGGGAACACGTGGTCGCGCTCGCCGCGCGCGTCGAGGAAGTCACCGGGCGAGCCGTCGGCGTCGAGCGCCCAGCGCAGGACGCGGATGTCCTCGGCGGTGTCGCCGGTCCGGAACACGGCCAGGAGCCGGCCCTCGGTACGGCGGAGCCGGAGCAGCCGGGTGTCGCGGTAGTAGCGGTGCAGGCCGGTGAACTCGCGCACGAGTGCTTCGTCGGTGAGGAGCGGGTGGCTGCCGGGCCCGAGGTCGGGGCCGTACAGCGCGAGTACCTCCTCGACGGCGGGCTCGTCGCTCCGGCCGGGGCCGCGCTCGAAGCCGAACAGCAGCTGTCCGCCGATCGCGACGAGGTCACGGGGGACGGAGGGCCGCTCGGTACGGATCCGCTCGCTGCCGAGCAGGCGCAGGCCGGTGGAGCCGAACTCCTCGGTCCGGCGTGCGTTGAGTGCCTCGGCACGGCGGGCGAGCTCGGCGGCCTGGGTGCGCAGCCGCCGCCGCAGCACGTCGTAGACGCCGTCCTCGGGGCCGTCCGGGGGCGATGTGATGGCGGTGTCCATGCGGTGCGGCTCCTTACGGGGCGGGTGGGTGGGCTGCGGCGTCGGTGTCCCCGGTCGCCGGGCGGGCCGGGTGTGCGGCCGGTGGTGTTCCCCGTTGCCGGGCGGGCCCGGAGTGCGGCCACTTCCGGCCCGTCCGGCGACCGGGGACGGACGGACCCGCTACGTCACCGGCGTACCGTTGCGGGACGGGTTCGCCGCCGCGCCGACCGGTACGTCGGCCAGTCCCAGCGACCGGGCGTGGTCGAGGAGCTGACGTACCTGGTCCGCGCCCGCGCCACCGCCCGGCGCGGCCATCATCCGCATCAGCAGCGCCGACACCGTCAGGTTCTGCACATCACCCGACGACACCGAGCCCAGCACCCGGGTCAGGTCGTCCGTGAACGACGACGTGCCGTTCAGCCACGCTCCGCCCAGCGCCTTCGCCGTGTCGGAGTTCTCGACGAACCCGTCGAGGCTCTTGCCCATCGAGATGGACGAGACCAGCCGGTCGAAGAAGACCGACTCCCCGCCGACGATGTCGATGTCGGCGTTCTCCAGGCCGGTGGCCAGCACCGTCGCCTGCGCCTCGGCGACCTGCCGCTGGACCTCCATCCCGGCGAGCCGGATCTCCTTCTCCGCGGCCAGCCGCAGCCGGTACTCCTCGTGTCCGCGCGAGGCGTCGTCGAGTGCCGCCATCGCGGCCGCCTTCTCCGTCAGCCCCGCCGCCTCGGCCTTCAGCTTCTCGCCGATCATCGCCGCCTCCGCGGCCGCCTGGGCCTGGGTGCCCTCGGCCAGCGCGAGCGCCTTGAGCCTGGCTCCCTCCGCCTCGGCCCGCAGCCGGGCCGACGCCGCCCCGGCCTCGGCCAGACCGGTCTTCTCCAGGACCTCGGCCGCCGCGTCCCGCACCTGCACGTCCGCGAGTCCGGGGGCCGCCGACTCGGCCTGGATCCCCTCGGCCAGCCGCAGCTTGGCCCGCGCGTCCAGATCCGCGGTCTTCAGCCGGGCCTCGGCGAGCGTCAGCTGCTCGGCGGCCCGGTGCGTGGCCGCGGCCTCGGCGGCCTCCGCCGCCTTGATGTCCTTGACCAGCTGCTCCTGCGCCTCCGCCTCCGCGGCGATGATGACGGACTTGCGGGTGCGCTCGGACTCCTCGACGGACCGCAGGGTCCTGATGGACTCCTCCTGCTCGGCGACCGTACGGTCCACCGCGATGCGCTCGCGGATCACGTCGGCGACCTCACGGCGCTCCGCCTCGACCTCCTTCGTCGCGGCGATGCGGTCGAGCTCGGTCTGCCGCTCGCGTCCGATGACTTCGATCAGCCGGTCCTTCTCGATGCGCTCGTTCTCCACGGCGATGACCCGCTCGCGGTTCTTCTGCGCGACGGCGATCTCCCGTGCCTGGTTCTCCCGCTGGATGCCGAGCTGCTCCTCGGTCCGGATGAACGCGGCCTGCGCGCCCAGGCGTTCCTCCTCCTGGACCCGGGCGGTTGCGGCCTCCTCGCGGGCGCGCAGCGTCTCGACCTCGCGGCGCTGCTTGATCTCGGCCTCGGCCTGCCGGCGCTCCAGCTCCAGGATGGTCTCCCGGGCGTCCACGTCCTGCCGGGTGATCTCCTTCTGCTCGGTGCGCTGGAACTCGTTGGTCCTCACGTGCTCGATCGCGGTGAGCTCGGTGATCTTGCGAATGCCCTGGGCATCGAGGATGTTGGCGCCGTCGAGCTGTGCCATGGGCGTCTGCTCAAGGAAGTCGATCGCCGCGTCGTCGAGGTGGTAGCCGTTCAGATCGGTGCCGATGACCCGGATGATCCGGTCCCGGAACTCCTCGCGCTTGGTGTAGAGGTCGACGAAGTCCAGCTGCTTGCCGACGGTCTTCAGCGCCTCGGAGAACTTCGCCGCGAAGAACTCCTGGATCGCCACCTTGTCGCTGGCCCGTTCCGTACCGATGGCCTGGGCGACCTTGATGACGTCCTCGACGGTCTTGTTGACCCGGACGAAGAACGTGATGTGGATGTCGGCGCGGATGTTGTCCTGGCAGATCAGGCCCTCGCGCCCGGTGCGGCGGATCTCGATCGTCTTGACCGAGATGTCCATGGACTCGGCCTTGTGCAGCACCGGCAGGACGACGGCGCCGGTGAAGGTCACGTCGACCTTCTTGGTCTTGGAGATGATCAGGGCCTTGCCCTGTTCCACCTTGCGGAAGAGCCGGGTGACGATCAGCAGCAGGGCGATCGCGATGAGCAGGACCACGGCGATGAGCAGGCCGAGGCCCAAGGAGATGGCTTCCATGACAGTCCTTGGCGGCTGGTGGTACGGAAAGGGAAAAGAGCGGAGTGACGTGGGTGCGCGCGGCACACCGGCCGGGCGGCACAGGGCGGCTCGGGGCGGTGCGGGGCGGCACGACGGACGGGCGGTGCGGCTCCGGGCAGTGCGGCACTCCGGCCGGGCACTGCCCCGGCCGGGCGGTGCGACGCCCGGATCAGGCGGTGCGGCGGCGCCGACGTTCCGGGGCCGGCGGCGGTCCCGGGTCGAGCGCCCGGTCGTACGGGGAGACCCAGAAGAACTCGCCGGCCTCGTCGTACGCGTACAGCAGCCCCGCACTCCCCGCCGTGAACGCGGTCTCGGCCGGTGCCAGTTGGCGCACCTGGACGATCGCGGTGGACCCGTCGGCCGCGGCGACCTCGGCCTGGCCGAAGTCCGTACCGACCGTGCCGGTACGGATCGTGCAGACCCGACCCAGGAAGTCCTGGCGCGATGGAGGAGGCTCGTCGGCGAAGAAGCGGCGGAAGTGGCGCACCAGCAACCGCACCACGACCCAGGCGACCAGCAGCGCGCCGGCGAGGACGCCGAAGGCGAGCGCGGCCCGGGTGGTGCCGGTGGTGT
Organism: Streptomyces sp. NPDC026062; assembly: GCF_055568375.1. Classification (NCBI taxonomy): domain Bacteria; kingdom Bacillati; phylum Actinomycetota; class Actinomycetes; order Kitasatosporales; family Streptomycetaceae; genus Streptomyces; species Streptomyces sp. NPDC026062. The sequence goes on from NZ_JBVHOQ010000006.1 coordinate 182,713, forward strand.
CGCCGCGGTGCAGCAGGACCGTCCCGGTCAGGGCGGTGAACCAGCCGACGGCCACCATCACGGAGACCGAGACGGTGACGGGCACGCCGCCGATGCCGGCGAGATCGGTGTCGAGGTCCGCGTCGAACGAGTGGTGGTCGGCCGCACCGGCCAGTACGAGAAGCCAGAAGGCGATGACGACCACGAGCGCCGCGGAGAAGAGAACGGCCGGGAAGGACTGCGCCGCAGTCAGAAACTCCCGCATAGGTCCACCCCCTGCCCGCTGTATCCGGCGGCTTCCGCCGGAGCGTGTCGCAGGGTCCGGCGGTGACCCCGGAGCCGCAGTGCCGTCCCAACGACACTGCGACAGCCGGGTCTTCCCCCGTCCCCCTGCACCCCCGTGTTTCCCCCGTGGTCCCCCGGGCTGGTGCTGACGGGATCGTGTCATCTACAGGTGGTCGGCCGCATTGCCGGACTCCGGCAGTCTTTCTCTGTGCTCGATGCCGGGCACCGGCATGGGCGTGTATGCGTTGTGTAAATATCAGTGCCGTATCAGCAGAGGGGGCGGGCGCGTGGCGGAACCGGTGATTCCCGACAGTTTCCTGGAGGGCTACGCCCAGATCCTGGGCGAGGTCGCCGTCTCCGGCCGACGGCTCACCAGGGAGGAGCTGGACACCCGCCGCACCCTCGGCAGGCAGGCCGCGGAGGCCGGACACCAGCTGCGCGCGCTGGTCCGTATGCACCTGGCCGAGACACGGACGAACTGGCCCGCCGCCGCCCCCGGAGCGACCGCTGCCACCACCGCGGCGTCCACGGAGAGCGTGCTGGTCGTGGTGGAGCAGACGGTCGACGCGTTCGCCGAGGGTTTCGAGCGCGCCCAGCGCCTCACCGTCCGGCGGGAGGAGGCGGCCCGCCGGGAGTTCATCGACGACCTGCTGTACGGGCGCAGCGATCTCGGCCGGCTCGCCGAGCGCGCCACCCGGTTCGGGCTGCGGCTCTCCCGTGCCCACGCCGTCGCGGTGGCGGCGGGCCCGGAGGCGTACACCGAGACCGATGCCGTGCCGAGGCAGGTGGAATCGGCCCTGCTGGCCCGGTTCAGCGGCCGCAAGATCCTCCTCACGACGAAGGACGGCCGGCTGATCTGTATCGCGCCCGGCAGCCAGCCCGATGTCCTGCGGTTCTTCGCCAAGCAGGCGCACGCGGCGACGGACGGCGGCCGGGTGGCCATCGGCCGTGCCCACCGGGGGCCCGGCGGTGTGGTCCAGTCGTACGACGAGGCGCTCGACGCGCTCGACCTGGCGGACCGGATGGGTCTGGACGACCCCGTGCTGTACGCGGCGGATCTGCTCGTCTACCCCGTGCTGACCCGGGACCGGCAGGCGATGGCCGATCTGGTGCGCAGCGAGCTCGGCCCGCTCCAGCAGGCGCGGGGCGGCGCGGAGCCGCTGCTGAAGACGCTCTCCGTGTACTTCGACTCGGGCTGTGTCGCGGCCGAGACGGCCCGGCGGCTGGCACTGAGCGTGCGGGCGCTGACCTACCGGCTGGAGCGGATCCACCAGCTCACCGGCTCCGACCCGTCCGACCCGATGCACCGCTACTCCCTCCAGACCGCGGTGATCGGGGCCCGGCTGCTGGACTGGCCGGCCAAGGAGATCTGAGCGCTCCGGGCTCCGGACCGGGGGCGGAGGGCTCAGACCCCGGGGGCTGTCCGGCCGTCCTCCTCGCTGCCGGATTCCGGCAGCGTTGTTCCTCGGCCGGGCTCCCCACGTGCGGGGATGCCGACCTCCGCCTAGCGTGATCAGTCGGGGGATTCCGGTGCAGCGAGGGAGAACCGCACCATGGCCCGACACGCACGTCAGTCAGGGGAACCGTCCGGGGAAGGGCCACGGGGACGAGTGGTCACCCAGCAGGCGTCCGGGACGGCACCCGGCCAGGAGCGCGACCGGGGGCCCTCCCACCGGTGGTGGGTGCTGGGGGTGATCGGGCTGGCCCAGCTGATGGTGGTCCTCGACGCGACCATCGTGAACATCGCGCTGCCCTCCGCCCAGCAGGACCTCGGCTTCAGCGACGGAAACCGTCAGTGGATCGTGACGGCGTACGCCCTCGCCTTCGGCTCGCTGCTGCTGCTCGGCGGGCGCATCGCCGACCTGGTCGGCCGCCGGGTGGTGTTCCTGACCGGGCTGGTCGGCTTCGCGGTCGCCTCGGCCATCGGCGGCGCCGCACCGAGCTTCGAGATCCTGGTGCTGGCCCGCGCCCTGCAGGGCATGTTCGGCGCGCTCCTCGCCCCGGCCGCGCTCTCGCTCCTCACCACGACGTTCACCGTGCCCAGGGAACGGGCGAAGGCCTTCGGTATCTACGGCGCCATCGCGGGTGCGGGCGGTGCGGTGGGGCTGCTGCTCGGCGGGGTGCTCACCGAGTACCTGGACTGGCGCTGGTGCCTGTACGTGAACCTGCTGTTCGCGGCCGTCGCCTTCATCGGCGGCTCACGCCTGCTCACCGCCGGCGCGCCCGCCGACCGCCCCAGGCTCGACATCCCGGGCACCCTGCTGGTCTCCGCCGGGCTCTTCTGCATCGTGTTCGGCTTCTCCAAGGCCGAGACGAACCCCTGGAGTTCGCCCCAGACCTGGGGGTTCCTGCTGGCCGGTGCGGTGCTCGTGTCCGCGTTCGCGTGGTGGCAGACCAGGGCCGTACATCCGCTGCTGCCGCTGCGCGTGGTGCTGGACCGGGACCGGGCGGCCTCGTTCCTCGCGATGTTCATCTCCGGCGCCGGAATGTTCGGCGTGTTCCTGTTCCTTACGTACTACCTCCAGAAGAGCCTGCTGTACTCGCCGGTCTCCACCGGCGCGGCCTTCCTGCCCATGGTCGCCGTCATGATCGTGACGTCCGTGACGACGACGAACACGCTGGTGCCGAGGTTCGGGGCCAAGCCGATCGTGCCCCTCGGCATGGGTATCGCGGCAGCCGCCATGGCGTGGATGACCACCCTGGACCTGAGCAGCGGCTACCTCACCCATGTGCTGCCCCCGCTGATCTGCCTGGGCCTGGGCCTCGGCATGATCTTCGCGACGGCGATGAACCTGGCCACGGCCGGGGTCGCGCCGCGCGACGCCGGGGTGGCCTCCGCGATGGTCAACACCAGCCAGCAGGTCGGCGGCTCCATCGGTACGGCGCTGCTGAACACCCTGGCCACCAGCGCCGCCACCGACTATCTGGTGGGCCGCAGGCCCACCCCGGCCGCGGTTGCCCAGGCCCAGCTGGAGAGCTACTCGACCGCCTACTGGTGGTCGGCCGGCTTCTTCGCCCTCGGGCTGCTGGTCACGGTGATCCTCTACCGCCGGGGCGCACCCCGCCCCCACCTCGCGGAACCCGAGGCGGCGCGGGCCTGAAACAACCGGGCCACGCGGTTTCAGCGGCTGCCGCCCGCGCGTCCGGCGCTCTCCACCAGCGTGACGAACGGGATGGACTCGCCGGCCAGCCGGTAGCCCTCGGCGCTGCCGTCGAGCGTGAACCCCATGAACGCGGTGAGCCGTCGGGCGGTCCGGGGATGGCGGGGCGCGTACCGCGACATCAGGGAGCCGCCCTCCTCGGCGGGCAGGACGTACGCCGTCACGGCGTGGAACCTGCGCCCGGCCTGCACGGTGGCGTGCGGTGTACGGAGCAGGTTGCGGAACCAGTCGGCGCTGGGGCCGAAGCCGGAGACGACCGTCCAGCTCCGCCGGCCGTCCACGGTCGCGGACTCGATGACCTCGATCACCGTCCGCCGGGAGAGTCCCGTGATGCGCCCGGTATGCACGAGGAGCAGCAGGCGGCCCCGGAACAGGGGCCCGAGGCCCGCGCGGAACATATGAACGGGCAGCCGGGCGGCGGTGCGCCGCGGACCGGTCGGCAGCGGCGGTCGCTGCGGGCCGGGCGAAGATGCGGTTTCAGACGTCACGGTGCAAATTTTGCACAGTCCAATGGTGGTGTCATGGCGTTGAGCTGCGGATTCGGTACCGGTTGGACACCGTTTCGGCCTCGGTCCCGGTCCGACTCCGTTCGGGCCTCGGTACGGCGCCCGGATTCGGGCAGGGTCGTTCGGCACGGTACAAAGAGGCATGACCGCGCACGAACAGTCATCTCAAGAACGACCGTTTGTCCCGGGCAGGGACGACGTCGACGCGGTGACGCGCGCGGTGCTCACGGCGTCCCGGCTGCTGGTGGCGGTGTCCGCCCGTTCGCTGGCGACGGTCGAGGAACGGGTGACGCTGCCCCAGTTCCGGCTGCTCGTGGTGCTGGCCACGCACGGGGACGCCAAGCTGGTCTCGCTCGCGGAGCGGCTGGGCGTGAACCCGTCGACGGCGATGCGGATGGTGGACCGGCTGATCGCCGCCGGTCTGGCGGAGCGGCAGGTGAACCCGGCCAACCGCCGGGAGACCTCGCTGCGGGTGACACCCGAGGGGTGCCGGCTGGTGGAGGACGTCACGTCCGCCCGCCGCCGGGAGATCGCCGCCATCGTCGAACGCCTCGCGCCGGAGCAGTGCACCGCGCTGGTCGACGCGCTGACGGCGTTCACCGCGGCGGGCGGTGAGCCGGCCGTGCCCGGGGGCGGAGCGGACGCCTACCCCCTGGGCTGGGTGCCCGAGCTCCCCGCCCCCCACGACAGCTGACGGCTGCCGGCGGCACGGGCGCGGGTCAGTCCACGGACCTGGCCAGCTCCTCCTGGGGGGCCGCCGTCGCCCGCGCGGCGGGGACCCCGCCGGGCTCACCGGGGGTGGCGGCCGGTCCGCCGTCCTTGCCGCGCCACTTCTGGACCAGCTCGACCACCGGCTGGGTCCAGCGCGCGGTGAGCGGGCCGACGATGACGAGGATCAGGACGTACGCGGTGGCGATCGGCCCGATCCGGGGCTCGGTCGCCACGGCGAGGCCGGCGATGACGATGGAGAACTCGCCGCGGGCCACGAGAGTGCCGCCCGCGCGCCAGCGTCCGCGCGATCCGATACCGGCCCGCCGGGCCGCGTACCAGCCGGTGGCGATCTTGGTGAAGACGGTGACGACGGCCAGCAGCGCGGCCGGCAGGAGCACCGGCGGGATCTCCGCGGGGTTGGTGGAGAGCCCGAAGAACACGAAGAAGACCGCGGCGAAGAGGTCCCGCAGCGGGGTCAGCAGCTTGCGCGCCCCCTCCGCGACCTCACCGGAGAGCGCGATGCCGACGAGGAACGCGCCGACGGCCGCCGACACCTGCAACTGCTGGGCCACCCCGGCGACCAGGACGGTCAGCCCGAGCACGACGAGCAGCAGCATCTCCGGATTGTCGGAGGACACGGCCCGGCTGATCAGCCGGCCGTGACGCAGCGCGAGGTAGAGCACGAATCCGACGGTGCCGAGCGCGACGAGCAGCGCGATGCTGCCCCCGGCGAAGCCGACGCCCGCGAGCATCGCGGTGAGCAGCGGGAGATAGACGGCCATCGACAGGTCCTCGATGACCAGCACTCCGAGGATGACCGGTGTCTCGCGGTTGCCGAGGCGGCCCAGGTCCGCGAGGACCTTGGCGATCACCCCGGACGAGGAGATCCAGGTGACCCCGGCGAGCGCGACCGCGCCCACGGGGCCCCAGCCCAGCAGCAGGGCGGCGACGGCGCCGGGAGTCGCGTTGAGCACGAAGTCCACGGCGCCGGACGGGTACTGGGTCTTGAGGCTGGTCACGAGCTCGGACGCGCTGTATTCGAGCCCGAGCAGCAGAAGCAGCAGGATGACGCCGATCTCGGCGCCCACGGCGGTGAACTCCTCGCTGGCCCCGAGGGGCAGCAGCCCGCCCTCGCCGAAGGCGAGGCCGGCCAGCAGGTAGAGCGGGATCGGGGAGAGCCCTATCCGGCCGGCGAACCGCCCGATGATGCCCAGCCCCAGGATGACGGAGCCGAGCTCCACCAGCAGTGCGGTCGTGTCATGCACGGTCAGCCCTCCGCAATGATCTCGGAGAGCGTGTCGACGCCCTCCCTCGTACCGACGGCGACGAGCGTGTCCCCGATGGCGAACCGGAAGTCCGGTCCGGGCGACGGATGCGCGCTGTGGGTGCGCAGCACCGCCACGATCGAGGCTCCCGTCCGGGTCCGCGCCCGGGTCTCACCGAGGAGCCGGCCGCCGTACGGGGAACGCGTCCCGAGCGGGATGTGCTCGGTGACGAGGTCGATGCCCTCGGTCCGCACGGCGTCGATCGGCGCCGCGTCGATGAGGTGGGCGAGGCCGGTGGCCTCCTGTGGGGTCAGGGGTACGGAGAGTTTGCAGGAGTCGGGATCGTCCTGGTCGTAGAAGCCGATGAACCGACGCCCGTCGTGGTGGACGACGACGGAGATGTGCTGTCCCGACTCGGTCGTGTAGTCGTACTGCACGCCGACTCCGGGCAGCGTGGTGCGGTGGGTTCCCATGGCTTCCTCCCGAGGAGCGCGGTGTGTTCTGACGTTCTTGGCGATCTCTTTAGCCGCCCATTACCTTATCCGGAGGGTTCCGCCGTCTTCCGTGCGGTTCCGGCCCGCACACGCGCCTGCCCGGCCGGTGACGCGGAACCGGCCGGGCAGGCGGGGCGGGCAGTCCGGTATCAGTCGCTGATCTCGATCCTGCCGTTCTGTGCGGCGGCGGCGTCCTGTGCGGTGGCGGTGTTCCGCTGGGCGGGGACGGCCTCCGTCTTCGGGCCCGCTCCCTTGAGGCTGCTCAGCAGCGCGCCCAGGTCGACCCCCGTGGTGGAGCTGAGGAGTTCCATGCCCTGGGCGACGTTGTCGGTGACCGTGCGCGACAGCCGGCTGGCGCCGTCGGTCGAGATGACGGTCATCTTGTCGATCGCGCCCAGCGGCTCGGCCGCCTTGGCGACGACCTGCGGAAGCACCTCGACGAGCATCTGGAGGACGGCCGCGTCGCCGTACTGCTTGAACGCGTCGGCCTTCTTCTGCATGGCCTCGGCCTCGGCGGCACCCTTCGCGGCGATGGCGGCCGCCTCGGACTCACCCTCGATGCGCACGGCGTCGGCGAGCGCGGAGCGGTGCAGCTTCTCGCCCTGACCGGTCAGCCTGGACCGCTCGGCGTCCGCCTCGGCCTCCTTGACCTGGGCGATACGGCGGGCCTCGGCCTCCTGCTCGGCCTGGTAGCGGGCGGCGTCGGCGGGCTTGCGGACCTTGGTGTCGAGCTCGCGGTCGGTCAGCGCGGCCTGGCGCTCGGCGACCTTCTCCTGCTCGGTCAGGACCTCCTGCTGACGGGCGGCCTCGGCGAGCGGGCCGGCGGCGTTCGCCTTGGCGGCGGCCGCTTCCGTCTCGGCCTTGATCTCGGCCTGCTTGAGGTAGAAGGTCCGCTCGGCGATGGCGATCTCCTCGGCAGCCTTCAGCCGGGCCTGCTCCGAGGCGCGCCGGGCGATCGCCTCGGCGATGTCGGCCTCCTGCTTGGCGCGGGCGGCCTCCGGGCGGCCGAGGTCCTCCAGGTAGGAGCCCTCGGTGGTGATGTCCTGGATCTGGAAGGCGTCCAGGATCAGGCCCTGGCCGGACAGGCTGGCCTCGGCCTCCTCCGCCACCTGGCCGGCGAACGCGGCCCGGTCGCGGATGATGTCCTCGACCGACATCCGGCCGACGATGGCGCGCAGCGCACCCGAGAGCACTTCCTGGGTGAAGCCGACGATGCCGTCCTGCTGCTGGAGGAAGCGCTGGGCGGCGGCCCGGATGGCGTCCTCGCCGCCGCCGACCTTGACGATCGCGACGCCTTCGAGGTTGGACTTCACTCCGCGCAGGGTGACGGCCCCGCGCACGGCGATGGGGATGTGCCGGCTGGACAGGTCCAGGGTGAACTTCTGCTGGACGAACGGCACGACGAAGACGCCGCCGCCGACGACGACCTTCTGGCCGCTGTTGTCGATGCTGGCCCGGCCGGTCACCGGGTCCACGGACTTCTTGCCGCGGCGGCCGGTGATGATGAAGGCCTCGCTGGGCCCGGCGACCTTGTAGCGGGTGATGACGACGAGGGCGAGAAGTACAAGAAGTACGACGACTCCGACGACGGCGATCAGGACTGGACTCATAAGGGTGTCCCCCTCTGCCTCCCGACGGGAACGGCAGTTCTGTGACGAGCGGTGGCGTGTGGCCGGCGGACCGGCTCAGCGTTCGACGGGGCGGACCGAGACCGAGGTGGTCGAGAGCGTGGCCTCGACCCAGACCTCGGTGCCGCGCGCGACCGGTACCGGGCTCTTCGCCGAGAGTTTCACGGGCTGCCCCCCGAATCGCAGCAGCACCTCCCCGTAGCCCTCGGCCGGAATGGCCGTGACCACGGACCCCGACGTGCCGACGAGATCCTCGTCCCGTGGCGTGGCATCGGTCTGGTCCCGCATCAGGGCCCGGCTGAACTTCCAGGTCAGCCAGGCCGCGACCAGCCCCGCGAGCACCCCGGCCGCGGTGGCCGCGAGCGCGCCGACGCCGGTCGTGCCGAGCACGATGGCGCCGCCGAAGCCGAGCATCGAGACGAAACCGGCGATCACCGGAAGCGAGAGCAGCCCGTCGAAGAGGCCGTCCAGCACACCGCCGAAGAGCCCTTCGAGGATGCCGTCGAAGATCAGGGAAAGGGCGAGCAGGACGACTCCCGCGATGCCGAGACCGACGAACAAGGTCACCTGATCACCCCTCCCGGCTGCGAAGCCCCCGAACATTCCGTCGAACTGGCTGGATGATCCCATACATGACGGATCCGCGAAACTGCCGGGATCCGGCAGACTTTTACGCGTTCTTGATGCCGGAGAGTTGGGCCGCCAGTGTGTCCATCGACTGGTACGTGGCCCCGATCAGCGCCACGTGCTTCCAGCGCAGCACCCCTCCGGCATCGATCAGGAACACCGAGCGCCGCACCCCGATCCCGGGCGCCGCCACCCCGAAGGCGCGGGCGGTCTCACGGCCCGGGTCCGCCAGGAGCGGCATGCGCAGCCCTCGGGCGCGGGCGAACGACTCATGGCTGTCCACGCCCTGTGGACTGATTCCCCAGACCTCCGCGTCGAGCCCTTCGAAGGTCTCCATGCCCGAGGAGTACGAGCAGAGCTGCCTGGTGCACACGGCCGTGTTGTCGCCCGGATAGAAGGCGAGGACGACGGCCCGGCCGCGGGCGGCGGAGAGGGTGTAGTCGCGGCGCTCGAAGACGTCCCCGTCGAGAGCGCCTCCCGCGAGTGTGAAGTCCTGGACCTGCGAGCCGATTTCAGGTGACGATCCCATGCGATGTCCTTCGCTGTCCGGCGCTGCGTGAGGGTGCTGCGCGTACTCCCGTACAGCATGCTCGGTACGGCTTCGATCAACGCATCCGGAGGTACGCATGACACCACCACGGCCTGCGGGGTGCGCTGCCCGGGGACGTACGGGTGCGCGCCGTCCGGTACGGCTGCCGGGGGTGGAACGGTGACCGGGCGGATCCGCTGCGCGACGCCGTACACGCCCTGGACGAGCTGCGGAGTACGGCGGGGGAGGTCCCGGTCGTGCTGCTCGGGCACTCGATGGGCGGCCGCGCCGCCCTGGCCGCCGCCGGCCATCCGCTGGTACGGGGCGTGGTCGGCCTCGCCCCGTGGTGCCCGCCGGGCGACCCGGTCGCCCAGCTGGCCGGGCGGGACGCCGTCCTGGTGCACGGCACCCGCGACCGTGTCACCGATCCGGCGCACTCCCGCGCGCTCACCGAACGGGCCAGGAAGGACGGCGCCCGGACCTGTCTGGTCACCGTGGAGGGCGGCGACCACGCGATGCTCCGACGCGCCCCCGCCTGGCACCGCCTGACGACCGCTCTGGTCACCGGGCTGCTGGACCTGGCACCGCTCCCCGGACCCGTGGCCGAGGCGCTGCGGCTGCCGCCGGGGGCCGCGGCCGACGAGGGCACGGTGGACCTGGACCGGCTGCTCCGGGAGAGCCCCCGGCCGTCGGGCGGCACGGGCGGGGCGTAGCGGCCGGGTACCGGGTGCGGGTGGACCGGCGGCGCGTGCGGCCGGATGCCCCTCGTCCCCGGGCGCCTGTTCCCCCGCGCGGGGCGGGGCGCCCGCGTACGGAAACGGGCGCGCGGCCGGCGGTCTGCGGATGCGGGAGGAGCACGGGCGGCCGACCATGAAGGGCCGGGCAGTCCGGCGGCCCGCGCCCCTGCCTCTGGAGGTTGCCTTGCTGGCCGATGCGCACGCCGACATTCCGTCGCCCCTGGACATCGTGGCGCTCGCGGCCCTGATCGACGGCACCACGGCCGGGGTGGGGGTCCTCGACACACGGCTGCGCTATCTGTACGTGAACCCGGCCCTCGAACGGCTCAACGGTGTCCCGGCCGCCGCGCATCTGGGCCGTACGGTCTCCGAGGTGCTTCCCGGGGTCGACGCCCGCGAGGACCTGATGCGGGCGGTCCTCGCCGACGGCCGGGCGCGCGAGATCACCTCCAGCGGCCGGACCCCCGCCTCCTCCGGCACCGCCCGGCGCTACTGGCACGGCGTCTACCACCGGCTGGAGGTGGACGGCCGGATCGTGGGAGTCGCCGGGATCGTCCTGGAGGTGGCGGCGTCCGAGGAGGAGCAGCGCCGGCTCGCCCAGGCCCGGCGTCATCTGGAACTCCTGGACGCGGGACCCACCCGGATCGGCACCACCCTCGACATGGACACCACATGTGCCGAGCTGGTCGGCCTCGTCGTCCCGGCCCTCGCGGACCTCGCGACCGTCGAGGTGTTCCCGCCGGACGTCGCGCCGCCCGTGCGCCCCGCGCCGCCCGGTGTGATCCGGCTGCGGCGGGCCGCCGTCACCGGAGTGCCGGGACTGCGTGAGCAGGCGGCGCGCTTCGGGGTGAACGGCGACTACATCGACTACCAGGAGGACGCGGCCGTACAGCGCTGCCTGGCCACCAACCAGCCCGTCGTCGAGAACCTCACCAGCGACGAGCAGCTGCGCCGCTTCGCCCCGTCCCCCGACCGGGTCGCCGCCTACCGGGCCCTCGGCATGCACTCCGCGCTCATCGTGCCGGTCGCCGTGCGCAGCGGCCCGATCGGCATCCTGGGCCTGGTCAGGGCCGGGGACTCGCCCGTCTTCACGGACGAGGACGTGGTGGTCGCCCGGGAGCTCGCCGGGCGGGCCGCCGTCGACCTCGACCACGCGCGCCGCTTCACCCACGAGCACACCATCGCCCTGGAACTCCAGCGCTCCCTGCTCTCCGAGCCGCGTCAGCCGCACCCGCACATCGAGATCGCCACCCGCTATCTGCCGGCCGACCGGAGCGTGCTGGTCGGCGGCGACTGGTTCGACGTCATCCCGCTGCCCGACGGACGCCACCTCAAGGCGATGGGCGATGTGATGGGGCACGGCGTCGAGGCGGCCGTCGCCATGAGCCACTACCGCTCCCTGCTGCGGATGCTGGCCGACGAGGAACTGCCGCCGCACCGCGTCCTGGAACAGCTCGACCGGATGGTCGAACGGTCCGGGCTCGACCGGGCGGCGACCTGTCTGCTCGCCGTGGTCGACCGGACCGGCGGGGTGTGCGAGGTGTCGAGCGCCGGACATCTGCCGCCGGTCTTCATCGACCCCGGTCCGGCCGGGACCCGGCTGGCCGACGTACCGGTCGGCCCGCCGCTCGGCACCGGGTTCGGCGGCTACCGGACGACGAGGGTCAACTGCGGCCCGGGAACGGTGCTGTTCATGTACACCGACGGACTCGTGGAGCGGCGCGGCGAGGACATCGACGTCTCCGTCGGGCGGCTCAGGGAGCTGGTCCTGCCGGAGAGCGGCGACCTGGAGGAGCTGCTGGACGCGGTGCTCGACCGGTTCGGTCCGGGCGCCGAGGACGACATCGCGGTGATGGCCTCCCGCGCCCGGAGGGCCCCGGGTGACGGCACGGCGGGCTGAGCCCCCCTGCCCGGCCCGGGGCTCACCCCAGTTCGAAGCTGGTGATGCCGAAAAGCCCGGTGTGATCGACGTCCGGTGCCGGACCGGTGTACATCCGGACCGTCTCGAACGACGGGGTGAGCCGCAGCTGTTCAGCCAGCCGCACCGCCGCCGGATTCACGTCGGGTACGTCCACGGCGACGGGCGCGGACGGGTCGGTGGCCGCGAGCGCGCTCACCAGGGCGCGGGCGATCTCCGGGGTGGCCGCGTACAGCGGGCCGATGCGCGAGGACGTACGGCAGGCGCGCATCACGGCGAGCCCGCACACCTCGCCCCCGGACAGCGCGACCAGCGAGGTGCGGCCGGGCGCGGTCGTCCAGGCGGCGAGGAAACTGTCCCGCTCCGCCGGGAAGAACAGCCGGTCGTACGCGGTGACCCGGTCGAAGGGCAGGGTGCGCGCGTCCACCAGGGTGACGCCGGGCGGCGGGGCGATGTCGACCGGGACGAGCCCCTCGTACCGGTGGTTCGTCCAGACCGGACCGAAGCCGGACTTCCGGTAGTTGGCCTGTTGCTCGACCACTCCGTCGAGACCGGTGTTCCGTCCGGCCAGCCGCGCCGTCCCGGCTGCCCAGAGCCGGCTCCCGTACCCCTGTCCGCGCAGTTCCGGGCGGGTCAGGTAGAAGCCCAGGAAGCCGAAGCCGGCGCCGTAGCGGATCACGGAGACGCAGGACGCGGGCGTCCCGTCCAGGCGGCCGATCAGAAAGCCGCACGGATCGGCGGCGAAGAAGGCCTGACCGTCCGTCAATCCCGGGTTCCAGCCCTCGGCGTGGGCCCAGTCCGCCATCATCCTGACGTCGTCCGCGCTTGCTGTGGTGATCTCGAATGTCGGCACGGTCCCACCATGGACCCCGGGCGCGGTCCGTTCAACGACGCACGGCCCTTCCTCACCCCAGCAGGAACGCGCCCGCCGTCGCCGCGCCCAGCGCCGTACCGGCCGTCACCTGGCCCACCGTGTGGTAGCCGAGCGCCACCCGTGACCAGCACACGGCCGCCGTCATCACGTACCCGAACAGCCACCACGGCGAATGCACCGCGGCGAGCAGCGCGATCACGGCCGAGGCGACGGAGGCGTCCACCGAGATCTTCCACACCGTGTTGACGGCCAGCAGGACGACGGTCATCACCCAGAGCCCGAGCATCGCGGTCAGGATGCCGGAGGGCGCACCGCCCAGCACCATGACCGCCGAACCGATGCCGATGGAGCCCAGGATGACGAAGAAGATCGGGGCCCGCTTGGTGCGGTCGACGACATGGCGGTCGCCCCAGGTGCCGCGCCCGCGCTCCCACTCGATGTAGCCGGCGGGCACGAGCCCCGCGCACAGGGCGCCGAGGAGTCCCCAGAGCAGCCCGGTCCAGTGGCCGGCCGCCGCGAGACCGATCGCGAGCATGCCGGCCAGCAGGAGGTTGCGCGGCTGGAAGACGTCGGTCACGGTGCGCGCGGTGGCGTTGGTGGTGGTGCCGTCGGTGGTGGCCGTGTTCATGCCTGCTGCTCCTGTTTCCGGTCCGCCTCGGCGGAATCGAGGATCTGCCGGGCCCGTTCCGGGGCGACGGTGCGGTACGCCGCCGCCACCCGGACCAGCCGGGCGACCTCGCCGTCCTGGTCGGTGGCGTGCTGGGTGCCGACGGCCGCCGCATCGCCCGCCGTTGCCCCGGCGTTCATGGCCGAGAGCGCCGCCTTGATCCAGTAGGCGTCGGCCAGCGGCCCGGCCCGCTCCCGGCCGGTGCGCGCGTCCTCGGCGGCGGCCTCGGCGGCCGGCAGCAGCGCGTCGGGGACGTAGTGGCGCAGCTTCTCCACCGCGTCGGCGATGTCCGCCGCCCACCGGTCGACCCGCAGATCGGCCGGGGTGCCGAAGCGGGTCAGCTCGCGCAGCAGCGGGGCCGGGGGGTCGAAGGGCTGGTCGGGGAAGGCGGCCATCAGCTCGTACCAGAGCGCGTGCAGCTTCACCTGGGCCCGCCAGAGCTTCGCCCGGCGGCGGACGTTGCCGAACGCGGGGATGGAGGCGCCGATCGCGAAGAAGGCGAACAGCGCCACCTGGGAGGCCTCGGTGACCTGGTCGAACTTGAGGGCGAAGGCCTCGCCGGGCCGGTCGATGACGCTGATCCAGAGGAACAGCGTCCGGCTGACGGTGTAGCCGACGCCGATGACCATGGCGAGCGTCATCATCCCCAGGCCGGCCCGCAGATGGCGCTGGGCGGCGCCCGCGGTGGCGAGCGCCCACTGGTACGCGCAGACGGCGGACGCGGCGCCGAGGTAGAGGTAGAACACGCTCATGTAGAGCGTCGCCCCCCACTGTCCGGCGTGATCGGCGACGAAGCGGTCGGACGGCGCGGACCGGTCGACGACGGTGAAGAACAGCACCGTCAGCAGTACCAGCGTGGCGACGGAGGCCTTCGTCGCGACCTGCTGGACGATCCGCGCGAACCGTACGTGGCGCGGAACGGCCCCGGCATCGGCGTACTGCCCGTAGATCGCCACGATGTAGCTGAGGATGGCCAGAATCGCGATGGTCGCCGTGTAGTGCTTGATCAGCACCGAAAGGTCGGTGACCGGGCTGTCGTTGAGCCCGATGCGCACCGCGCGGGTCTTGGTCCAGAGCGCGGCGGCGAACCCCGCGTAACAGCCCCACAGGGCCCGGCGGCGCCGGTCCTCCTCGTCGCCCCACAGGGCGGCCGGCATGCGCCACAGGGCGACGGCTGTCATCAGGCCGGCTATCAGATAGCCGGCGACGTCGAGCGGGGTCACGGCGGAAGTCCTCGTGGTGGGGGAACGGGGTCGGGGGAGCGGTGCTACGTACGGCGGAACAGGCCCCGGCGGCGGTTGGCCACCGGGCGCGAGAGCGAGTTGGCGAGCCGCCCCACCATGTCATCGCTCGTCACGTCCCTCGCCATGCGGGGGATGATCGAGGCGCCCAGTTCGGCCATGCGCTCGTCATGGGTGTCGTACTGGGCGCGGGCCTGCACGGCGTCCGGGCTGACCAGAGCGTCCGGGCCGACGACCCGGGCGATCAGCGAGGTGTCGAAGACGGGCAGCAGCCGGCGCAGCTGCTCCGCGTCCAGCGAGGTGCCGTGGTCGAACCATTCGTGGCACAGCTCGTGCAGGATGACGTGCTGGGTCTGGTAGGCGGTGGGGCGCCGGCGGTAGAGCACGAGGCTGGTCCCGCCGGCCTTCAGCCGCAGCCCGCAGGCGGCGTTGACGCGGGCCAGCCGGTCGGGCATCTCGTGCAGCACGATGGTGCGGCCCCGGGCCGCCTCCATGTTCGCCACCAGCCCCTCGACCGTGAAGGGCGAGGGGATGGGGAGGCCGGCCAGGCCGTCCTCGCACTCCTTCCGCAGTTCGCGCATGGACACCGCGCTAACCCTGTGGTCCGCCGTCGGCCGGTGGCTGCCGGTCCTTCGCGTCCTTCAGCAGGGCGAGCGCGAACCGCAGCAGCTCCGGCGGCAGTCCGTCCTCGTCCAGTCCCCGTCCGGCCAGCCCGCTGATCTCGCCGGTCCGGCGCTTCGCCAGGAACTGCAGCCCCGCGACGACGTCGTCGACGACCTCGGACTCCTCCTTGAAGAAGCGCCAGTCCACGCCGAACCCGAGACCGAGCGCCTTGAGGATGTCCTCGGACGGCTGGGTCACCTTGCCCGCGAGGATGTTGGAGAAGTAACTGTGGGAGAGGGACCCGCCGCGCTCCTTGACCAGGTCCGCGAAGACCCGTCCCGAGATCTTGCGGCCGGGGAAGGTCTTCTCGACCATGTACTCGACCTTCTGCCGCAGCGTGCGCAGCTCCGGCGCGCGTTCTTCGCCGTCGTCCATCCGTCCCCCACGTTCACGTCCACCGCGCGGGCTCCTGTCCGGCTCCGCACGGTGCTCGATTCGGTCAACGGGCTCGTACTGTAACCAACCCCGACGGGTCGTCCACCGCCCGGGAGCCCTTGGGGGGACGCCGTAAGGGGATGAAGTGGAGCATCTTGCTCCGGTGTCCGGAACGGGCTTGCGCTCACACTTTCCGTCACTGTTAACTCGAAAAAACATGGGCAGGGGGCCACGAGGGGAGTCCCTTGCCCGTGAAGACGTCAGCGCCCGTCCGTCTCGCGTGCGAGAGGCCGGGACGCACATGGGTGTAGCCCTTCACGACGGGGGATGCGTGAAGGGCTACGTATGCATTATGGCCCCTGGCCAGGCAGTCATCAACTGACCCGCCGGTCAGTGTTCTTGACGAGCCCCCGGCCGGCCCTCCGGGAGCGTGCGGCAGCGGCGGCGCAAGATGCTCCGGAGGCGTGCGGCAGACGCATCGAGGTTGTGCCCGGAGCGGTCCGGGCGGTGGGTCCGGCGGCGGGCGGCGGGGCGAGGGCCGGGCCAGATTATTTCCCCCGTCCGGCCAGGGAAATCTGTCGTGACTATGCTAGACACGATGGCTCGCACAATGAGAGTTTCTCTTTCGGTCAACGAAGTCAGCGATACGCGGCAGGTGCACATGCCCCCTGAGACCCCTCCGCATGCCACTGACCGCCTCGATGACGACGACTACCCCGCCTACACGATGGGCCGCGCCGCCGAGATGATCGGCGCGACGCCCGGATTCCTCCGTGCGATCGGTGAGGCCCGGCTGATCACCCCCTTGCGGTCGGAGGGCGGCCACCGCCGCTACTCCCGCTACCAGCTGCGTATCGCGGCCCGCGCCCGTGAGCTCGTCGACGGCGGAACGCCGATCGAGGCCGCCTGCCGCATCGTGATCCTTGAGGACCAGCTCGAAGAGGCGCTCCGGCTCAACGAGGAACTGCGCCGGCCCGCGCCGGGCGGCGACACGGACTGAGCCGGCGACGGCTCCGTGCGACAGCCCGCCCCGCACCCTCCGAATCCGGGCGCGCAGGCTCCGCCCGGCAGCCTCCGAAACCGGGCGTGCCGAGGTTCGCGCGCGTCCGGCCGGTCCGCCCTCCTCCCGGGCCTGGGAGCGGTGTGCCGGCCGGGTGAAGCGCTGTGGCGCGGAGTGGCGAATATCTATAGCCGCAAGCACAGAATTTTATGCAATGCGCGGTGAAGGTTTATGGCGTGCCGGGTGGAGTGTAATTACTTGCCGCGCCCGCCCGCATTCATTGTGCTACTGTGGATGCAGTTGCAGTTGTGGTTCCCAAAGACTCCAAGTGCTCTCCTCGGCTAAATGGGCCGGTGGGTGCGCTTTTGTATTTTCCGGTTCATTATCCGGATGGGGTAATCATCGCGGCGACGTGGGACTGGCACAGTGCGAGTCCCCGGGCTCTGCCCCAGAAGGAGACAAACATGGCTACTGGCACCGTCAAGTGGTTCAACGCGGAAAAGGGCTTCGGCTTCATCGAGCAGGACGGTGGCGGCGCTGACGTCTTCGCCCACTACTCGAACATCGCCGCCAGCGGCTTCCGTGAGCTGCAGGAAGGCCAGAAGGTGAACTTCGACGTCACGCAGGGCCAGAAGGGCCCGCAGGCGGAGAACATCACCCCCGCGTGAACCCGATGACACCGGCGCTCAAGCGCTGAGTGAGCATCCAGAGCTGGGGCCCGCACCTTGGGTGCGGGCCCCAGCTCGTTGCTTTTCCCGGGTCCTGCCCCTGGTGCACGCCGTGCCGGTACCACCGTCACGAGCCGCTGGGGAACAAACGCGGGACCCATGCTCTTCACCCAGTGGCGGACCATCCGCCATGGCTCCCGGACCACCGGTCCGCCGGAGCCCCGTGACAGGACCCGCAGGCCCCTTTACCGGGCCCGCTCGTCCGTCATTCGCGAAGCGCCGGACCCGGTTCCGCCAGGTCCGTATCGGCTCAAGACCGGCCGCCGGGCTTCGTTTCACGTTTGCCAACGGCCCGTTCTTGCGATTCTTGTGCCGCTCGTCGCCGCAATGAATTCCTCGATACGCGCCATATCGAGGAAAGGTTCCGTATGAACCGCGATCGCACCCCGCGTTCCCATGACCGTTATTCCCGCACCACCCGCGGCGGTGGAGCCACCGGTTCCGGCGGCTCCCGTTCGGGTGGTGGCGGTTTCCGCTCGCAGGCTCCGGGCCGGCAGGGCGGCGGACAGGGACGTTTCGGCGCCCAGGGGCAGCGCTCCGGTGGCGGCTACGGCCGCCGCCCCGCCGCCAAGCAGGGCGAGTTCGCCCTGCCGAAGACCATCACCCCGGGACTGCCCGCCGTCGAGGCCTTCGCGGACCTCGACATGCCCGCGCCGCTGCTGTCGGCGCTCGCCGCCCAGGGCGTCACCGTGCCGTTCCCGATCCAGGCGGCCACGCTGCCGAACTCGCTCGCGGGCCGTGACGTGCTCGGCCGGGGCCGCACCGGATCGGGCAAGACCCTCGCCTTCGGGCTGGCCCTGCTGGCCCGTATCGCGGGACAGCGCGCCGAGCCCCGTCACCCGCTGGCCCTGGTCCTCGTCCCCACCCGGGAACTGGCCCAGCAGGTCACCGACGCGCTCACCCCGTACGCCCGCTCGCTCAGGCTGCGGCTGGCCACCGTCGTCGGCGGCATGTCGATCGGCCGGCAGGCCGCGGCGCTGCGCGGCGGCTCCGAGGTCGTCGTCGCGACTCCGGGCCGGCTCAAGGACCTGATCGAGCGCGGCGACTGCGCCCTGGACCAGGTATCCATCACCGTCCTGGACGAGGCCGACCAGATGGCCGACATGGGCTTCATGCCGCAGGTCACCGAGCTGCTCGACCAGGTGCGGCCGGACGGCCAGCGGATGCTGTTCTCGGCCACCCTGGACCGCAACGTCGACCTGCTGGTCCGCCGCTATCTGCACGACCCGGTCGTCCACTCGGTCGACCCGGCCGCCGGTGCGGTGACGACGATGGAGCACCATGTGCTCTACGTCCGGGGCGCCGACAAGTACGCCACCACGACGGAGATCGCCGCCCGCGACGGCCGGGTGATCATGTTCCTGGACACCAAGCACGCCGTGGACAAGCTCACCGACCACCTGCTCAGCAGCGGCGTACGGGCGGCGGCGCTGCACGGCGGGAAGTCCCAGCCGCAGCGCACCAAGACCCTGACGCGCTTCAAGACCGGGCACGTCACGGTGCTGGTCGCCACGAACGTCGCGGCCCGGGGCATCCACATCGACAACCTCGACCTGGTCGTGAACGTCGACCCGCCGAGTGACCACAAGGACTACCTGCACCGCGGCGGCCGTACCGCCCGCGCCGGCGAGTCCGGCAGCGTCGTCACGCTGGTGCTGCCCAACCAGCGCCGCGAGATGACGCGCCTGATGTCCGACGCCGGGATCACCCCGCAGATCGCCGAGGTCCGCTCAGGCGAGGCCGAGCTGAGCCGGATCACCGGTGCGCAGGCGCCCTCGGGCGTGCCCGTCACCATCACCTCGCCGCCGTCCGAGCGTCCCAGGGGCGGCTTGTCCTCCCGGGGCCGGCGCATCCGCCCGGCCCAGGCCCGCCGTTCGTCGTCGTCCTCCTCGTCCTCCTCCGCTTCGCGCGGCGGCGGGGCACCGCGACGCTCCCCCGGTGACCGCGCCGCCTGACCGGCGCCCCGCGTTCCCGTTCGACGCCGAGGCCGGGCCTCCCCACCGGGGGAGGCCCGGCCTCGGGCGTGTGCGCGGTGTCAGCTCCAGAGCGCCTCGGCGAGCGCGACACCGGCGAAGGCCGCGCCCAGACCCGCGACGACACTCGCCACCACGTTGGCCGCCGCGTAGAACCGGGCCCCGCCCTCGGCCAGCCGCAGCGTCTCGTAACTGAACGTCGAGTACGTGGTCAGCGCCCCGCAGAGCCCGGTCCCCAGCAGCAGTTGGAGAGGCGAGGAGGCGGCGCCCGCCGCCACCGCGCCGGTCAGCAGGCCCAGCACCAGACAGCCGCTCACGTTCACCGTGAAGGTCCCCCACGGGAAGACGGTGTCGTGCCTGGCCTGCACCGCCCGGTCGGTCAGATACCGCAGCGGGGCACCGACCGCCGCGCCGATGATCACCAGCAGCCAGTTCACCGGCGCTCCCCCTGCTCCCGTTCCGGCCGGACGATCTCGCAGGCGTCCAGCGTGACCCGGCCGCCTTCGGTCAGTTCGGCGATCAGCGGCAGGAAGGCGCGGATCCGCTCCTCCGTGTCCACGATCACCACCGCGACCGGCAGGTCCTCACTGAGCGACAGCAGCCGCTGGGTGTGGATCATCGAGGAGGCGCCGAAGCCCTCGATGCCGCGGAACACGCTGGCGCCCGCCAGTCCCGCCGCGTGCGCCCGGTGGACGATCTCCGTGCAGAGCGGGCGGTGGTGCCAGGTGTCGGACTCACCGGCCAGCACGGTCAGCCGCAGGCCCGGTGTCGTGTGCGAAGTCGTCATGTCTGCCTCCAGGCCAGTACGCGGCGGGTCGTCCACACCGCGCTGCACACCGCCACGAGGGCCGCGACCAGGGTCAGTGCCAGATAGACCAGACCGGCACGGGCCCGGCCGGCGTCGACGAGGCGCTCGATGTCCACGGCGTACGTCGAAAAGGTGGTGAACCCGCCCAGCACCCCGGTGCCGAAGAACGGGCGCACCAGGCGGTGGGCCGTCCACGCCTCGCTGATCACCACCATGAACACACCGATCACCGCGCAGCCGACCATGTTCACCACAAGGGTCGTCCAGGGGAATCCGCCCGGCGCGGAGGGCCACAGGAGCGCGGCACCGTAGCGGGCGCACGCGCCCACCGCGCCGCCGAGCGCGACCACCGCGACGACGGCGGTCTGCGGGTGGGGGGTCTTCGCGGACACACTTCTCCTACCTGCCGGGGCGCCCGCAGGACGCGGGCTCACACGTGAGCAAGTAGGGACCGTTGGCGGCTTTCCGCGGTTCGGGTACGGCGGGCCCCACCGCCGCGCGGCGGCCGTCACCGGTCCCCGCTCCTCTCAGGATATCGCCCGTGTGCGGCGGGTGAACGTTGTCCTAGGGTTGCCCGGGTGTATGCGAACGGGGAGTTGCGGACAGCGGTCGGGGACATCGAGCGGGCGCGTGTCCCCAGGCAGCGGAGCCGGGAGCCGGAAGCGCGCGAGCCGTGGTGGCGGCGTCACCTGGTGCCGCTGGTCGCCGTGGGCGCCGTCGTGCCGCTCTACGCGGTGTGGGCGGCCTTCCTGGCCACCGGCGGCGGTGATCTCGCCGCGCAGTTCGCCTGGTCGGGATTCTCCGCCCGCCACCCGGGCGCGGCCTACAACCTCTCCTGGTACGGGGGGATGCACACCGCCAACTACAGCGTCTTCTCCTCGTACTTGATGGCCTTCTTCGGTGTCCGGGCGGTGTCCGTGGCCGCCGGGATCGCGGGCACCTGGCTGATGGCCCTCCTCTTCGTCCGCGGGGGCCCGTCGCACCCCCTCGTTCCCGCCCTTCTCGCCGCGCTCGCCCTGTGGTGCAACGTCGCGTCCGGGCGTACGACCTTCGCGCTCGGTGTCGCCATCGGGCTGGTCGCCTGTCTGTACGTCCACCGCTCGGTGACGGCCCTCGTGGCCGGGGCCCTGGCGACGATGGCCAGTCCGGTCGCCGGACTGTTCCTCGTGGTGGCGGGGGCGGCCTACCTGCTGGACCGGCAGTGGCGGAAGGGCGCGGTGCTGATGGTGCCGTTCTTCGCCGTCGTGGGCGCGACCACGGTGCTGTTCCCGTTCGAGGGCGAACAGCCCATGGCCGCCAACCGGCTGTGGATGCCGGTCGTCGTCTGCGCCGTCCTCGCGGTCGCGGCGCCGGTGGGGCGGGAGTGGCGGCTGCTGCGGTACGGCGCCCTGGTGTACGCCGTCGGCGTGCTCCTCACCTATCTCGTCGCCTCCCCGATCGGGACGAACGTGGAGCGGCTGCTCGGTCTCGTCGCCGTGCCCGTGCTGTTCATGACGGTCCTCGCCCTGCTCCGGGAGAAGGCGTGGGTGCGGACGGCCGTGGTGGCGGTGGCTCTGGTGCTCTCCGCCAACTGGCTGGCCGACAAGACCGCGGACGACCTCCGGGTCTCCACCGAGGTGCCGTCCTGGGCGTCCCGTACCGAGGGCGTGGCCGGTGAACTCCACCGGCTCGGCGCCGATCTCGGCCGCGTGGAGGTCGTTCCGGCCCGGAACCACCGTGAGGCGGCCGCACTCGCCCCGCATGTGAACATGGCGCGTGGCTGGAACCGTCAGCTCGACGTCGAACGCGGGCGGCTCTTCTACGACGGGACGCTGTCCCCCGCCGTGTACCGGGCCTGGCTGGACCGGTGGGCGGTGGGCTACGTGGTGCTGCACCACGGACAGCCCGACGGCCCCGCCGAGGCCGAGGCCGCGCTGATCAGGGCGGGGCAGCCCTGGCTGAAGCAGGTGTGGCAGGACGCCGGGTGGACGATCTACCGGGTGCGGGGCGCGCGGCCGCTGGTGGAGGCTCCCGCCCAGGTCGTGAGCGGCGACGACGCCGAGCTGGTGGTGCGGATGCCCGAGGCGGGGTCGGTGACCGTCCGGCTCGCCCATTCGCCCTGGCTCCGGGTGCGCGGCGTGGACGGCGGTACGGGGGGCTGTCTGCGGCAGGACGGGGAGTGGACGCGGCTGACCGTGCCCAAGGGCGGGACGTACCGGCTGGACTCGGCGTACCGGCTGTCGCGCGGCGGGGGCTGCTGAGGGGGGCGGTTCCGGTGTGAGTGGGGTGTCCGGGGGCTGCTGAGGGGGCGTTTCCGGCGGTTGCCGGGGGGCGGTTGCCGGGCCGGGGTTCCGGGCGCCGTGGCGATGCTGGTCCGCCCTGCGCGGCGACGTCGGTCCGCCCTGCGCGGCGCGCGGTGCGGACCTGGGCTTTCACCCGATCGGCCACCGTACCTGCGCGCCGGGCGGAGAGGCCGCAGGGTGGTCCCATGTGGCTCCGTCACCGATTCTGGCCGGCCGCCGCGGTGCTCCCGCTCGCCCTTCTGATGCTGCGGGACGCCCCGGTGCGTCTCGCGATGCCCCCGCCGGCCGCCCCGGCGCACGAGCGGGCGCGCGGGGTGCCGCAGCCGAGGATCGTCACCCGGGCGGGCTGGCACGCGGACGAGCGCGCGGTGCGGGAGCACGCGGTCTATACAGGCGCCGTGCGGGCGGTCTTCATCCATCACACGGGGGAGTCGAACACCTACGACTGCGCGGACGTACCCCGCATGCTGCGGGCGGTCGAGGAGTCCCACATCAAGGGCAACGGCTGGGACGACATCGGCTACAACTTCCTCGTCGACCGGTGCGGGACGATCTACGAGGGCCGGGCCGGCGGAATCACGCGGCAGGTCCGGGGGGCCCACACCACGGGCTTCAACGCCGACAGCGTGGGCATAGCCGTGCTGGGCAACTACGGACGCGGGGCCGAGGTGCCGAAGGCGATCGTCCGGGCTCTCGCCCAGGTCGCCGCGTGGAAGCTGCGGCCCGGTTCCGATCCGCGCGGCACGGTGCGGCTGGTCTCGACGAACGACGCCAGCAGGTACCCGAAGGGCAAGGCGGCCGTACTGCACGTGATCTCGGGCCACCGCGACGCCTATCAGACCAACTGTCCCGGCGAGGCGCTGTACGCGGAACTCCCCGCGATCCGGGCCGAGGCGGCGGCCCTGCGTCAGGCACGGACGGGCACGGCGGACGCGTCCGCCGCGTCCGACGCATCAGACGCATCAGACGCATCGGACGCATCGGACGCGGAGAACTCTCCGTGAGTTATGTATTAGTGCATAGATTGGTTTTGCATAGTTCGAAGTGGGATAGCATTCCGGCATGTCTGCTACGACTCCGCTTCCCGTGACCCTGACCGGGCGCCATGTCCGTGTCGAGCCGCTGTCCCCGGACCACCTCGACGACCTCTTCGCCGCCGGTGGCGGTGACGACGAGGTCTGGCGCTGGCAGGGCGGCCCGACCCCGCGCACCCCGGAGGGGCTCGGCGAGAAGCTCGCGAACCTGCTCGCCGCCGCGCGACGCGGGGAGTACGTCCCCTTCGCCGTCATCCATCGCGCGAGCGGCCGGGCGATCGGCTGGACCGCGTACATGGACATCGACGCGGCCCACGAACGCCTGGAGATCGGCTCGACGTGGTACGGCCGCGCCCACTGGCGCTCAGCGGTCAACACCAGCACGAAGCTGCTCCTGATCGGCCATGCCTTCGAGGAACTGGGCATGGGGCGGGTGCAGTTGAAGACAGATCACCTCAACTTCCGTTCACAGGAGGCGATAGCCCGGCTCGGAGCCCGCCGCGAAGGGGTGCTGCGCCGCCACCGCCGGCGTCCCGACGGGACCTGGCGCGACACGGTCTACTTCTCGCTGCTCGCCGACGAATGGCCCGAGGCGAAGGCCCGTCTGGAAGCCCGTCTGGAGACCCGTGTGGAGACCCGTGTGGAAGCCGGTACGGGAGACCGCTTGGAGGCCCGAGTCGAAGCCTGACTCCGAACCCCCTGACCCGTCCCGGACCCGCCCCTGACCCGTTCGGTACCCGCCTTCGGCGTGGGTACGGGGGCAGGCCCCCGGGGCCGTGTCCACCGGTCGGTGGACACCGGGTTCCACCGGCCGGGCCTGCCGGGCGAAGGGCCCCGCGAAACAGCATGGACGCATGAGAATGCGACCCGTACACATGGCCCGTTGGAGCGCCCGGCATCCGTGGCGCGCGATCATCGGATGGTTCGTCTTCGTGCTCCTGTGCCTCGGCGCGGGCATCGCCGCCGGCAACAACCCGGCCACCACCAAGGACTTCTGGGTCGGCGAGGCCGGGCACGCCGAGTCGATGGCCACCGAGGGCGGCCTCCAGCGCCGGCCCACCGAACACATCCTGATCCGCGCCGAGTCCGGCCCCCTGGACCCGGAGCGGGCCACCTCCGCCGCCCGCGACCTCACCGCCCGGATGGAAGCGCTGCCCGAGGTCGCCGACGTGGCACCGCCCGTCCGCTCGAAGGACGGCACGGCCCTGCGGGTCACCGTGGTCATGAAGGACGCCGAACTCGACGGCAGGAAGAACGTCGTCCCGCTCCTGGCCCGCACCGCACAGGTCGCCGCGGCCCACCCGGACCTGGTCGTGGAGGAGACCGGATCTCCCGCCATCAGCAAGGGAGTCAACGACCAGCGCGGCGACGACCTCGCCCTCTCCGAGCGGCTGTCGCTGCCGGTGACCCTCGTCATCCTGCTCGTCGTGTTCGGCTCGGTGGTCATGGCCGGAGTTCCGCTGCTGCTGGCGCTCTCCTCGATCGCCGCGACCATGGGCCTGGCCATGCTTGCCTCGCACCTGATGCCCGACCCGGGCGTCGGCACCAACATGATCCTGCTCATGGGACTCGCGGTCGGCGTCGACTACACGCTCTTCTACCTCAAGCGCGAACGAGAGGAACGCGCACGGGCGGCCGGTCGGCTCGGCCCCGAGGCGCTGGTGGAGCTCGCCGCGGCGACGGCGGGACGCGCCGTCGTGGTCTCGGGCCTCGCGGTGATCGTCTGCACCGCCACCCTCTACCTGGCCACCGACGTCATCTTCTCCTCACTGGCGACCGGCACCATCCTCGTCGTCGCCGTGGCCGTGCTCAGCTCGCTCACCGTGCTGCCCGCGCTGCTCGTGAAGCTCGGCCACCGCGCCGACCGGCGGGCCGCGAAGAAGGCCGCCCGCCGGGCCCGGCGCGGTGCGCCGGCCCGCGCGAAGAGCGCGAAGCCCGAGAACGGCCGGATCTTCGGCGCCCTCATGCGCCCCGCGCGGCGACACCCGGCGATCACCCTGTGCGTCTCCGTCCTGGTCATGCTCGCCGTCGCCGCCCCCGCCCTCGGGCTGAAGCTCATCGACCCGGGCAAGGACACCTTCTCCCGCTCCATCCCGGCCATGCGTGTCCACGACCGGCTGACCGCCGCCTTCCCCGAACTCCTGGTCAAGCACGAGGTCGTCACCCGCTCCACCCCGGACCGCGCCCCCGAGGTCAGGCAGGCGCTCACGGAGCTCGGCCGGCTGGCACGGACCGACCCGCTCTTCGCCCGGAACACCGGCCCCGTGGTGCGGACGTCCGCCGACGGCCGGATCAGCGTGCTGGAACTGGCCGTTCCGCACCCGGCCCCCTCCGACGAGGCGATCGCCTCGCTCGACCACCTGCGGGACCGCTACGTCCCCGCGACGGTCGGCGGGCTGAAGGGGACGGACACCGGCGTCAGCGGTGATGTGGCGCGCGGTCAGGACTATGTGCACCACGAGCGGAGCAAGCTGCCGCTGGTGATCGGCTTCCTGCTGCTGCTCACCTTCCTGACGACCGCTGTGGTGTTCCGCTCGGTGGTCATCGGCCTGCTCGGCGTCGTACTGAACCTGCTCTCCGCCGCCGCCGCGCTCGGCGCACTCGTCCTGGTCTTCCAGGGCACCTGGGCCGAGGGGCTGCTGGACTTCGACTCGCTCGGCGCCATCGCGTCCAGGGTCCCGCTCTTCCTCTTCGTGCTGCTGTTCGGCCTGTCGATGGACTACCAGGTCTTCGTCGTCAGCCGGATCAAGGAGGCCATGGAGCACGGGATGACGGCCCGTGAGGCGGTGGTCGACGGCATCGCCCGCTCGGCCAAGGTGGTGACGAGCGCGGCGCTGGTCATGGTCACGATCTTCGCGGCCTTCGTCTTCCTGCACCTCACCGAGATGAAGCAGATGGGCTTCTGTCTGGCGGTCGCGGTCCTGCTGGACGCCGTCGTCATCCGGATGATGATCCTTCCCGCCGCGCTGCTCCTGCTCGGCGAGCGCGCCTGGCGCCGCGGGGACGCCGGAGCCCCGCCGTACGCCGCCGCCCCGTCCGTCCCGTCCGTCCCCCACGTAGGCTGACGGGCATGCTGCAACGTCCGAGGCGCGGCGATCCCGTCTGGATCTGGGCGCTCCACGGATGGGAGGCCCTCTCCCGGGGGCTGATCGCCCTGGTCACGCTGATCACGATGCTGGGCGGTACCCCGGCGGACCGCAAGAGCGGGATCCTCGCGCTGACGGCCGTTCTCGCCCTGTGCCGCGTGTGGGTGCGCAGGCGGCCCGGTGCGGGGGCGTGGGAGGGGTACGCCTATCTCTGCGTCCTCGTCGTCGCGCTGGGGCTCCTCTCGGGCCTCGCCGACGGGTTAGGGGTCTTCTACGCCGTGACGCTCACGCAGTTCGTCGTCTGCGCGGACAGCCCTCGGGGAGCGATCCTGTCCAGTGGCCTCGGCGCCCTCGCGATCACGATCGGCGGCAGCGTGCGCGAGGGCGGGCAGGGGGAGGTGTTCCTCACCAACACCCTCTCCTCCCTCGGTGTCTGGTCGGTGGCCGTCCTGATGGCGCTGCTCACGCCCCGCGCGCTGGCCCAGCGCGACGAACGGGCCGTTCTGCGCGCGGAGTTGAAGAGCACCCGGCGGGAACTGGCGGAGGTCTACCAGCGTCAGGGCGCGGCCGAGGAACGCGAACGCCTCGCCCGCGAGATCCACGACACCCTCGCCCAGGGCTTCGCCTCCATCATCGTGCTCGCCGAGGCGGCCAGGTCCCAGCTCGACGTCGACGTCGACCGCAGCGCCCAGCAGCTGCGGTCCATCGAGCAGACGGCCCGGGAGAACCTCGCCGAGGCCCGGGTCCTGGTCGGCGCCGCCCCCAGCAGCGGCGTGGCCCCCAGCAGCGGCGTGGCCCCCGGATCGGTCGCCGCGACGCTGCGCCGCACCCTGGACCGCTTCACCGAGGACACCGGTCCGGAAGTGACGGCGGACCTCAGCGACATCGTGTGCGACCAGCCGACCCGGATCGCCCTGCTGCGTTGCACCCAGGAGTCCCTGGCCAACATCCGTAAGCACGCGGGGGCGACGACGGTCGGCGTGGTCCTGACGCATGGGTCCGGCACGGTGGAGCTGGAGATCACCGACGACGGCCGGGGGTTCTCCGTCGAGGACTCCCGCGGCTTCGGTCTGGACGGCATGCGCAAACGGCTCGCGGAGTTCGGCGGCGGTCTCACCGTCACCAGCTCGCTCGGCGACGGCACCCGGATCCTCGCCACCATCCCGCTCGACGACACCCCGGTCCCCGCCACCACCCCGCTCGACGGTGCCCCGGCCACCACCCCGCTCGCCCTTGACGGTCAGGTGTGACATGACAGCCGATACGACGACCACGACCACCACCCCGCCCCCGCCGCTGCGGATCATCCTGGCCGACGACCACACGGTGATGCGCGCCGGACTTGTCGCGCTGCTGTCCTCGGAACCCACCGTCCGGATCGTGGGGGAGGCGGGCGACGGCCGCGAGGCGGTACGCCTCGTCGGGCAACTCCGCCCCGATGTCGCCCTCCTGGACCTGCGGATGCCGGTACTGGACGGAGTGGGGGCCACCCTGGAGATCGTCGCGGGCGGGACGGGGACCCGGGTGCTGATCCTGACCACGTACGACACCGACTCGGACATCGAGCGGGGCGTCGAGGCGGGTGCCACCGGCTATCTGCTCAAGGACGCCACCCGCGAGCAGCTGGTGGACGCCATCCACTCGGCGTCTCGGGGCGAGACGGTCCTGGCCCCGAGGGTGGCGCAGCGCCTGGTGGCCAGGATGCGGCGGCCCGTGCCCGTCACGCTGACCGCCCGCGAGTCGGAGGTGCTGCGGGCGGTCGCGGACGGCCTGTCGAACGGGGAGATCGGCCGGCGGCTGTTCATCGGGGAGGCCACGGTGAAGACCCATCTGCTGCGCATCTTCGCGAAGCTCGACGTCAACGACCGCACGCGCGCCGTGGTGGTCGCGATGAACGCGGGCCTGCTGAAGAGGAGTTAGGGAGTCGTTCCTGCCCCGGCCGAACACCGGAAGCCACCGGCGGACCCGGACTGCTGGGACGGCCCCCGGCGGACCCCGGCCGAACACCGGCGGGCCCCGGACTGCTGGGACGGACCGGCCGGCCCCGGTCCGTCCCCTCGGACAGGTCCCCGGGTCAGCCGGTACCGCAGGCGGTCCCGGCGACGGTGAACGCGGCGGGCTGTCCCGTGTTCCCCGTGTGTGTCGCCTGGAAGCCGATCTGGACGGCGGCACCGGGTGCGAGCGTCGAGTTGTAGGCGAGACCGGTGGCGGTCACCGCGCCACTGGCCGGGCTGTAGTCCGCGCCCCAGCCCGAGGTGATGGTCTGGCCGGCGGGCAGGGTGAAGGCGAGCGACCAGCCGGTCAGGGGCGTGCTGCCGGTGTTGGTGAGGGTGATCGTCGCGGTCAGCCCGGTGTTCCAGGTGCTGGTGGTGTAGCCGACCCGGCAGCTTCCCGGCGTGGGGTCGGTGCCGGGGTCCGGGTCCGTCGGTGTCGTGGAGTCAAGGCCGAAGAAGGTGAGGGCACGGGCCGCCATCCCGGCGGTCGGCAGGCTGTGGCCGACGCCCTGGACGCTGACCGCCTCCACCGGTGCCTGGTCGCCGCTGCTTCCGTAGCGGGTACGGGTCCAGCCGGACTGCGGGCTGTCGGTCGACGCGGGTGTCCGGCTCACGCCCAGTACGTCGGTCCACTGGTCGATCTCCTCGTTGAGGTTCGGGTAGCGCAGCGTCGCGTCCTCGGTGCCGTGCCAGACCTGCATCCGGGGCCTGGCACCGCTGTAGCCGGGGTGGGCGGCACGGACCAGATCGCCCCACTGCTGGGGCGTACGGTCGATGGTCCCGTTGGCGCAGGCGCTGTTCCAGCCCGAGCCGTCGGTGGTGGCGAAGCAGGAGTGCGGTACGCCCATGAAGGCGGCGCCCGCCTTGAACACATCCGGGTAGTTGCCCAGCAGGACGTTGGTCATCATCGCGCCGGACGACGCGCCGGTCACGAAGACCCGGCCGGGATCGGAGCCGTAGCGCTGCTGGACGTAGCCCACCATGGACCTGATGCCCACCGGGTCGCTGCCGCCGTCACGTCTGAGGGCCTGCGGGGACGACACGTCGAAGCAGTTGCCGCTCCTGGTCGCGGAGGGGTAGACGACGATGAAGCCGTACCGGTCGGCGAGCGAGGCGAACTCCGTACCGGAGTAGAAGGCCGGACCCGAACCCGTGCAGTAGTGCACCGCCACCAGGACCGCCGGGCGCGCCCCGACACTGTCCGGTACGTACAGGTGCATGCGGAGGCCGCTCGGGTTGGACCCGAAGTCCGTCACCTCCGTGAGCGCGGCGGCTGACGCGGGAGGTGCCACGGCGAGGAGGAGCGCCGAGACGAGTGGCAGGACACAACCCAGAAGAGCGGTCAGCAGCGCTCGTGGTGACCGGCTCCTGGCGGCCGGGGCGGTGGTCAGCGGGGCTCGGGGGGAGCGCTTCGTGCCGGCGGGGGCGGGCGTGGGGCGCGGGGTGGTGGATCCGGTCCCGGATCTATTGGTCATGTCCCTGTCCTTCCTAGACTGCCTGCTGTGAAGGGATTGCTGCTGCGGCTGTCGGCGCTGGACGCGGACGCCGCCACCGCCGTGCGCGTGATCGCCCACTTCGAGGCGCTGCTCGGCAGCGGTCCTGACCCGGTGTCCCTGGCGCGGTCCACCGCGGGACTTGCCGGGTGCGCGGCGGGGCTCGAACTCCCCGACGGACGTACGGCACGGTTCGGGCCCGACGGGACGGCGCCGGCCGGAGCGCCGGTCCAGGTGTCGGGGCGGGTGGCCCTGGAGCCGTCCGGTTCGGTCTGGCTGGAGCGGCCGGGCACGTCGGGCCCGTTCGACGAACTCGTCCTGGAGTGGATGGCCATCACCGCCCGGGTGCTGGCCGGCCGCCCGTGGCAGCCCCGGGCGCTCCGTGCCGCCGATCCCGCCCTGGTCGAACTGGTGCTGTCCGGGCGGGAGGACACCCCGGACCGGATCCGCGCCCTGCGGCTGCTGGGCCTGGCTCCGGAGGCGGAGCTGCGGGTGGCCGCGGTGGCCGGGCGGCCCGGGGCGGACGCCGGGGTGGAGGCGGTGGCGTTGCTGGGGCGGGGGGCGCTGCGGGGAACGGTCCGGGTGGCGCGGGTCGGCGCGCTGGGGGCGGTGCTGGTGCAGCGTGACGGCGACGGCGACGGCGAGGGCTGGAGCGGGGGCGGTGTGGCGGGGGAGCTGCGGGAGGCGCTGAGGGCGCGGGACCGGGAGCGGGGCGCGTCGCGCCGGGCCGCGCAGGGGGTCAGGGTGGGCGTCGGCGGCGGTACGGACCCGCTGGACGCGCGGACTTCCTGGGCGCAGGCCCGTGCCGCCCTGAGGTTCGCGGTGGCGGACGCCCCGCAGGACGCGGTGGCCGACCACGGCGAACTCGGTCCCGTCGCCCTTCTGGCGGACATCCCGGCCCAGCGGCTGCGGGACCAGGAGGACGTGCGGATGCTGTCCGCGCTGGCCTGCGGCGAGCGGGCCGGGCAGAGCGGCGGCCTCCTGGCCGCCCTGGCCGCGTTCTGCCGCACCGGCACCCTGCGGCAGGCGGCGGCCGAACTCCATCTGCACCACAGCTCGGTCGCCGCCCGGCTGGCACGTGTGGAGCGGGAGTCCGGCTGGAGCCTGCGCGATCCACAGGACCGGTTCCGTGCCCAACTGGCTCTGTACGCACTTCGGCTGGCCGGCAATCCGGCTGAGGCCGATAACGCCGGGATCTGACGGTCCCCCGTCGGCCACGCGCTCCTCGTCATCACGTCACCGCCGCCCGAGCGCCGCGCCCAGCACATCGACCGCCTCGTGCGCCGCGTCCCGTATGACGGCCGCGTGCTCCACCGCCCACGCTCCGTGGAAGGTCCCCGGAAGCATGCGGATCCGGGTGGGTACGGAGGCGCCTGCCAGGGCGTGCGCGTAGTCGACGCCCTCGTCCCGCAGCGGATCGAACTCCATGACCGAGACATACGCGGGCGGGAGCCCGGCCAGGGCGCCGGCCGCGGCGCGTGCGGGGGCGGCGTACACGGGGACCGAAGGGGTGGCCCGTACGCCCGCTCCCAGATAGGCGCCCCAGCTGAGGAGGGCGTTGCGCCGGTTCCACACCGGCGTATCGGTGAACAGCCGGGCGCTCGGCGTCTCCAGCCGGTCGTCGAGCGCGGGGCTGCACAGGTGCTGGAAACAGATCGCGGGTCCGCCCCGGTCCCGGCTGAGCAGCGTCAGCGCGGCGGCGAGACCGGCGCCGGCGCTGTCTCCCCACAGGGCGACGCGATCGGGCCGGATGCCGAGGGCATCGGCGTTCTCGGCCAGCGCGCACAGCCCCGCGTAGCAGTCCTCCAGGGCTGCGGGAAAGGGGTGTTCGGGAGCCAGCCGGTAGTCGACGGAGGCCACGAACACCTCCAGCTCCCGGCAGAGCCGCAGATTCCAGTCGTGGTCGACATCGGGTGACCCCAGGACGAAGCCGCCGCCGTGAATGCCGTAGACGACCGGCAGCGGATCCGCCCTCCGGGCGGGGCGCTGCGGCCGGTAGACGCGCAGCGCCACGTCCGGGGCGCCGTGCGGGCCGTGGACCAGGAGTTCGCCCACGTCGACTCCGGCGGTGTCCGACGCGGCGAGAGCTGCCGCCAGCTGGCCGGCCTGGGAGGTCCGGGCTGCGGCGAGGTCGGTGAGGTCGACCTCGGGCATCATCACGAGTGCGGCGGCGAGTTCGGGATCGAAAGCGTGCGGTGAACGCATGTCTCTCCTCCGGTGCCGGACGAGTCCGGTGGGGTGGTGATGCGACGCTCTCACGAGGCGTTCGCGCAGGTCATCAGACGTACGTCGGGAGAAGCGGCACCGATTTCCGACACGGTGGCGTTTTCCGTCGCCTTTTCGGCCGGTACGGGGCTCGGCGACCGTGTGAAAGCCGCCTCCGACCTGCTCGAACAGGGGCCGGGGCGGGTGTTCCGGCCCTCTTGACGGGGGCCCGAGGTTGTCCCTACGTTCTCCCCGCCCGATCGCGCACGCATCCGAAAGTTTTGGCGCGACGGACGAGATGTATGGGCCCGTGGCCCGTCAACTCGGGCCGTCGGTATGGGCCATTGGGGATCGGTTTTGACCACGAGGAAGAGCGCCTCCGCAACCGCAACCGCAACCGGTGCCGGTGCAGTCGGCGGTGCCATCTGCGGCGTGCGGCGCTGCCGTCGCCCCCGGGGTGCGGCCCGTCGCATGGCGCCGCTGCCGCTGTCCGGCGGGCTGTGGAGTCACATTCCCCTCCCACTTCAGGAGACCCGCATGCGAAAGCACCTCGTACGGCTTCGGGCGCACCGCTCCGGCGCCCGGTTCGTGGCCCTCTTGGCCGGAGCCCTGCTGCTGGCCACGGTCCAGCCGGCCTCTGCCGCGGTCAGGCCCGCCTCCGATGCCGGCAACCGGCCCGCGACCGCTGCTCCCGCGAGCCGGCCCGCGTACCGGGCCGCCGACCGAGCCGGAACGAACTCCCCGGCCTGGACCGGCACATGGG
Source organism: Streptomyces sp. NPDC026062 (assembly GCF_055568375.1). NCBI lineage: Bacteria > Bacillati > Actinomycetota > Actinomycetes > Kitasatosporales > Streptomycetaceae > Streptomyces > Streptomyces sp. NPDC026062. Next base: position 215,739 of record NZ_JBVHOQ010000006.1, read on the forward strand.
CCACGACGCCCACAGGGACCCCGGTTTCGGACACCACCGTGTTCCGGGACGAGACACTTCGGCAGAGGGTGCGCGTCAGCATCGGCGGCGACCGGGTGCGCATCCGGCTGTCGAACGAGTTCGGCGACCGGCCGCTGGTCATCGACGAGGCGCGGGTCGCCCGCCCCGCCGACGGCGGACCGGACTCACGCGTCGACGCGCGCACCGACCGCTCGCTCACCTTCGGCGGCCGCACCTCGGTGACGGTCCCGGCGGGTGCGCCCGCGCTCAGCGATCCGGTCGATCTGCGGGTGCCCGCCGGATCCGACCTCGTGGTGAGCATCCATCTGCCCGAGCGCACACCGGGCTCGACGCTCCACGCGTTCGCCCTCCGGCAGAACTACGTCGCGTCCGGCAACGTCACCGGGCACACCGACATCGAGGCGACGTCCACGAACGACCGCTGGTACTTCCTGACCGGTGTGAGCGTGACCACGGACCGGGCGGCGGGAGCGGCCCGGCCGTCGGCCGTCGTCACCCTCGGCGACTCGATCACGGACGGGGCGAACACCGAGCCGGGTGCCGATCACCGCTGGCCCGACCTCCTGGCCCAGCGCCTCCGCACCGCCTACGGGCCGTATGCGCGCGGCGTGCTCAACGAGGGGATCAGCGGCAACAGGCTGCTGCACGACCCGAATCCGCCCGCCGGGTCCGACGCGGAGAACTTCGCGGCCTACTTCGGCCAGAGCGCGCTGCGCCGCTTCGACCGTGACGTGGCCGCCCAGCCGGGAGCGGCCCATCTCGTCGTGCTCCTGGGTGTGAACGACCTCGGCCACCCGGGCACGGTGGCCCCGGAGTCGGAACGGGTGTCGGCCGCGGACCTGATCGACGCACACCGCCAGATCGTGGCCCGCGCCCATGACCGCGGCCTGAAGGCGTACGGCGGCACGATCCTGCCGTTCAAGGGAGACACGCTCGGCTTCTACTCCCCGGCCAACGAGGCCGCGCGCACCACCTTCAACCACTGGCTGAGGACCAGCGGCACATACGACGGAGTCGTCGACTTCGACAAGGCCCTGCGCGATCCGTCCGACCCGCGGCGTCTTCTGGCCCGGTACGACAGCGGTGATCACCTCCACCCGAACGACGCGGGCGCCGAGGCGATGGCGGAGGCGGTGCCGCTGTCGCTGCTGCGCTGAAGGCCGGGAACGGGTGTCTGCCGCGCTGAAGGCCGGGAACGGGTGTCTGCCGCGCGGGCTGCGGCGCGTCCGGCCCCCGTCCGCCCGTGCCGACCCGCATCACCGTTTCGACCGACTGCGTCCACATGACCCAGGGCGCCGTGATCGCAGGCGCTCTCCGCGTGCGGTGTCCGGTCGAGGCCCTTGCGCTCCTCGTCCATGCGACTTCGTCCGTAGGAAGGTGTCCGGCTGATCCGGCGGCGGCGGGGGACGGGACTTGGGCATGAGGCGTGGCATTCATCACACCGAAAGCTCCGGTAGTGAAAGCAACTGAGATGTTTGGTCCTCTATGTCCGTCCTGGTGCTCCGCCGCGGGCCCGGAGTGGGTGAAGAAGGTGTGCGGGCCAATCGCTGTTCCGGTTCTACGATCGCCTCAAGTCACGTCTGCGTGTGCCATTCCGCAGCGACTTCTCTTCTCGCTTCCGGACCCCGAAGGGCTCATGTGAAGATTCGTCGGATTCTTGCCACAGCCGTTGCTGCCGCAGTGACCACGCCCGCTCTCCTGCTCTCGGTCTCCCCCGCGTTCGCCGTTCGCCGATGACAGGCCGGCGGCGCAGACCCCGCACAAGCCGTCCGTGGCGGAGTTGGAAAAGGCCGTCGCCGCGGCGAAGAAGGCGTACGACGACGCCGTAGCGACCGAGGACGCCGCCTTCACGGCGCTGAAGACCTTCTCCGAGACCGCGCCCCAGGCCATTGCCGAAAGGGCCGCCAAGGCGGTGGCGGTCGCCGCCGCCACCGCGAAGACCGAGGCCGATCAGGCCTCGGTCGATGCCGAAGCGGCACTCGACGGTCTCCCCGAGACCGCGACGGACGCCGAGCGGGCTGCCGCGGCGACGACTCTCGCCAAGGCGGAGGCCGCCGCCGTAGCCGCGGGCGAGGCCAAGGCCGCCGCCGATGCCAAGCTGCTGGAGGCCGAGGACGCCTACAACGTCGCCCGGGTCGCCGCAGCCCGAGCCGTGACCATGACGCGGCTGGCCACCAAGGCGGCGCTCGACGCCAAGGCCGCCGCCGACGAGGCCCTGGCCAAGGCCAAGGAGGAACTCGACGGCGGCGACTACTACGACACCTGCGTCTCCGAGCCCGAGCTCACCGCGGTCCTCACGGGCCTGCCTTCGACGGTCGTCGCCGGCAGCCCGGCGGAGTTCAGGTTCCGGCTGACCAATGGCACCAAGAAAGCGATGGAGGTGGTGATTCCGTCCGTCTACGTCCGTGCGACCGCGCAGAGCGGGCACAGGAACCTCGACCACCTGATGAGTCTGCGGCGGTGGTCCGCCTCGGCCTCGAAGTGGAAGACCGTCGACACCGAGCACCACATGGAGAAGATCAGCTCGCTGAAGGCCGGCGCCCATGTCGACGTCAGGATGCGCCTCACCGTCGAGGCCTCGGCACCCGCGGCCAACGGCACCACCACCGTCACCGGCAACTACTGGAACCGCGACGGCGCCTGCGGCCAGAGCGCGGACACCCGAGGACCCGGGTTCGTGATCGCCGTCGCCGGCAGCGAGCCCGGTAAGCCCGGCGGGACCGGCGGGACCGGCGGGACCGAGCCGAAGGGCTCGGACGCCAAGCCGCAGAGCGGCACGCCGGCCGGTCCCGTGAACGGCAGCCTCGCCGCCACGGGCGCCTCGTTCGAGCCGTCGCGGCTCGCACTCGCGAGCGGCGCGGCTCTGGTGATCGGCGCGGGCGCGATGTTCGTCGTCCGCCGCCGCAAGGCCGACGCCCGCGCGTGACGCGTGACGCGTGACGCGTGTGAACGTGTCCGGATGGGAGGTCCCACCAGCAGCGGGGACCTCCCATCCGTCGCGGAACTCCGCCGTTTGTCGCCGCCCTCCTGCGGGTTTGTCCGCGATCGGTAACAGAGGGATCCTGCACAGGCGTTCGTATGTCTACATGGGTGCACGGCATCGGCGGAGACAACAAAGGGGCGGGTCGGACATGGCTAAGCACAAGGGAAGGGCATGGCATGTCCGGCTTCTCGGGGCGGCGCTCGGGGTGACGGCGCTGGCCGCCGCCACCTCGGTGTGGACCGCACAGGCCGGCACCTCCGCGGGCGGCCCCCGGGCGGCCGTCTCGACGCCGGAGGCGAAGCCCAAGGACCGGGTTGCCAAGGTTGCCGTGGACATCGCGCACGCCTCGGACAAGGGTGCCAAGGGTGTCAACATCACCATCGACGACGGACCGGACCCGGTCTGGACACCGCAGGTGCTGCAACTCCTCAAGGACAGTGGCGTGAAGGCCACGTTCTGCATGGTGGGCACGCAGGCCCAGGCCTACCCGAACCTGGTCAAGAGGGTCGTGGCCGAAGGACACCGGCTCTGCAACCACACGGTCTCGCACGACACCGGCATGGACCACAAGTCCGAGGCCTACCAGGCCCAGGAGATCCTGGACGCCGAGCGCATGATCACCAAGGCGTCCGGCGGCGTCCGGCCGCAGTACTACCGGGCTCCGGGCGGTGCCTTCACCCCGTACAGCCGACACCTCGCCGCATCGCGGGGGATGCGGCCGCTGGGCTGGAACGTCGACACCAAGGACTTCGAACGCCCCGGCGTGGACGCCATGGTCGCCACGGTCAAGAGCGAGATCTCCAACGGGCCGACCGTCCTCTTCCACGACGCGGGAGGCGACCGCTCCCAGACCCTGGCCGCTCTGCGCGAGGTGCTGCCGTGGCTGAGGGAGCAGGGGTACGCCTACGGTTTCCCCGTGCGGTGAACGGTACGGTTCCGCGTTTCCTCCCGCGGTTGGCCCCAAGGTTCTTCCCAAGGTTCTTCCCGCTGTTCTTCGAGGTTCGCCCGCCGGCCCCGGCCTCGGCGCAGCCCGCGCCCGGCACACGTCCGGAAACGCCGATGACAGCAGCAACACCACGTCCGCCAGGGCGCACTCGGCGCTCAGGCCGTTGAGCAAGCCGTAGGGGCCGTCGGCGGCGACGGTACGGCCGTCGCCCGGCGGACGGCCGAACCCCAGCGGGACGTAGGACGGTTCGGGCCCCATCACCCGGCCGGGAGTGCCGGGCGGGAACGAGGGATCCGGGTCCGGGCTCTGGTCAGGGTCCTGGTCCTGGTCAGGGTCCTGGTCCTGGTCCAGGGAAGCAATCAAGTGCCTTCCCGGAAAGGGTAATTCGCTGGGCCGATCTTGCCCGGACTGATGGGATGGGGGCATGAGTCTCCTTCCTGCCGGGGCGGACGGGGTCGTCGTCCCCGTACCCGTCCTTGTCCGTGACCTGCTGCCCGCCGATCTGCCGGCCTGCGGCTGGTCCGGCTCGCCCCGGCATCTGGTGCATGTGGCCCATGAGCTGGAGCGTGCGGCGGCGGGCGAGGTGGACTACCTGGCTGTCTGCACCCCGGCGGGGCTTCCGGTGGCGATCGGAGGCGTCGACTATCAGGTCATGGCCGGAGCCGGCAATCTGTGGCAGCTCGGCGTGCTCCCGGCCCTCCAGTCGTGCGGTCTGGGCACCGTGCTCATCCGCGCCGCGGAGGACCGCATCCGGGCACGCGGACTGCGGCGTGCGGAACTCGGGGTCGAGGAGAGCAACCCGCGTGCCCGCGCGCTCTACGAACGCCTGGGGTACGTGGCCTACGGCAGCGAGCCCGACGCATGGGACGTGGAGGAGCCGGACGGTTCGCTGCGCCGGTACGAGACCATGTGCACGCTGATGCGCAAGGACCTGCCCTGAAGGTCTGCCCCGAGGGCCGGCGCCGGAGCACCCACCCCGGGGAAGGACTGCATTGGAGACGACGTCAGGCCAGTCGTCGTGAGTGCCGAGCCGATGGTGGTCCCCGCCGGCCTCGTCGTCCTCGTGGGGCCGCCGGCCTCGGGCAAGACCGCCTTCGTCCGGGAACTGGTCGCCCGGGGGAGGCTCGACCCGGAGGCCGTCGTCTCCAGTGACGAGATCCGTGCGCGGCTCTTCGGGGGAGGAGCGGTGGACGACACCTCCGAATCGGCCGACGCGCAGGTTTTCGACGAGCGTGACCGTCGTATCACCGGCAGGCTCGCCGGGGGACTGATCGCGGTGGCGGAATCGACGAACGTGACACGGCGGGCGCGCGCCCGCCTCATGGCCCTCGCCGAACGCTTCGGAGTGCCCGTGACCGTGCTCCGTTTCCCCCAGGCCGAAGCGGATCTGCTCAGACAGAACGAGGAGCGGCTCAGGGACGACGTCTCCGCCGAGGACATCAGCGCCTACGCCGCCGTCATGCGGCGGGAGGCGGGCGCTGCCCGGCTGCGTGCGGAGGGCGCGGCGCTCGTGTACGACGTCCCCGGGCGGGGGCAGGGGGTGACGCCCTCCGAGGCGGCCCGGCGCTTCACGTTCGGCCGTTCCTGAACGGCCCCGGCACGCTCCGAGGGCCCGGTTCCTCGCGCAGGGCCCCGCGCCAGGCCCCGCCCCAGTCCTCGCCGCGCGAGCAGGAGGGCGTGACGCCGTTCCGGCCTGCGCGTCTTTCAGATGTTTATCGGCGTTTCCTACCCTCGCGGCACACCTTCGGGGGAGGGAATCAGTCCATGTACACCATTGTCGTGGTTCCAGGGCCCGGTATGGCCCCCTGTGAGCAGTTACGGCTGGCGCCGGGAGAGACGCTTCACTTCGGCCGGGAGTTGTCCGCCGGCCCACGACCCCTGCTGACCATCGCGCACGACGGCGTCTCGCGTTCCGCGGGCGAGATCACCGCGACCGACACGTACTGGTCGCTCAGCAACTTCAGCCGCACGGCGACCTACGCCGTCGAGAATCCGGAGGGCGCCGGGGAACACATCAAGGTGGCGCCGCGGCGACTGGGCGCACCCGTGGCGTTCGAGTTCTCCCGGGTGGTCCTGCCCGCCGGCACCGACCTGCTCAGCTTCGACGTATGGGCGCCGAGGCACGACTACGCGGCCCCGGCGGAGGGGCCCGACCCGGCGGACCGGAGCGAGCCCGCTCAGCACCGCGGCGGCGAGTCCACCGCGCTGGCCTTTCCTCTCGACCGGTCCAAGCGGTACTTCACCGTGCTGGCGGCCCTGTGCGAGCCGCGCCTGCGCGGCGAGCCGTACGCCCCGCTGCCCACCGTGGAACAGATCGTCGACCGGCTGCGCCCCCGGTGGCCGGCTGCCAACCGGGCGGCCGTGCAGTGGAACATCGACTATCTCGCCGTGAAGCTGCGGCTCAAGCCCGGTCCCGAGTCCTGCGAGTCCGGGCCCCGGCTCAACGGCAAGAAGGAGATGCTCGTCTCGCTCGCGCTCCGCTTCGACCTGGTGCGTGAGGACGACCTGGCGGCGCAGGACCTGACCGCGAGCGGCGCTGCCCGGTGAGTGACGGACAGCCGTACGCCGTCGCGTCCGTTCCGCCCGGCTACCGCGTGGGGGCGTGGATCGTCGACCGGCCGCTCGGCGCGGGCGCGTTCGGCCATGTGTACGCGGCCCGGCAGGCGGAAGCCGGTGCGGAACCGGCCCGTGCCGCCCTGAAGTTCCTGCCGACCGGCACACGGACACCGCGCCAGCTGCACCATCTCCGGGAACTGGCCGAGCGGGAGGTGGACCTGCTGAGCCGGCTCCGTTCGCCCCGGCTGATCCGCCTGCACGACGTGCTGACGGTGGACGATCCGGCGCATCCGGAACTCGACGGTGCCACCGTCCTCGTGCTGGAGGAGGCAAACGGCTCCCTCGACGCCCTCCTGTCCGGGGACCGGCCGCCGCGCCAGGGACCCGCCCTGCTCGTGCAGGTCTGCGAGGGGCTGCGGCAACTGCACGACGCGGGCTGGGTGCACGGCGACCTGAAGCCGGGCAACGTACTGCTGATGAAGGATGGTTCGGCCCGGCTCGGCGACTTCAACATGGCGGGCGAACTGGAGGGTACGCACGCGTACTCCCCCGCCTTCGCCACGGCCGACTACACCCCGCCCGAACTGCTGTGGTCCGAGATCGGCGAGCGCGGCATGCAGATTCGGCCGACCACGGACATCTGGGCGTTCGGAGTGCTGGCGCACCTGGTTCTGACCGGCTCCTTCCCCTTGCCGGGCGGCACACCGACGGCGCGGCGGGACGCGGCGGTGCGCTACGCCCGGGGCGAGGAGGACCTGCGGCTGGCTCCCGAACTCCCGTCGGTCTGGCGGGAGATCGTGACGGACTGCCTCGCCCGCACGCACGAGGAACGGGCGCGGTGCGACGCGGCGTCGCTGCTGCTGCGGACCTCGGAGGCGGCGGCCGGCCTGCTGCCGCGCCGCAGACGCGTGCGCCGCCCCCTGCTCGTGGCGGCGGTCGGCGCGCTGGCCCTGGCGGTGGCGGCTCTCGGGATACGGGGCCTCCTGGACGACGACCCGGCCACGAAGCCGACCGCCCGGACGACCGCCGATGCCGTCGCGGACACGCGTACGGGCAGCAGCCCCGGGCCGACGCCGACCGTGACGGGCTACGACCGCTGCGGGCCGGGCAACGTCTGCTTCTTCTCGAAGACCGAAGGCGGAGGCGATATGTGCGCCTGGGAAGGTGACGACGCCGACTGGTCCGACGGCCAGAACGACTGCTCCTGGGCCGGCGCGACCGGCGCGGAATCGGTCTACAACAACGGGGTGGCCGATCCGAAGGGCTTCAACCACGTCACGTACTTCGCGAAGGCCGGGCTGAGCGACCGCCTCGGCTGCGTCGAACGTGGACAGCACCGCAACCTCGCCCTGACGGACCTGGTGCGCTCCCACACCTGGGCCAAGACCTGCTCCCTCTGACGTACGAGGTACCGCCCGCCCCGGTACCGGGGGGATGGTGTTGCTGTGCCACCGGGGGTGGCACAGCAACGGGGGGCAGTGGCATGAAGCGCAGTTTCATGGCCGCGTGTGCGGTCGCGGCGGTCGTCCCGGCCGCCGCGACCGGGTGCGCACAGGACAGCTCCGGGCGGGGGCCGGCGGATGCGACCCCGTCCGCCCGGAACAGTCAGGAGCCCGGATCGACGCAGGCCGAGCGGCTGCGGATCTCCGACGCCACCGAAGTGCTGACCAAGCGGTGCATGAACCGGGCGGGCTTCTCGTACTGGACCGGTCTACGGCTGAGCCTGGAGGAGAGCCGGTCACCCGGCTACGTCAACGACGACGTCTCATGGGCCGCTGAACACGGCTACGGCAGCCGTATCCAGCAGAAGGCCGACGAAGCCAGGCGGGCGAATCCGAACGGCACCTACCGCGCCGGCCTCTCCCCGCAACGCCGCAAGGCCTACGACAAGGCGCTCGACGGCGGCCGGGACGTCACCGTCCTCACCGCCGAGATCTCCACCCCGGGCGGCACGGGAAAGATCAGCAAGCGGCTCGGAGGCTGCACGGCGGAGACCGAGAAGAAGCAGCTGCGACCGTTGGATGGGCTGACCCGAGCGGGTGAGCACCTGAGCGGCTTGAGCCCGAGCGGTTGAGCACCTGATGGGGGGAGCGCCTCAGCACCGGGGCACGCGGGCAGGGCGGCCCACCGGCTTCTGACCGGTGGGCCGCCCTTCTTCCGACGGGCGGGAGCCGTCCGGCCGGACCCGAACGGGACATCCTGGCCCGGCCGGACCGTTCCTGGCCTGCCGGACAGCCCTTAGCCCTGCCACACCTTGCTCGTGGCGATCCTCCGCAGCTCGTCGAGGCTGAGCGCGGGGTCCTTGCGGCCGGCGGCCACGCCCTGGCCCGCCGCGTTGAACGCAGAGATCAACACGCGCAGCCCGTCGGGGCGGATCGTGTCCACCTGCCACATCTTCACGCCCTTGCCACCCTTCTCGCCCGGACCCTGACGGGTGGCGACCTTCGTGCCGTCCGGCAGGACCTCCGCGTCGAGGCCGAAGAGATCACCCTCGACACCGGACATGCCCGGCTGGACGTTGATCTGTACGAAACTCCTGCCCCGGCCGTCGTCCACGACGACGTACGCGTACTCCGTCTCCTGCTTCCCGGACGCCTTCACCGTCAGGCCGCCCGGGAGCTGCTTGGTCAGCTCGGCCAGGATCACGTCACCGCTCAGGGTCTGCGGGGCCGGCTGCGTGGGCGTCTGCTCGGCAGGCTCGGGAAGGGACGCGGCGATCGGGCGCCACTCCTCGGCCCGTGCCAGCGCCGCCATCCGGTCCAGCGACAGCGGCGGGGCCGGCCGGCTGACCGGAGCGCCCTTCTCCTCGGGCGCGTTCCACTCGGAGACCGAGACCCGGTAGCCCTCGGGCGTGAGCAGATCCGCGTACCACCACTTGGTTTCCTCTCTTCGGTCCGCGTACTCCCAGCCCTTGAAGAGCACGAGGCGCGAGCCGTCCTTCAGCGTCCTGGCGGAGCAGGCCTCGTACGCGTTCAGAACCCTGTCCGGACAGGAGAGCTCGTCCTCCGTCAGCTTCGAGTCCGGGTTCTGCCTGCTCAGGGTCACCGAGACGGCGGCCTTGCCGTGGCCGTCGTCGTACACGACGGAGGCAGCCGGCGGATGCGAACCGGCCCCGGAGCCGCCGGAGCCATGGCCCTGCTGCTCACTGATGTGCCCCTCCGGCAGCAGGTCCGAGAGGGTCCTGAACACCTGCTGTTCGGGGGTGCGGGTCTTCTCCGCGGACTGTGCGCCCACCGCCGCCCCGTTGCCGCCGTGCTGCGAGTTGGCGAAGCCCCCCGTGAGGAACGACCCGCCGAGCCCTATCGCGGCCAGCGCCGCCACGCTCCCGCTCACCGCGGCACTGCGGCGCAGCACCGTCCGGCGCCGGCCGCGCGCGATCCCGCCGTCCACGAGCGGCCGTCCCACGACGGAGAACTCCGCACCCGTCTGCTTCATCGCCGCGCCGAGCCCGCTCTCGAAGGACTCCCGGTCCTTCCGCGCACCGTTTTCGTGCATGCCGACCACCACCGTCCCCACACCTGTGGAAAGAGGAAAGAATGAGAAGAAAGAAGAAGAGAATTCAGTGCGCGGCCGGGGTCAGTGCGCCGCCAGCTCGCCGATGCTGCCGCCGAGTTGCTCACGCAGCCGGGCGAGCGCCCGGGTGCTCCGGGTGCGTACCGCCGCCGAGCTGACATGCAGTGCTTCCGCGGTCTCCGTGACCGACCGGTCCTCCCAGTAACGCAGCACGATCACCGCCCGGTCCTTGGGCGGCAGGCCACGCAACGCGTCGAGCAACGTCATCCTCAACGACGCGTCCTCCGCCGACTCCCCGGCCCGGTCCGGCAGCTCGCCGCTCGGCCGTTCTCCCGCCGATCTGCGCCGCCGGTGCCCGAGATAGCAGCGGACAAGCACGGTCTGCGCGTACGCCGCCGGGTTTCCGACCCGTGAGACGCGCCCCCAGACCGTGTACATCTTGCCGAGCGTCTCCTGCACGAGATCCTCGGCAAGATGCGTGTCCCCACCGGTCAGCAGACACGCCGAACGGAACAGATGGCCCATGCGGGCCTCCGCGAACTCACGGAAAGCACCTTCCTTGGACTGCTTCAACCGCCACTCCTTCTCACTTACACCCTTCTAGATGCGGTGACCGCCGGGAAGTGTTTCACTCCGGGCCGGCGACGTACGGAAGCGGTGCGGTGGCGGTGCTGCGCGCCGGCGTGGTCCAGGCAGAGGGAAAGCCCCCGGCCATGGGGCTGGGGGCTTTCCCTCACGTGGGTCGCTCCACGGCTCCTGAGCTGCGGATACGTCCAGTGGTGGTGCTACGTCCGTCGGGTGTGATGCCGGCTGCGATGCCGGGCGTTACGTGGTTCCGTGGCCGGGTCAGGAGAAGACGACCGAGCGCACAAGCAGCCGGTCCGAGGCGCCGCCTCCCGGACGCAGGGTGTAGTAGGCGCCGCCCTCGCAGTCCGCTTCGAGGAAGACCGTCGCCGCCGCGTCGGTCCGGTTCTTGGGTGCGTAGGCGGCGGTACCCGGCTCGGATCCCGGCCCCTGGATGTTGATGCACTGACCGCTCTCGGGGTCATTCATGAAGCCGACGGCCTCGTAGCCGTCGGAGGTCAGGTACGTGTAGCGGAACTGGCCGTTGGCGGCCACGGCGGAGCCGGACGTGGCGAGGATCAGTACGGCGGCGCCGGCCGATGCGGCCAGGGTGGAGCGGAGACGCATGGGGGTGTTCACCTTCTCGTGGACGTACGGAGATCCGTGGGTGCACGGCGTACGGAGATCAGGGCCAACGCTGCCCGTGCCCTCTGCGGAGTAGGCCACGCGTCGCCCGCACGAGGGATGGAGAAACGTTTCTCTGTGGCATTCGGCCCTGTCGGACCTCGCTCGGGCTGGGCGCATGCCCGCCCGGGGAGGCATGCGGCGAACGGGGCCAGGACGGATGTGCGTGCCCGGAACCGACAGCGGCTGCCACACCGCCCTTCGGGTGTGACAGCCACCTGTTCCGGTCTGTGCCGGTCTGTATCGACATGTTCTGGCCGGCACCGGCTGACCTGCGCCGACCGTGGAGAGGACAACAGGGCCCTCCCTGTCGAGCCCTCGGTCCGGACCGTGCCCGTTCGCTATGCCCGTCGGGCGGGGGCGGCGCCGGACTCCTCGGGGGCCGTGACGTTTGCCTCCTCGGCCTCCAGCAGATCCGGGAGCCGGCTGCTCAGCTCCGCGACGTCGCCCGCCGGTGTGCCGGACGCCCGGTGGCCGGACTGCTTCGCCGCATGGCGCCCCAGCAGGAGATTGCCGTTCTCCGCGACACCCTTGCCCGCGCTGCCGTGTGGCGTTTCCCCGTGGACATGCCCACGAGGCCGACGCGAGGCGACACTCGCCCTCATACGGTGGCCGATGCCGGGCCCTCCGCCCGGGACGCCCTCGGCGGGCAGGCCCGGCTTCGGGTCGAGGGGCTGTTGCCTCCCTCCGTCGTCACTGTCGGCTCGGCGGTTCTTCAGCCGCGTACCCAGGAGGAAGGCGGCTGCGCACGCGAGGAGTACGCCCACGCCCAGCAGGAGGAGGTCCCTGCGCTCATGGCCGGCGGCCGGAGGGGCGCCGACGCTCGTCGGCTCGGCCGAACCCGGCTTCGCGAGAGCCGGGTTGTCCTCGGCCGCGCCGGACGACTCGGCACGCGGCGCCCCGGGCCCGGTCACGGGTTCCGTCGCGGGCCCGGCGCCTTTCGGCACCGCCGGTTTCGGGGCGCCGGCGGCCACGGGCTCCTTCGCCCGGCCGGGAGCGGCGGGGGCGACGGTACCGGTGTCGTGCTTCGGGGCGGTGGACGCCGCCGGTCCGTCGGTGTGCACCGGGGTGGTGGAGCCCACCGGTCCGGCCGGCGGCTTCGGGGTGGCGGGGGGCTTCGGAGCGGGGGAGGGCTTCGAACCCGCTTGCGTGATGTCGAAGGACGTCACGATGTTGCTCTGGCCCGGGTTCAGGCCGCACGTCGTGTCTGCCTGGAGCCACACGGAGCCCGTCGCGTTCTCCGCGCGGATACGGAGGGCGATGTCGCCTGTCGTGACCGTCGCCCTGCCCGGGTGGTCGAACGTGGGCGTGGTCACTTGCGCGCTTGCCTTGATCTTGAAGGACCCGGACGCCGGCGCGGTGGTCCTGGCCATGGTGAACGGGGCAGCGATGTCCAACTTCTGCTGCGGCGCGTCCACATGGGCTGATGCGTCCACTGTGCCGCTGACGGCCGACATGCCTTGGTCGGCCAGCCACTTCGTGACGCTCGCCTCCGCCGTCGCCACCGCCTGGACGGTCAGGGTCCTGCCCGGCCGTCCGACCAGCACCTGGTCCGGAAGGGCCGTGGTGATCTTCACCGTGAAGGAATGGGTGCCGGCCGCGAACGGCGTGCACGTGTAGCCGAATGTGCGCGAAAGCTGCTGAGCGGATGCTGTTCCGGCCCCGGCGACGCCCGCCAACCCGGCTGCCACGACCGACACGGTTAAGGCTCCTTGGAGGATCCCCATCCCTGACCTGCTGCACCTGATACTCATGAGTCCGACTCCGACCACTGTTCGGGCATTCGATTGCAGGACGATTCGCATTTTCCGAGGGCGGACATGCTGCTCAGGTCATGAGCTTCGGCACCTGGTCTGCGGCGCCCGGACGATTTCGTTCAGCGTGCCCGTACCGTCTCTGGGAAGACGCGACACGGGCGGCCCTCGGTTCCTTGCGATCGCCGGCATGAATGACGGCATTCGGAGGCCCGCACAGACGCGTATCGATGCGCATCGTGCGGGGTGTACTCCGGGGCACCGTTGATATCACGCCATGGGCAGATGCCGCTGCCCGAATCAACCCGGAGCGGTACCTTCCTGTTGAAACCTTGAGAACCAACTGCCCTGTGCAATAAGCTGATGTGTCCCTGCGTCAGGAATACACGGACGCGTGCGAATGAGGGGACGAGATCTGTTGACTGATATCGACGCTCTGCTCGGCCAGGTCGTGCCCGCCGTACAAGCGGCGGTGGGTGCGTACGGCGTCGGTGTGCTGGCCCGGATCGAGGACCAGGTGGTCGACGAGACGGCCGGCGCGACGGTACGGCTGGGGCAACGGCTGCTCGGCCGCATCCTGCGTCGTGACGCCGACGCCGAGCCGGTCAGGAATGCCGTGGCCATCATGGCCCGGAGGTCAGAGGACCCGGAAGCCGTGAGTGTGCTGCGTATGCAGATCAGAATGGCTCTGGAGGAAGACCCGTCCATGGCTCCGGAGTTGGCAGCGATGCTGCCCGCGCGCCCGTCCGTGTCGGCCAGCGGGCCAGGCAGCGTGGCGGTCGGCGGGAACAACCAGGGGATCATCTCCACGGGGAGCAACGCGAGGAACTACATGCGCGGCGAGTCTCGCGACGGGCCCGAAGGACACGGCCCGCGCCATGCCCAGCCCTGATCGGCCGTCGATCCTGGTCGAGGGCGACAGCACAGGAATCAACAGTAGCGGCGACGAGGCTGTCAACATTCTCATCAACCTCTATGACGGAGGGGTCTCTGCTGCGGGTGCGCTGGCCGAAGCGGTCCAGCGAATCGTGATCGGACCTCGCCCGGCCGCAGAGGATCCACTGGCGAAAATGGCCGGGCAACTCACGACCAGTGTCCTGTCGCGCCTCACGCGTGAAGTGGAACAGCTGCGGCTGAAGGATCGGGACTCTCTGCCCGTTCACTGGCGGCCTGTGATCTGGGGCGAGCGCGGCAACGGGAATGCAAGCGTCGCAACTCCGAGCGGGACAGCAGGATTTCCTCTGACTGACCTGGCCGATCCACTGAACAAGGCCAAGAAGGATTCCCGCTGGCTGATGGTGCTGGGGCGGGCAGGGGCGGGGAAGAGTGTCCTTGCCCTGCAATTCGCGAAGTCCCTCCTGGAGAAACGCTCTCTTGACGGAGAGGGACCGGTTCCGGTGATCTTCAGTCTTGGATCATGGAATCCCGGCATCAGCGATCTCCGCGACTGGTTGATCGGTCGGTTGGAGAGAGACTATTCCTTTCTCGCAGCACCCGGTCCGGGGCCCGAAGACAAGACATGGGCCGCCGAGTTGGTGGAATCCGGTAACTACGTACTGCCGATTCTTGACGGCTTCGACGAGATCGCCGCCGATGACGACATGCGCGGAGACGCGGTCACTCAGTTCAACAGCAGCGCCATGTCGCTGGTGGTCACCAGCCGCTACGAAGCGATCGAAGCCGTGAGGCGCGGGAGCAACATCAGGCCCTCCGCAGCTGCCATCGAACTGGACGACCTCGACCTGGGCGACTCCCTCCGCTATCTGTACGAGGCCACCGGTACGCGTCCGGCCGCCGGGACGGACGTGGCCGACGGCGTCGGGTGGCCGTACGTACTGGCTGAGTTGAGCCACCACCCCCAGACCCGGGCCAGTCACGATCTCGCCACCGTGCTGGCCACCCCTCTGATGACCACACTCGCCCGCTTCGCCTATGAGTGGAAGCTGCCCGATCATGATCCGTCGGACCTGCTGGACCGTGCGAAGTTCGGCAGCCAGGAAGCCCTTGAGAAGCATCTCCTGGACTTCTTCGTCCGCACCGCCTACAAGCGCCATCTCCCCAACAAGCCCGCAAGAGAGGCGAAGGGGCGGGGGGAGGACCCTCGCTGGGATGTCGAGCGTGCCCGGAAATGGCTCGGCTACCTTGCCGTGCATCTGACGAAGCTGGAGACCTCCGACATCGAGTGGTGGCGGCTGGGCACCGCGATGAAGCTGCGCTGGGTCACACTGCGGGTCGGCGTCACGATCGGTATCGCCTGCGGCCTCCTGGCAGGGCTCGTGTACGGAGCCGAGACCGCACTCGGCTACGGACCCCTGAACGGCATCCTGGTGGCAGCCGTCACCGGCCTGACGAACGGCGGTGCGATGGGGCTGACGTTCGGGCTCATGCACGGGTTCGTCACGAAGATGAAGGCCGGCGGCCCGATATTCGAACCGTCGCGCCTGGAGATCAGGATGTACAGCTGGAGGGACACGGAGACGAAGGCAAGACTCCGGAAGAACTTCCTTCCCAGAACAAGGGGCGGACTCGTCGGCGGTCTGCTCTTCGGGGTCGTATGGGCCGTGGGCGGAAGCGCCTTCAACCTCTTGATGGGCGTCCCCTGGCCCCTGGTCGTGCCGTTCGCGGGACTGGCGCTCGTGACCGCGACCGGCCTGGGGCTCGTGCTGGGCCTCGTCGCCGCTCTCGGGGCCGGGTTCGAGACGGTCATCCCGAGGAAGGATCTCGACTCCCCGTCGGACCTGCTGGACACGAACCGGGCCACGGTGCTCAAACAGATCACCACCGTCGGGCTGGTGGTCGGAATCGGATACGGGGCCCTGTACGGGCTCGCGACGTACAGCTTCCTCTCCGGGGCCCTGGTCGGACTCGTATCCGGCTCCGCGGTCGCCCTCGGCGTCGGCACCATGACCGCCTGGGGGCGCTCGGTGGTGCTGGCCCGGATCTGGCTCCCCCTGGCGGGGCGGCTGCCGAGCGACCTGGACGCGTTCCTGCGGGACGCCTACGCGCGAGGCGTTCTGCGCCGGGAAGGCGCGGTCTACCAGTTCCGCCACGCGCGGCTCCAGGAGCACCTGGGCAGCACCTACCAGCGCTGAGCCTGCACTCTCTCCGAACCGCGGTGAAGCCCTCAACTCACGGCACGGCGGCCGGCGCCGAGGGCCTGCACCTGCCGCTGCTCACCATCCTGCATGGCAAGTAGCGGCGCGGACCCGCCAGTTGTCTATGTGGCGGGTCTGCTACTGACCCGTCCGTATGCTCCGGTGTTGCCGGGGTGCTACGACATACCCGCCGCGGACGGGGCCCATATCATGATGCAGCCGTCCTTCTGGTCGTTCACCTGAGCTGCCGTTGCGACGCCTGTCATCGTTCCTGTCGCCAGGGCGACCAAGCAGGCGATTGTGGTGACCGCCAGGATTGTGCGCACGTGCAAGGGGTTCCTTCCCGCATTGATCTGCAGAGACAGGAAGAACCTATCAGACGATCGAACGTCATTCCGAAATGAATATGCCAGTTGGATATTCGGTTCTATTCGTCGCGCGTGACGGGTCGATTGGGCGGCCGATTATTACGTTCATGATCAATTTCGATCATTCGGCGACCGATTTTGCGCGCATCGGCGTGGTCCCGGTGTCGAACCAATTCGAATGACCGATGCAATTCCGTCCGTGCTTCATCGGCGTCACCCGCCGCGAGCCGCACCTCCGCCAGCAGCGTCCGTGCGGCGGTTTCCTCGTCGACGTCGTGCGTCCGCATGGCGAGGGCCACTGCTGCTCGCAGTCGGTCCGTCGCCGCAGTCAGGCGGCCTTCGGTGAAGTCCGCGCGTCCGAGGCGGCGCAGGGCCTGGACCTCGTGGTGGGCGGCTCCTATGGTCTGTGCGATCTCCAGGGCTTCGAGGAGATATCGGCCGGATTCCTCGACCGTCCCCAGCCGCCAGTGCGTCTCGCCGATTCCGACCAGGGTCTCCGCCTGACTCTTCCGGTCGCCGAGTGCCCGGAATTCGGAAAGGGTCTCGCTGAATATGGAGAGGGCTGCTGCCGACTCGCCGGACTCCATGAGGGATTCCGCGAGATTTCTGCGTACGGTCGCACGGTCGTACCGGCTTCCGCCTGATTCCAGCAGGCGTAGGGATTCCTTGAAGGAGTGGCGGGCCGACGCGAGCCTGCCCGCTTGCATCTGCAATTCTCCGATGTTGTTGAGCGTCTGGGCAGAGGCGATCTCGTCACCTGCCAGCCGGAATTCATCGAGGGCGTTGTGGAAATGTGTGAGTGCCCGGTCGCGTTCCCCGATGAACAACAAGGTCACCGCAATGTTGTTTCGGCTGCGCGCTTTGTCCCAGATGTCGCCCGACAGTGCCGTGATGGCGAAAGACTTCTGAAGCAGGACGAGCGCCTTGCGATTCTCGCCGAGATGCCAGTTCAGTGTGCCGAGGACGCGTAGCGCAGCAGCCTCGGCAGGTCCGTCGTCCAGCTCACGCGCGAGTCCCAGGGCGCGCGCCCCCGCCGCCGCGGCCTGCGAGTAGTTCCCGATGCTCGCGTCCGCCGCGCACAGGTCGATCAGGGCCCGGCAGAGCGCCGGCGCGTTGTCGTTCGTCCGGTCCCAGTGGTCGACGGCGTGGCGCAAGAGCCTCCTGGCGTCCTGCCAGTAGCACTCCGACTGCAGGAACCCTGCCAGGGCGCAGGCGAGCCGGGCGGCCGGTCCGGGGGATCCGTTGCGTCGGGCGTGGTCTTCGACGACCAGCAGATTGCCGCGTTCAGACGCCAGCCAGGACCGTGCGGCGGCGGCGTCCGGCAGCGGAAGGTCAGGCGTCGACGGTAGCGGCGCCGGTGACTGCGTCCGTAGGCGTCGGGGGTACGCCGTCCGATCGGCGAGGCCGGCTGTCGTGACGTAGAAGTCCACCAGGCGGCAGACAGCCTGCCGGCGTTCCCGCTCGCTGTCCTCGGAGAGGGACAGGCCGTAGGCGTACTCACGCAGCAGATCGTGGTAGCGATAGCGGTCCGGTACGGGCTCGCCCAGCAGATGGCACGCGAGCAGCCCTTCGAGCAGGCGCTCCGTCGTGTCCTGCGGCAGGCCCAGCAGGGCGGCCGCGGCCTCGGCGGTGAACTCGGATCCTGGATGCAGCCCGAGGCGGCGGAACGCGGTCCGCTGCTGTGCGGTGAGAGTCCGGTAGGAGAGAGCGAAGGCCCGCGCCATCTCCTGTTCCTGATCCGCGCTATGAATCTCCTTCAGCCGTTGGGGACTTCGGGCAAGGCGCTCGGCGAGGACCGTCAGCGTCCAGGATGTACGGGACCGGAACCGGTGTGCCACCAGCTCGATTGCGAGGGGGAGATATCCGCACAGACCCACGATCCGCGCGATCTCCGCGCTGTCGCTGGTACGTTCCTCCCCCGCGAAGCAGCGGAAGAGCGAGATGGCGTCCTCTTCCGGCAGGGCGTCGAGCGGGACCGAAAGCGCCTGCGGTATCCCGGTCAGATGGCGACGGCTGGCGATGATCGTCAGGGACGGTGATCCGCTCGGCAGCAGCGGCTCGACCTGTTCCGGTCCGGTCGCGTCGTCCAGGACGATGACCACGCGGCGCTCTGCCAGCATGGTCCGCCAGAGGGCGGTGCGCCCTTCCAGCTCCGCCGGAATGGAGAAGGCCGGCGCACCGAGCAGCCTCAGCAGCGTTGCCAGAGCCGCCCCCGCTCCCAGCGGTTCCTGGGTAGGTGAATGCCCTCGCAGGTCAATGTAGAGCTGCCCGTCCGGGTACTTCTCGGCGAGCATGTGGGCCGTGGCGACGGCCAAGGCGGTCTTCCCCACGCCTGCCATGCCACTGACGGCCTCCACGGTGACGACCGGCCCGCCGCGCCCGCTCTGCTCGGCGATCATCGAGGTCAGGGCCTGTAACTCCGAACGGCGTCCGACGAGTGAGGGCTGCTGGGGCAGGTTACGGCGTGGCGGTACACCGGGCGGGAGCCCGGCGGGCTTCGGTGCCTCCGGCGAGGGCATGGCCGGAGTGGCAACGGTCCCGAGGGGTGCGGGTGTTCGCTCAGCGCCGCCCCCGTGCGCCAGTTCGTGTGCCGGTATCCGGGCCAGCACGCCCTGGTGGACCGCGTTCAGCTCGGCGCCGGGGACTGCTCCGTACTCGGCCATGAGCGACTGCCGGGCCTGCTGGTGGACCCGGAGCGCGTCCGCGTAACGACCGCTGCCGTAGTACGCGAGCATCAATTGCCCGATCAGGGTCTCGTCGCCGGGATACTGCTCGATCAACGCGATGAGCCGCCCGACCTGTTCGGCGAAGCGCCCCAGCCTCAGTTCCGCTGCGATGCGTGAGATACCGGCGTTCAGCCGGGATTCCGCGAGTGTCCGACGCACGCCCGCCGCCCAGAGGCCGGGCAGGCCCGCCAGCGCTTCGCCCTGCCACATGTCCTCGGCACGGGCGAGCAGCTCCACCGCCCGCGCATCGCTGTCCGTGGTGAACGCCTCGTCGACAAGGTGCTGGAACCGCTGCCGGTCCACGCAGTCACGCCCGGCCCGCAAGGTGTAGGTGTGCGCCCTCCCGACGATGGTGGGTGCCTCAGGGCCTGTACCGGCGGGTCCGGGCGCTTCAGGACTCGCACCGGCGGGACCGGGTGCGGCAGGCTCCGTACCCGGAGGCCGCAGTCGCCCGCGAATGCGTGAGATGTAGGTGTGCGTGTTCGCGCGGGCGCGTTCGGGAGGGTCGCCGTCCCAGAGCCTCTCCATCAGCGCGCTGATGGAGACCGGGCGGCCCGCCTCCAGCGCGAGCGCGGCCAGTAAAACCCGTTCCTTGTCCGATCCGAGCTCCAGCCAGTGCCCGTTCAGCCACAGCCCCACCGGTCCGAGAATCTGGATCTGCACCAGCACCCCGCTGGTCCGTCGGATGGACCACGAGCATGACATCGCACCGTGAATTCCACCATGCGGCGTCCCCATACTTGGCTCGATCCGCTCTCTTCCCGATGGTCATTCCAAGTCGCACCGGGGTAGAACGCGAATGAGTCCGGGCAATTGCCAATCGATCTCCGGGGGTAGATGGATGAGTGATTCGAGTGCGGGCTCGCAATGGCCTCACAGAAATGAGATCAGTGGCGAGGCACGGCTGTACGGTCCCACCGTCCAGGCCCGTGAGGTGCATGGAGGTATTCATGTCCACTCCGCGCCGACGGCACCCGACAGACCTGCTCCGCCACGCCAACTGCTCCCCGTTCCAACGAACTTCACCAATCGAGACGATGATCTGGCCTCGCTGGACGATCTGCGTGCCGCGGGAACGACACTGATCGTCGTCAGCGGTCCGGCCGGAATCGGCAAGACGACCTTGGTGTCCAAATGGCTGCGTTCGGTGAGCGCCGATTTTCCCGACGGGCAGTTGTACGCAGACCTGCGCGGGGACTCGGCGGGCGAGCCGATGAGGCCTGCGGAGATCCTTGCCCAGTTCCTCCGGGCACTCGGGGCCGGGCCGCCACCGACGGACGCGGCCGAGCTGGCCTCCCTGTGGCGGTCCCTCACCGCCGACCGGAGGATCGCGATCATGCTCGACAACTCGTTCACGGCGGCCCAGATCCGGCCGTTGCTGCTCAGCGGGCCGGGCGGCCTCGTGGTCGTCACCAGCCGTCGCAAACTGACTGGCCTGCGGATGCAGGGAGCGGGCTTCCACCAGCTCGATGTGCTCGGCCCGGCCGCCGGTGTCGAACTGCTCACCCGTGCGATCGGTGAGGACCGGGTAGCTGGCGAACTCCCGTCGGTCCACCGCCTGGTGGCCCTCTGCGCAGGTCTTCCGCTCGCGGTCTGCCTGGCGTCCGCCCGGCTCGCGACACGCCCCAGACAATCGGTCGGGGCGCTTGCTGACGCCCTCGCACGGGACGCGGGCGGCGGCCGGCTGGCCGCACTCGAAGTGGAGGGGGAGACATCGGTGCGCAAGGCCCTGGACGCGTCGTACGCCGTACTGAGCAGTGATACCGCGCGTCTGTACAGGACGCTCGGTCTGCTGCCGGTGCGGACCTTCGACGCGATGACCGCCGCCGCATCCTGCGGTGAGTCGCTGGAATGGGCGGAGCGCCGGCTGGACGAGCTGGTCGAGGCGAATCTCGTCGAGGACGTCGGGCCCGAGAGCTGCCGCTTCCATGACCTCTTACGGATCCACGCGCGCGACCGCGCCATGGACGACGACACCAGCGCAGCCCGCGAGGAGGTGCTGCGGCGGTTCTGCGACTGGTCCCTTTCCACCGCCACCGCAGCGCAGGAGCTTCTGACACCGGTGCAGTTCACACTCCCCAGGAGCTATGTCCACCCATCGGAACTCCCGCTGCCGTTCACCGAGGACGTCGAGGCGCTCACATGGCTCGACTCCCGTCGCGCGCAGCTCATGGATGCCGTAAGGCTCGCAGCCGACAAGGGCTGGTACGACACGAGCTGGATGCTTGTGGACGCCCTGTGGCCCCTCTTCCTGCGACTGCGCCACTACGCCGAGTGGATCGAGGCCCACGGGATCGGCCTGGAGGCTGCCAGACAGGCCGGGAACAGGACGGCCGAGCGCCAGATGCTCAACTCGGGGGCCATCGGCCTGGGGGCCGCCGGCCGCGCCGAGGAGGCGGCCACCTGGTATCGGGATTCCCTCCGGGCCGCGCGCGATGCCGGTGACATACGGGATGAGGGCCAGGCGCTGATGGGCCTCGGCGCGTGCCATCGCGAGGCCGGGAGGCATGCCGACGCGATCACGTACCTGAACCGGGCGATCTCGGTGTGGGAAGGCTGCGGATACCCGCGAGGCGTGGCCCTCGCCCGTACCACCCTCGGGGAGATCGCACTCGCGGAGGGAGCCCCGGACGAGGCGATCGACTGCTTCACCCGGGCCCATGCCGCGCTGGTCGCGGTGAACGATCCCCACGACGCCGCGCGAGCCCTCGTCTTCCTGGGGCGTGCCAGTGTGCTCGGGGGGGCGTACGAGGAGGGCATGGCGAGGATGAGCGGGGCTCTGGCGGTGTTCACCGGGTCCGGAGCCGCCTTCTGGCAGGCGCGCACCCTGGAGATGCTGGGTGAGAGCGCCGCGGAGCACGGTGACGAGGCGGTCGCGGAGGATCTTCTCGCACGGGCCCTCGCCCTGTTCGAGACCACGAGCCCCGCCGACGCACGTCGGCTCGGCGGGGACGGGTGACCCGTCAGGGGGCGGGCCGGGACGGCCGGACTGCCCCCGGTGTGTGACGGGGCGTGTGCGAATCAGTCGGCCGATGCCTCGCAGGCGTACGGCCATTCCCGCAGCGAGCGCCCCGCCACCAGCCAGGCATGCACGCACGACGGCAGCAACGACTGCTCCGCAAAGGCCTGATCCTGTGTGCTGGGGACGTACGTCACGAGAACGGCAGCCCGGTCCGAGCCGCGGGCCAGGGCCCACCCGCTCGCGCCTTCGGCGCCGGTCAGGGGCACCGCGGCGATGCCGCAGGCAGGGTGGGCCGAAGTGAGACCGGCCAACCGGTGCAGTGCGCCGGCGGCCGAGTGCACCCGGCTCCCCTGGAGCACATCCGCGCAGTCGAGCAGGGCGCCGTCCTGGCAGGCGTCCACGTCCACGACAAGGTGCTCATCGATGACCGATGCGCCGTGGACGCGGCCCGGCGGGCTCAGCCGCACGCTGAACGACGCACCGAGGCGGCGGGCTTGCAGCACATGCGGAAAGGGACTCGCCTCGACCACGACAAAGCGCATCACGCGGACACCTCCCCGCGTCCCAGTACCCATGCGCCGAGCGGCCTCGGCTCCGGCAGCGGGACGGTCACCGGCTCGTGCGCGGGTTGTCCCACCCCCAGGACCTGGTACATCAGCCTGCGCATGTTCCGGTTGAACCGGCCGGGCTCCGAAGTGATGCGCGACCTGATCGGGGCATACTCCTCGTGACGGTATTCCCTTGCCACATAGTCGAGTTGGTCTACCAGTGGATGAGTGGGAGACAGGGTCGGCGCGTGGGCGGCCAGAGTCGCGGCCGGCGACGAGGGATTGATCTCCCGCTCCGGCGAGGCGGCCAGCAGGATGGGTGCCCCGGTGAGCGTCCCGTAGAGAGTGACCGAGCCGTGATCACCGATGATCCAGTCCGCTGCGATCAGGATGCTGCGCCAGTCCGCTTCGGGCGGCACGATCCCGATTCCCCGTTGATCGCACCGCGCCAGCCACGACCTGACCTGGTAGGCCCCGTGCCCGGCCCACACATTGGGGTGCACGAGCAACGCCGTACGGTAGCGCGCCGTCGGCAGCTCGTTGATCAGTCGGGGCAGCAGGGCGTCGAACCGGCCGAAGGACGACTGGGCTCCCCAGGTCGAAACGGCGACAACGAGCTTCTGTCCCTCGGAAACCCCGAGTGCCCGGCGGTACGCGGCGCGCAGCGGCAGACTGGTGGTGATCCGGTCATGTACGGGATCACCGATCACATGCGTCAGGGGAAGCACTTCCGGGCAGCTGCGGGACAGTTCGCGCAGCTCGGCGTGGTGAGGCACGCCCACGGCGGCCGGTAGCCGTCCACCGGGCAGCAGATCCTGCCTGCGCAGCCCTGCCACGCCCGTGTTCGCTCCCTCGACGACCCTCTTCAGGTAGTTGGCCCCGTGCGGCAGTGTGATCAGCGGCGCGTCGATGTACTCCACGCCGCGTGGTCCGGCGGCGAGGGCGAGGTCGAAGCTCATGCGGGTCGCCTGGTCCCACGGCAGCACCACACTCCCCAGCCTGGAGAGGAAGGCGGGCACGTCGTCACCGAAGGCGTGCGGTGGCGCCGTGAAGACGACCTGGAGCCGGAAGTCGGCTTCCAGCAGGGAAAGGATGTCGATCAGCCGTTTCCCGTACGTGACTGTGTGGATCACCGCGAGCACCTTTTTGCGCCCCACCAGGGTCAGCCACTGTCGTGACTCGGTAACGCCTTCTCCCACGGTGGTGTTTGTCTCGAACCGGCTTGCGGAGGTTGTGATCGGGGTGGGCGTGCTCGGGTTGGGCGGGCTGGGTTCCGTCGTGCTCGTCTGACCCGTTGTGCTCGGCCCGGCTGTACTCGTCGGTCCCGTCCTGCTCGGTTCTGTCGTATTCGATCCCGTCGTGTTCAACGCCGACATGGCGTCCCCCTTGGTGGATTCCATCCGAGTGCCACGGACTGCTTCTGTCGACGGGATGCCCGGCAGGGGAGACGGAAGGCTCGACAGAGCCTTGCGAGAACCTTGCACCGTGCTGCGGGGCAGCTCGAAGGGCTGTGGGCGAGGGCGGCGGAGAAGGTTCGGCGTGGTCGGCACCCCTCATCGCCCGTACTGCTGCCGGACTGCCGGACTGCCGGACTGCCGGACTGCCGGACTGCCGGACTGCCGGACAGGCGGACAGGCGGGACGCGGTGGACACGCTGCGAGGGGTCAGGTCACCCGCGGTCGACGTGAGACAGCGGGGTCAGGCCGCCAGAAGGCAGCCCGGCCATCAGCGGTCCCTGTCCTCAGTCATGTTGAAGGTGGGACTCGTGAAGTCACGGCCTTGCAGGACAGGGCCGGTCTGGGTCCCGCCGCTGATGCTGTTGTGCACCTCGCTGCTCGAACTGCTCCGGGCTTCCTGCCACCACTCGTCGAGCAGTGCGCGGAACTGCGCGTCCAGGGCCGCGCGCACGCCGAGAGCCGTCGCCAGCGCCTGGGCCCGCAGCGGGTCGGACGGATCGTTCTCCAGTTCCGCGACCTCCACCTCGCCCGAGCTGACGCCGGGCAGCCCCTCCGGGCCCGCATCCTCCGCCGAGCCCCGCCGGAACGGACGCCTCACCAGCGCGGTGAGTCCCTGCCACGCCTGGCGGCCGGCGTCGCCGCCGACACTGCCGGCCATTGCTGTGAGCGCCGCTGCCGTGATCGGGTCCATGCCGGGCTCCCTGGGTCGGTGTCCTGCAGCCGCAGCCTAGGCCCGTGGCATGGACCACCGCAGGAGTTCCGGAATGCCCGGGGTGCACCCATTGCCGAGGTGGCCGGTTTTGGGGTGTGCCCATTCCGGTGCCGGGCCACTGCCTGTGTGTGGGCGCCCGCCCTGCTCTCCGGCTCCATGACCAAGATATTCGCTCCGCCTGCCTCGTCGCCGCTGTCTTCACCTTCGCGATATCCGATGCGTTCAACCGGGCGTACGACCCATGGGCCGAGACAGTGAGCCGGTACGTCAATCTGCCGCACGGCCGGCTGACGACCGTCGGCCTGCTGGCGGTCGCGGCAGGGGTTGCGGCCGCGGCCCTACGGGTCGCCGGTGGTGGGCGGGTTTCCGCAGCCTGCTCGGCCGGGCCAAGACCCTGGCCCGTTGTCGGCGAGGCAGCCTCGGGAGCGGAGGCGGTACGGCAAGCCGTCCTGCTGCGGCTGACGCGCGAGCGGGTTCCTCACCAAGGAGCTGGAACCGGCCCAACTGCGCCGCGCCGTCGAGGTCGTGGCGGCGGGCGACTCCCTGCTGTCACCGGGCGTCACCCGGTGCGTCATCGAACGCTTCGCGCACCGCCCCCGGCCCACCGCCACCCTGCACGCGCTGACGGCGCGTGAGAGCGAGGTGGTCGGGCTGGTGACGGAAGGGCTGTCCCATGACGAGAGCGCCGCCGCACTGGTGATCAGCCTTCTGGCGGTGAGGAAACATATTCCGCAGGCCATCGGCGAGTTGGGCCTGCGTGACCGTGTGCAACTGGTCGTCACCGCGTACCCGCACGGCCTGGTCAGCGCCTCGTACGCCGACGGCCGCTGACAGGGCGGCCGAAAGCCCTGCCCTGTGCGGTGTCGGCCCTGTGGCCGCGGTGCGTCAGCTCTGCGCGGTGGCGTCGCCGTCCGTCTGCGCGGCGGGCTCGGCCGCGGCCTTCGGCGCGGGCTCGGCCGTGGCCTCAGGTGCGTCTCCGGCCGCGGCTGCCTTCTCGCGCATCTTGCGCACCAGCTCCGCCTTCCGGTCGGCGGCACCCTGGCGGTCGAGATTGCGGTGCGGACCGTTGTTCTGCCGTTCGGCGCGGGACAGCCTCTTGCGTTGGCCGCCGCCCATGCCCACGGGGTTGTTGATGTTCTTGCTCACGGTCATGGGTTCTCCCGGAGGGATGTGGAGTGATCTACGGATTCATCGATGGGGACGGGCGCTGCGGCGTCGAGGGACGTCGGCGGACGTCAGCAGGGGCCCGTCACGCGCTCACTCGTGAATCGGCGTCTGGAAGAACATGACAAAGACGTTACCCGGTTCCGTCGGCTCCGCACGCCAGGCCTCTCGCCGCCCCGGCGTCCGGCCCGAGCGCTGCCCGCCGCCTCTGCCGGCACGTTGTGGCACGGCCCTTGTGGGGCAACCGCTCGGGAGGGGCCCTCGGCCCTGGGCGGCGTGGTCATGTGGATTGCCGGGTCGGCACCATGAGTACGCGGTCGCACCGATGTGTCGCGGAGTCCGAGGAGGGCGAGGAATTCGGACGTCGGCAGGCCGTGTTCCTCGGTGCGGGAGCCGAGGTCAGGCGTGGTTGCCGAGCCGGGACCTCAGGCGGCGGTTCTCCTCCTCCAGGGTGGCGAGCCGGGCACGTAACGGGTCGAGCGCGGGCTTGAGTTCGGCTTCCGCGTAGCGGGGGGTGATGTGCTGGGGGCAGTTCCAGTTGAAACCCTCGACGCGGATGAGTACCAAGCGTTCCACCTGGCCGGGGGTGCGCGCGGCGGAAAGGCGCTCGCTGAGGGCCGGGTCGTCGTGCAGCGGCCGGACGGATGCCCTGCCGAAGATCTTCAGTCGGCGCTGCTGGGGGTAGTCCATGAAGAACAGCGCCACGCGACCGTCGGCGCGGACGTTCCCCGTGCTGATGTACTGGCGGTTGCCGCGTACGTCGGCGTAGCCGATCGTCCGCTCGTCCAGGACGTGGAGGAAGCCGGGTGCGCCTCCCTTGAACTGGACGTAGGGCCAGCCGGTCTCGCTGACGCTGGCGAGGTAGAAGCCGTCGCGGGCCACGATGAAGGCGGCCTCGTCGGCCGTCAGGAGTTCCGGGGCGTCTCCCTCCATGAGCCTGCGATCGGCTGTCGCCGCGCTTCCCTGCTCGCTCTGGACTCGGCGCACCGATTCGGTGTAAGCCAGGTGGGCGTAGCGGCCCATTCGACCTCCTGTGGGCTCGTGGGCGGCTGTCCCCCCGGTGCTCGGACGGGGACGTGCCCCCAGCGGATCATCCGGCGTGCTGTCGCAGCTCCGCTGGTGCGGAGGCGGTCAGGATCGACGTCAGCAAGCCGGGGAAACGGCGTTCGAGTTCGTCCTTGCGCAGTCGGCTGAGCCGGGAGTTGCCCACCAGCCGGGTCGCCACCACTCCGCTCTCACGCAGCGTGCGCAAGTGGTGGGAGACGGTCGAACGCTTGACGGGGACGTCGAGAGTGGTGCACGAACCCTCGCTCGCGGCGTCGAGCAGCTGGACGATCTGCAGTCGTACGGGATCGGCCAGGGCCTGGAGGACTGTACCGATGCCGACCTCGTCGAGATCGGGTTCCGGTAGCCAGGTGTCGTTCGTATCGCGCATCGCAACCTCCGTGGTGATCGACTCTGACGATACACATCGAATCTCTCCGCCGAGCCGCCCATAGGTTCGATTAGCATCGACAGATACGATGACGATCGACCTAAGCTACGATGTGCATCGTAACAGACGATAGCTATCGGATCTGGAGTGCCCGATGACCGACACTGCGCAAACCGCACAAGGCGAGCGCTGGCGTTCTCATGCGATGGTTCTGGCCCTGGGCACTTTCGTCGTGGGAACCGACGCCTTCGTGATCGCCGGCCTGCTCCCCGAGATCAGCAGTTCGCTCGACGTCGACACGGCCGCCGCCGGTCAGCTGGTCAGTGTCTTCTCGATCGCCTACGCGCTGCTGTCGCCCCTCCTTGCCGCCCTCACCGGCAAGTGGTCCCGGCGCAGCGTGCTGGTCACGGCGCTCGGCATCTTCGCGGTGGGCAACATCGTCACCGCGCTCGCCCCCGGCTACGCCCTGGTCCTGGTGTCCCGGGTGGTGGCCGCGGCGGGAGCGGCGATGTTCACGCCCAACGCGGGGGCCACCGCCGCCGCCATCGCCGGTGGCGAGCGGCGCGGCCGGGCGATCGCGATCGTGACCGCCGGCCTGACGTCCTCGCTCGCTCTCGGTGCGCCGCTGGGCACCGCCATCGGGAACGAGTTCGGGTGGAAGGCGACCATGTGGTTCGTCACGGCGCTGGCTGTCGTGATCGCGCCGGTGATCGCGCTGCGGCTGCCGGACATCAGGCTGGGCGCCAAGGTGGGCCTGCGCCAGCGGCTCTCGCCGCTGACCGACCGCAAGGTGGCGCGTGTCCTCATCGTCACACTGCTGGCCTTCATCGGGATCTACCTGCCGTATACGTACATCAGCTCGGTCTTCTCGCCGGCCACCGGTGACTCGGGCGGCCGTGTGGCGCTGTTGCTGCTGGTGTTCGGACTGGCCGGTACTGCGGGAAACCTGATGGCCGGACGCCTGGCCGACCGGCACGGGCCGCGGAACGTGGTCATCTGCGCCACCCTTGGTCTGGCCGTGGTGTTCGTCGCCATGCTGCCGAGCCGGGAGTCGTTCGCCGCGGCGATCGTCGTGGTGGCGCTCAGTGGTGTGGGCTCATGGTCGGTGACCGCCCCTCAGCAGCACCGCGTCATGGCGCTCTCCCAGCCAGGAGCCGAAACGCTCGGTGTCTCGCTCAACGCGGCCGTCATGTACCTGGCGATCTCCCTGTCCAGCGTGATCGGTGCGATCGGCCTCACCTCGTTCGGAAGTGCCCTTTCACTGCTGCCGATCGCCGTGGTCTTCGTCCTCGCCGCGGCCTTGCTGGCTTGGCTGTCCGGCCGGTCGGAGAGCCAGGCGGAGGCGCAGGCGAACGGTGCGGTGGCGAAGCCGACGGCCGGCGGTCTGGGGACGTCTCCGGCCGTGAAGTGACTCCGCGCCGCGCGGGCGAGGATCACTCGATCCCCGCGTAGGGTCCGTGCACCGGGCGGTCGTCGCCGCCCGGTGCACGGCGGGAGTAGGCGTCGGCGACCTGGATGAGGAAGGCGGTCTCGTGGACGAGATCGTGGCCACCCAGCGTGGACAGCCCCACATCCCGCGTTCGCGGGCTGTGGCCCCGGTTCTTGGCGTGGCAGGCCGCTGCCAGCCAGCGTGCCATCTCCACCGCGTGCGCGGCGGTCACATCGGGGGCCGTCGTCGGGTCGGGGTAGGGGCACGGCGGATCGAGCGAAGCGTATTCGCGCAGCACCAGGATGGCGTCGCGGATCTCGATGACCTGGCGGTACACCAGCAGGCCCCAGGAGCCGCGCGGCAGCAGCAGTTCCAGCAGGCGCCGCCGAGGCGGCGCGAGAGCGACCCAGGGCACCGCGGACACGAGGTCCTGCCAGAGCCGCCACAGACGCCAGAAGTCCGTCGCGCACCGGTGCGCGTGCCGGATGGCGGGAAATGCCGGTGCGGCGACGACGGCCGCTCTGCAAAGGCAGAGCATGCCGCTGATGAACGGAAGAGGAAAAACCACCCATGAAATGTCTGAGATCAGCTGGACCAGATTGCCCACCCAGAAAAGCGCCGCCAGGCAGCTGCCCAGCCCGAACAGGCCCATGGCTGTCCTGATCGGCGATTTTCCGCCCCCGTACCAGTGCCGTCGGCACACGGCTATGCAGAGAACGTTCCCGGCCAGATGTATACCGATCACGATCAGCCAGAAGGCATAGCCTCCGCGACTGGCCGATTCATGGACGTTCAGGCCCGGCTTCCACTGCGTACCGAGAATTACCAGGCAGACGATGGCCAAGCCGGAACCGAGATGAAGCCAGTCCCGCTGCGGCCAGCCCGCCGTGACGAGGACGAAGTCCATGATGATGACGGCGGACAGGACTCCGCACAGGTGAGTGGCCAGTGCATACGCCTGGTAGGAATGGAAGTCGCGCGCCATTGTCTCGACCAGGGGACGGAGCTTCAGCGTCATGGTGATGGCGGCTGCTCCGACAGCGATCCAGAAGCCGCGCTGCTGCGGTGACCGAATGGCCGAGGGTGCCCGAAACAGCAGAGAGAGCCACATGGCCAACATGCCGGTGTTTTCGAACCATAAACCGGCCACTCGCACGTCATGTGACACGCGACAGCCCTAGCGCCGCTTCCCATTCACCCGCGGATTTGGCAGGCCGTGAATGCTCCGGCCGGACCGCGACAGTCCGCAGCACACTGGCCAGCATCTCGGCTTCCTGCTCCTGCCGGGTGGTGTAGTCGGTACGCGCCAGGAGGCGCTGCGCGAGGCCCAGATCCAATTCTCCGAGCTGTCCGGACGACGTCGCGACGCCAGGCAGGTCGAGCGTCGGGTGGTCGAACAGCATGTGGCCGAGCTCGTGCAGGATGATGTGTTCCTGGTGGGGGCGGCTTGTCTGCCGTTCGAAGAAGACGTAGTCGTCCGTGCCGGTGGCGAGCCACAGTCCGCACACCCCCGCGGCTGCCGCCCCGCGCGGCAGCGAAAGCAGATGAAGCGGACGCCCCCGCAGAGCGCTCAGATGAGTACAGAGCTCATCCAGGGAGAACGGCGGCTCCAGTCGCAAGGTGCTCAGTATGGCCTCGCAGCGGCGGCGTAGCCGCCGGTACTGAATCCGCATGCCACTCCCTGTCGATCTCCGTCACTGACTGGTTGTTTGCCTGTGAGGTTCGGGGCATCCGCTGATTACCGTCGCCGAGCGGACCTCATGGCATCAACTGTCGTTGACTTCTCTCTCCAGCGGAAGACCCTCAAGCGCACGCAGCTGATCAAGAATTTCGGCCGCCGCCACCAGTCCCTTCGGGGAGAGTCCATTGGCTCGCGCGGCAATTCTGGTGATCCCCGCGTCGCGCAGTGCCTCCCACTCGCTCAACTGGATGCCGGCCTCCCGTAGTGCAACCAGCCGCAGCAGCATGGAATCCACCTCCTCCGCGACCTCGTCGTCGAAAAAGTAAGCGGGTTTCACGCCGAAAAAGTTGGCGAGCGACTGCAGGTGAAGCATTGTCGGGTTGCTGCGCGTCCCGTTGCGCAGATAGGCGAGGTACGCCTTGGAGATGTCCCCCCCTTGCTCGCGGATTGCTCGGGCCACTTCCTCGTTGCTGTATGGGCCACGATCTCGCGGATGCACCGTGGCGAACAGGTGGTTCAGCCTGGTCGCGAGCTTGCCCGTACAGGAGTGCTGTGTGTTTTCAGCCATATATATTCCGCATCTGTTCCGTTCGGTCACTGGTTGGTCATGTTGATGTCAACCGTGCCCCCAGGCAGCTCCGTTGACAAGAAATCGGCGCCAGCTAAGCTGACCCATCGACAACTGACGTGGCCGAGGGTCGTTGGGGGAGCGTGATCCCGATGGTGGTCAGTTGCCGCGGGTGATCACCCAACTGCTCAACCATCAGAACAAGTTGACCTCCATGTTGTTCGCTGCGACGGATGGGACAGACGACTCGATGGACAAGCAAGCCGCCCAGGACACCGCGACCTGGATCCAGTTCCCCCGGCCCGCCCCGCAGGCCAGGATGCGACTGGTCTGTTGCCCTCATGCCGGGGCGTCCGCGAGCGCCTTCGGCCCACTGGCCAGAGCCCTGCCGGACCACGATATCGAAGCGCTGTCCGTCCAGTACCCGGGTCGGCGAGGTGGCCCGGAACTCCAGGGCTTCACCGACATCGGCAGCCTGGCCGACCGGATCGCCGCCGAACTGCTGCCTTGCTGCGACCGGCCTTTCGCGGTCTTCGGCCACAGCATGGGATCCGTTGTCGCCTTCGAGCTGACCCGGCGGTTGGAGGCCGCGGGCAAGCCCCCCGTGCGGCTGTTCGTCTCCGGCCGCCGTTCGCCCTCGGACGGGCTCGGTGTGAACGTGCCGCAGGACGACGAGGAGATCATCGAAGAGTTGCGGACGTTGGGCGGCATCCCGGTCAAACTCCTCGACAAGCCCAAGTACAGGGAATCGATCCTGGCGGTGGTCCGCAACGACTACCGGGCGAATTCCGGATACCTCGCTCCACCGGACGCCCGGGTGGACTGTCCTGTCACGTTCCTGCTGTCGGACGCGGACCCGTACGTCGACGCGACAGCAGCCGCGGCCTGGGGGAGCCACACCTCCCAGGAGTTGACGGTCCTCGGCTTCTCCGGTGGCCACTTCTTTCTCAACACGGAGCTGAACCAGGTTGTCGAGGCCCTCAGCAAGGGCCTCATCGTCGGATCCGCTGGGCCACAGGACGGCGGTTTACGGTGAAGGACGTGCTGGACAAGGCCATGGAGTCGTGGACGGACCCGACCGCGGCCACGCCCGGGGACGAGATGGCCGACCTGTCTCCCGTGCGCAGGCAGGACGAACTGGCGATCCGGGTCTACGAGGAGACCTTCGCGAGCGGACCCGTCACGTCGGCCGAAGTGGCGACCGCCCTGGGCGTTCCGACCGCCCAGGTCGAGCGGACGATGAGCGCGCTGCGCGGTCTGCGCCTCGTCAAGCACTGCGAGGTGACGGGAAGATACCGCGCGGTGAGTCCGGACGCGGCCCACGTCGAACTGGTCATGCCGCTGGAAGAGTTCATCAACGACAAACGGCGTGAACTGCAAGGAATTCACGACCAGTTGCGAGGCTTCGCCGACATATTCAGCACGCTGCAACGCTCCCAGCCGCGGCAGGAGGTGGTGGTGCGCTGTCTGGACCCCCGGGAGGTGAGGCTGCGGATGGCGGACGCCGCTCGAAATCCCGCTGACGAGGTCCTCGCCATGTGGTCGTTCGGCCCGGGCAGCCCCCAGAAGGACGAGCCTCTGGGGCCGGATGCGCTGCCCGGCGACGCGCGCACGCGGATCCTGTGCCCGCACACCGCTCGCACCAGCGCGTCCGCCCGAGCCGGCCTGCGCAGGGCCGCCCGGACCGGCGCCCGTATCCGTACGTCCAGCCACGTTTTCGAGAATCTCGTCATCGTGGGCGCTGCGGCATTTCTGTCCGAGAACGCCGTCGGTGAGGACGCCCCGCTGGTCACGATCGTCTACGAGCCGGCGGTCGTGTCCCTGCTCCGCCGGGTCTACGAGTACGCATGGCAGTCGGGGGCCGCCTTCGAGGCCGACGCGGTCTCCTACGGGGAGACGCTGGACGACGTCAAGGCCACCATCCTGGACCTGCTCAGCACCGGTCTGAAGGACGATGTGGTCGCCCGCCGCATCGGCATGTCATCGCGTACCTTCCGCAGGCACATCTCCGGCATCATGGACGAACTCAACGCCGAGAGCCGGTTCCAGGCCGGGGTGGCGGCGGCCTGCGCCGGCCTCGCCGGTGTGCGCGAACCCAGCCTGCAAGTGGGCCGGGCCGGCTGAGCGGTCCCTCGAAGGAACGGCCTGTCCGGGCTCCGCTGCGGAGCCCGGACAGGCCGTTCCTCTGTGTCCACCGGTTCCCGCATGTCTCCCGTGCAGGCAGGTAATTCCGGTGGCCGGGAGTGGCCAAGCCGCTTTCGGCCGTTGCCACTTCCGGACGCCTCTCATTACGGTTGTCTCAGTGCCCGAAGGGGCGGTGTCCGTGAAAGTCGGCGCCCACTGCACCGGTAGTCCGACATAAATTGGAGGGTGTGCGAGCATGGTCAGCAAATTAATTGATCAGGATGACCGTTTTCTCGGTATCCTGGACCGTCTGACCACCAAGGCTATAGATGACTACTACAACCCGTACAAACTCTTCGAATGGCCTGAAAGTCTGCCGGAGAACATGTGGTGGATGAGCCCGGAGCTCACCACGACGTATGGGACGGATGCCGCTGCACGGCTCACCGAGGAACAGCTCCACGCGCTGTCGCGCTACGAGAGCATCAACTTCTACAGTCTGAACGTGCACGGTATCCGAGAGCTCCTGATCGAGGTCACCAAGCGCATACACACCACGGGCTTCGAGACGCCCTCCGAGTTCTTCCACCACTTCATCGGTGAGGAGAACGAACACATGTGGTTCTTCGCCGAGTTCTGCCTGCGGTACGGCAGGATATACCGTCAGCCTTCCGGGGCTGTCGGCGAGATCCCGCGTTCCGGCGTCGAGAGCCTGCTGGTTTTCGTCCGGATCCTCATATTTGAGGAGCTGGTCGACCATTTCAATTCCAGGATGGCGCTGGACGATCGACTGCATGAGACCATTCGGGCGATCAATCGAATTCACCACCAGGACGAGTCCAGGCACATCGCCTTCGGCCGCGAACTGGTCTCGGTTCTGTTCGAGGAAGTGAAGCGCACCTCCTCCGAAGAGGAACTGCGGGATATCTCCGCCTATGTCAAGCGGTACATGAGCTACAGCTTCGAGTCGCTCTACAACCCGCAGGTCTACCGCGATGCGGGCATCGAGAAGCCATTGGATCTCCGCCGGGAGCTGCTGGCCTCTCCGACGCGACCGGAGTTCGAAAAGAGCATATTCCGCAAGACGTCGAAATTTCTGGAGAGGACGGGAATCGTCCGATGACCGAAACCGATCAGGCCGTTGACCTGTCCCAGGGGCTTGTCATCCTCGACCCCGACCAGACCGATCTTCTCAGGGAACTCGATCGGATCTTCAGCGGCTGGGGACTCTCCGCCGGTGCCCGCGAGATCCTCCCGCCGCCCCTCTACCCGGTCCCCCACCTGGAGAAGTTCGACGTCTACACGAACTTCCCGCAGCTGGCCCTGGTCGCGACCGGACTTGATCTGAGCAGCGGTGCGGGCAAGCCCGCCGACGGTCGGTTCGCCACCTCCGAACTGCGGGAACCTCGCCTGGGACTGCCGCACGCGACCTGCTACGGCGCGTATCTGTACTACGAGAAGAGCCAGGTGTCCGATCAGACCCTGGTGACCCTGGTGAACCGTTGTTTCCGGAACGAGGAGCGCTACGACGGACTGCGCCGGCTGCTGAGCTTCCAGATGCGGGAAATCGTCGCGCTGGGCACGTACGAGCACACCCAGCAGGTCATCGCGGACTTCACGCAACGCATCACGGCATTCGCCGAGGCGTTGGACCTGGGGTTGGAGAAGGTGGTCGCGTCCGATCCGTTCTTCGAGGATGACGGCGGCCGCGCTCTCATGGCGAAGATCAGCCCCGTCAAGTTCGAGTTCCAGGCCGCAGGGGGCCTGGCGATCGCGTCGGTGAACACACACCGCAATTTCTTCGGCGAGCGGTGCGACATCCGTCTCGGGAAGGATCGCGCATACGCGTTCACCAGCTGCGTGGCCTTCGGTCTGGAGCGGTGGCTGTCCGTTCTTCTCGATATGCACGGCGGTGACGCCCGGCAGGCTCTGAAGGTGGTCCGGGCGGCCGTCCGCCAGGACCTCTGACGTGATGAACGGACGAGTCGGAATCGACCTGGTCCCGTTCGTCCGCGTCCGCGATATGGCTGAGCGCGAGCAGGGGACGGCGCTGGCCCGGGTTCTCTCGGAGGATGAGCTGAGACTTTCCTGGGCGGCGGGCGCACCGGATATCGCCGGAATTGCAGGACGGCTGGCCGCCAAGGAGGCGGTATTCAAGTTGTTCCGTGCTCGGGGGCAGACCCTTCCCTGGCTCGGAATTGAAATCCTGAAGGCCGACGGCGGGTGGCCGGTCGTACGGCTCAGTGGCCGCGCAGCCCAATTGGCACGCAATGCCGGCTTCAGAGACATCCAAGTGAGCATCACGCACGACGAACCATGCGCGGTGGCGATTGCCTTCTGCGCCGATGCGCCTGGTACGGACGCTGATGGACTGACATCCGCCGACAACGGTTGAGGAGTGGACATGGCTTCGGCAGGTATCGACGAAGTACGCACGTGGATCCTGGAACGGCACCCGGAACGGGATTCCATCACACCCGATGAGAACCTCATCGAGAACAGGCTCGTGGACTCGCTCTCCTTCGTGGAGCTGGTCTATGCCATCGAGGGCGCGAGCGGCATCGAAATCGACTTCGACAACATTGACATCCAGGACTTCCAGACGCTCTCAGCAATCGAGAAGGCGTTCTTCGTTCCGGCCTGAACTCCCCGAAGGGATAAGCACGATGGAAGCTGTCTCGTACACGGCCCAGTGGACGGCCGCGGCCAGGGCGGTCGAGTCCGAACTCGGCGAAGAGGCGATGTTCGACGACCCGTTCGCACGTGAGCTGGCGGCCCCGCGTGGCTTCGAACTGCTGGAGAAGTACGGAGGGGGCGGCCTGCTGCCCTTCATCGCCATCCGCACGAAGTACCTGGACGACAGCATCGACGCGATCCTGCGTGACAGCGGCATCCGGCAGATCGTCATCATCGCCGCCGGCATGGACACCCGGGCCTTCCGGCTCTCCTGGCCCTCCGGTGCGAAGGTCTACGAGGTCGATCACGAGGCCCTGGTCAGGGAGAAGGGACGTCGTCTCGCCAAGCTGGACGCGCAGCCGGCGACCGAGCGGCACCAGGTCGCCGCCGACCTGGCCGGACAGTGGCTGCCCGCGCTGTACGAGGCGGGATTCGACCGCGAACAGCCCACCCTGTGGGTCGCGGAGGGACTGATGTTCTTCCTCACCCAGGAGCAGGCGTCCGAGCTGCTCAACGTCCTGGGATCCGCCTCGGCAGCGGGCAGTTGGCTGGCCGTCGACTTCGTCAGCAAGGCCCTGCTGCGGAGCCCCTTCTCCCGGTCCTTCCTCAACGGCCTGCGCGACGACGGCACGCCGTGGCTGTTCGGCACGGACGAGCCGGAGGAATTCCTGGCCGGTTCGGGCTGGAAGGTGCGGGAGCTGAAGGAGCCCGGCGAGCCCGGCGCGGGGCAGGGCCGGTGGCCGTACGAGGTGCAGCCCCGCGACCGCAGGGGTGCGTCGCGCAGCTGGCTGGTCCGTGCGGAGTTCGCGGGCCACTGAGAGGAGAGCAGATGCTTGGCGCGACCACACTGGAGAGGATCGAGTCGTTCCTCCCCGAACGAAGCGTGAAGATCGACGAACTCGCCGGCAGCCTCGGTCTCAGACGGGCCGAAGTGGGCGTCTTCCGGAAGATATACGGCCTGGACCGGCTCCGCTTCGACCCGGACATGGGCCTGTTCGACCTGGTCCTTCCCGCCGCACGGCAGGCCTTGAAGTCACTTCCGGAAGGGCACCGGATCTCGTACGTCATCTACGCCCACACCATGCAGACCCTCACCCCTGCGCACATCGACGCCGCCCAGGTGATCCGTGACGATCTGGGGCTGCATGACGCCGAAGCGTTCGCGCTCACCCAGCAGGCGTGCGTCAGCAGTCTGGGAGCCATCGACCTGGCGGGCGAACTGCTGCGGGCGGAGGCACCGGAGGGCACCCACGCACTGATGGTGACCGGAGAGCGGGCCTACTCACCCAAGGTGCAGCTGATCCCCAACAGCGCCATCATGGCCGACGCCGCGGCCGCCTGCCTGGTGACCGTGGGCGGCCGGGGGGACGAGGTCCGCTCCTATGTGACCCGCACGCTCGGGGAGTACGCGGCCGGTCTGGAGATGACCAAGGACGAGACCCGGGGCTTCGGGCAGTCCTACAGCACGGTGCTGGGCGAGGTCATTCTGCAGGCGACGGAGGAGGCGGGGCTGGCCTTCGACGACATCGACCTCGTCATCCCGCACAACGTGAACATGGTCTCCTGGCGACAGACGATCAAGGACATGGGCGCCGACCCCGACCGGTTCTTCCTGGAGAACATAGAGCGCTACAGCCACTGCTACGCCTCGGATGTCTTCGTCAACTACACCACCCTGCGGGACGGCGACCGGCTCATGGACGGCCGCAACTACGTCCTGGTCTCCGTCGGTCTGGGAGCCACCTTCGGCGCCATGGTGATCACTCATCGGAAGCGGTGAGTGCGATGAACGAGCCCGCCTACACGGCGGATCTCAAGGAAGCGCTCACCGGCGACCGCGACGCCCGGTTCGTATGGCTCTGCAACTTCGAGGTGGAGAACCAGTGGGCGCACGACTACACCGGTCTGCCGGCGGCGCGTGTGTCGGCCACCAGCGCGACCGTGCAGCGTATGGAGGAGCTGGGCGTCCTGCTGGCCGAGCCGTCCGACTACCTCCTGCTGGACCGGCCGCTGGACGGCGGCTACCGCCGATACGTCGAGCGGACGGGCCTGGGCGCGCCCGCCGAGCTGGTCACGCGGGCCCCCGCCGGCGCGGGGGGCACCAGCCGGGCCGTACTGGACTCACCGGAGCTGCTGGACCGGCTGCGCCTGCTCGCGCGTGAGGGCGCGTACCTCATGCCCATGGGCAACTCGGTCCTGGAACAGCAGATCTCCGAGGAGACGCGGCTCCGCGCCGCGGTACCGGACCCGGCCACCTGCGAGCGGGTCAACAGCAAGATCTACAGCCGTCGGCTGGCCGCGGATCTGGGGCTGCGCGAGATCCCCGGATTCTGCTGTGAGACGGTCCCGCAGCTGCGCCAGGCGCTCGACCGGACGCTGGACAACGGCGAACCGGTGATCGTCAAGGACGCGTACGGAGTATCCGGCAAGGGCCTGCTCGTGCTCGACAGCCGGAGGAAGGCCGACCGGCTGATGCGCATGGTCGAGCGCCGGGCGCGCAGCACCGGCGACGAGGCGATACATGTGGTGGTGGAGAGGTTCCTGCCCAAACGCTTCGACCTCAACTACCAGTTCACCATCGACCGTTCCGGCCGGGTCGGGCTCGACTTCGTCAAGGAGGCACTGACCTCGGGCGGAGTGCACCTCGGCCACGTCATGCCCGCCGGCCTGACCCCGGCCCAGCACGAGACGCTGACCGAGGCCGCAGAGGC
Source organism: Streptomyces sp. NPDC026062 (assembly GCF_055568375.1). Lineage (NCBI taxonomy): Bacteria > Bacillati > Actinomycetota > Actinomycetes > Kitasatosporales > Streptomycetaceae > Streptomyces > Streptomyces sp. NPDC026062. The sequence goes on from NZ_JBVHOQ010000006.1 coordinate 254,416, forward strand.
GCTGGGCGCCCGGCTCCACAAGGACGGGTTCTTCGGCATCGTGGGTGTGGACGCCCTGGTGGCCGCCGACGATCTGCTCTACCCGGTCCTGGAGATCAACGCGCGGCTCAACATGTCCAGTTACCAGGGACGGGTGGCCGAACGGTTCATGGCCCCCGAGGGCGCGGCCCTGGCCAGGCACTACCCGCTGCGGCTCACCGCACCCGTCTCCTTCGACGAGCTGGCCGGGGCGCTCGGCCCCTTGGCCGAACCACCGTCCGATGGCTCCGGAGTGGTCATCACCTCCTTCGGCACCGTCAACGCGCAGAGTGGCGCCTCCGTCCCGTTCGACGGCCGGCTCTACACGCTGCTCTTCGCCGAGCGGCGTGAGGAACTCGCGGCACTCGACCGGAAGGTGGCCGGCGCGCTCGGCCGGCTCGCCCCCACGGAAAGGAAGTCATGAGCAGCCCGAAGGATGCCCCGAGCAGCACGGAACTCCATGTGCAGGGGGTGCCGGTCTCGCAGATCGCCGAGGAGTTCGGAACCCCTGTGTTCGTGTACGACGGGGAGGTGCTGCGATCCGTCTACCAGTCGCTGCGCGAGCAGCTGAACCCGGCTGTGGACGTGTTCTTCTCCCTGAAGGCCAACCCGAACGTCAGCGTCACCTCCCGCCTCGGCTCACTCGGTGCCGGCGCGGAGATCTCCTCCATGGTGGAGCTGATGACCGTGAAGCAGGCGGGCATCGCACCCGAGAACGTCATCTTCCTGGGACCGGGAAAGACCCGTGCCGAGCTGGAGGCGTGCGTCGCTGCCGGTCTGTACGCCATCGTGTGCGAGTCGTTGGACGAGGTCGCGGAGATCGAGGAGATCGCCGCAGCCGCGGACCGCGACGAGGTCGCGGTGCTGCTCCGCGTCAACCCGGACTTCCACACCAAGGGGTCGGGTCTGGCGATGGGCGGCAAGCCACGCCAGTTCGGCATCGACGCGGACCTGCTGCGCTCCTCCCGTGACTTCTTCGACCGCCTGCACCGGGTGCGGGTGCGCGGCTTCCACGCCTACATGGGCACCCGCTTCCTCAACGCCGAGGACCTGGCGCACAACACCCGTCAGATCCTCGCGCTGGCCGAGGAACTCGCGAAGGCCCTCGACATCACCTTGGAGACCGTCGACTTCGGCGGCGGGTTCGGTGTCGCCTATTTCGACAACGAGAAGGACCTGGACCTTCAGGCCACGATCGACGGGATCAACGAGGTGGTCGGGCCGTTCGCGGCGGCGCACCCGGGTTGCCGGCTGATCAACGAACTCGGCCGCTACCTGACCGCGATGTGCGGTACGTACGTGGTGCGGGCGCTGTACGTCAAGGAGTCGATGGGCGAGCGGTTCGTGGTCGCCGACGGCGGCACCAACCACCACATGGCGGCGGTCGGCGTCGGAAGCTTCGTCAAGCGCAACTTCCCGATCCGCTCCCTGAGCCGGTACGACGACGAGCCGGCCGGCACGTACACCGTCACCGGGCCGCTGTGCACACCCAACGACGTCATTGGCAAGAAGGTCGCCCTGCCCCCGGTCAAGGCCGGCGATCTGCTGGGGGTGGAGCGTTCGGGAGCGTACGGACCGACCGCGTCCCCCGGCCTGTTCCTCAGCCACGGCTTCCCGGCCGAGGTGCTCGTTCACAACGGGACCGCGCACCTGGTGCGGGAGCGGGACCGCAAGGAGGAACTGCTGGCCAAGCAGCGCCTCATCGACTTCGACTGACTCAGGAGCGAACTGGCAATGGAACGCGGCAGCGTGATCTCGGCGGTGGAGAAGTCCCTCAGCGCGGTACTGGAGCGCCCCGTTACCGGCCTCACCGAGGAGGTACGCCTCTTCGAGGACCTGCATCTGGACTCCACGTCCGTCCTGGAACTGCTGATGGAACTGGAGGACGCGACGGACATCTCGGTGGACCCCGAGGACCTGGACATGGACGACTTCAAGTCGGTCGGAACGCTCACCGACTACGTCCTGTCCCAGACCGAACAGACCGCCGGCGAGGGGTGAGCGACGACGATGCCCACCTTGCGTGCCGCCTGCGCCGTGGTATCCCCGCCGAGCAGGCCCCATGACGGCGATCCGTCCACTCTTTCCTACTACCGTGACCTGGTTGAGCCGTTCGGCCTTGAAGTGGACGAGGATCTGCTGCGCGCCGGGCCGAACGTCAGCCACCGGGACCTGATCGACCGGCTCGTAGCCACCGGTGACATCGGCGGCAGTGCGCCGGACCTGGTGATCGTGACGCAGGCGCTGCCGGATGTCACACCCTTCACCGCGATCTCGCCCTACCTCGACCGGCGACTCGGCGGCGGTTCGACGAATTTCGGTATCCATCAGCAGGGCTTGGCCGCGCCGTTCACGGCACTGCGCGTCATCTGCGTCTTCCAGCGCGCCGGCCGGGCCCGCGAGGCAGTCCTGGCCGTCCTGGAGCAGACCACCCTGCCCACCCGGATGCCGCTGGTCCACGACCATCACCTGGTCGACTCCGGGGTCATGCTCCGGTTCGGCCAGGAGGGCGGACTCCGGGTGGCCGGCGTCGAGACGGTCCCCGCCGAGGAATCGGTGGCCGACCGGATCGGGGAGGTGGTGGGCAAGGAGCCCGACGGCACTTTGCTGGTGGCCGGACCGTGGCTCGACACGGCCGCGCTCGCCGACGTCCGCCACCGCTACCAGGCAAGCGGCGGCACGTACTGCACCAGCGTGTGGCTGGCGCTCGCGCGGCACTGGCGCTCCTGGCAGCAGGAGTACACGACGGTCGTGCTGTGCGACACCGACCCGCGTTCCGGGGACAGCCACCTGGCCGTGCTGAGGTCGGACGACTACGGCACCTGCCCGGAGCCCGCGGGGCGGGGGAGGTGACGCCGGTGAACACCGACACGACGACATCCCCGGACCTCACACTGCGGGGCTTCGCCGCCGAGCTCGACGCCTGCCACGACAGGGTGTCCCCGGGCGGTCCGGTGGTCTCCCTCGGTGGCTGGGCCGTCAGCTCTCCGGCGCTGGTGACCAACGGCACCGAGGTGGCCGGCAGTCTGGGGGCGCTTATGGCGCAACGCGGCGGAACACCGGCTGTGGTCCGACAGCAGGAGGAGTTCGCCGACGCGTTGATCCGGCTGCACCTGGAGTGTGTACGGCAGGTACTGAACAGCGCGGTCGCCCGGCTCGGCGAGCGGGTCTCGGAGGGCGCCAGCCTGCTGAACCGGCAGCTCGTCCAGGGCGCTGTGGCCGATGTGGCCCTGGTTCTCTCGGAATCGGACAACCTGCGGAGGCTTCCCCTGAGCACTCCGCGACGACGCCGGCGCATCCACGTGGATCTGGTGGACGCGGGCCGGACGGCGCTCAGGCTGCACGGCGCGAGTGGCTTCGTGGCCGGGGGACCGGGGACCGTCCTGTACCTGGCCGAGGTTCTGGGCCATACCTACCTGCACCCGCAGCAGCGGGGATCGGAGGCCGGAGATGACTGAGCCCACCGGCGAGCGGATCCACGCGCTGCGCTCCTATGTACGGGAGGCCGGCAGGCAACTACGGGACATCGGGCTGGAGATCGACCGCGACCCGGAGGCGATCAAACGCCGGCTGGGACTGCCCGCCGTGGACATCATGCGCGGCTGCACCATTCCGGTGGAGTACCTGGACTCACCACTGCGCATCGGCCCGTACACCTACGACATGAGCTCCTGCCTGGAACACACGGTCACCATCGAGGAGTTGAGCTACGGCGACGCGGGATTCATGCTCGCGTGCCCCGGCCCGCTGATGTCGGGGGTCGCGGTGGGCTCCCTGGGGGACGACAAACAGCGCCACGCGTACTACGAGCGCATGGCCGGTCCTGACCCCGTCTGGACGTTCTTCGGGCTCACCGAACCGGCCAAGGGCTCGGCCGCGACCGAACTGGAGACGACGCTCGTCCCCGAGGGGGACGGCTTCCGGCTCTCCGGTGAGAAGCGGTATGTGGGCAATGCCGCGTACGCCCAACTGGGCGTCGTGTTCTGCCGCCGGGCACCCGGGCCGCTGGGCATCGAGGCGGTCCTCGTGGACACGGACGCTCCCGGATTCCACGCCGAGCCGATCCCGACCGTGGGCATGCGCGGAGCGCGCATCTCCGCCATCAGGCTCGACGGCGTACGCGTGGAACGTGAGCAGATTCTCGGCTACGAGAGCCTCAGGCCGAGCCGGCGCGGGCTGGTCGGCGCCATCCGCACGCTCCAGCGATTCCGTCCGGTGCTGGCCGGAACCATTGTGGGACTGTGCCGCGCGGTGCTGGAGCACGTGCACGAGCAGCGCCCCGCTCTGAGGGGCGGTGCCCGGTCGCGGCTGGAGGACATGGAGGACCGGCTCGCCGCCGTCCGCTTCCAGAACTACGAGGTGGCCGCGGCCATCGACGCCGGCCGAGTGCGTGCCGATCACATTGCCGGGGTCAAGACACGGGCGGCGGAGCTTGCCGAGCACTGCACCCTGGTGGCCGCGGAACTGATGGGCCCCGGCGCGCTCCTGGAGGATCCGCTGTTCAACAAGCTGTACCGGGACGCCCGGGCCTTCGAGTTCATGGAGGGGACCGGCCACATCCAGCGGCTCGCCGTCTTCCAGGGCGTACTCAAGGGGACGTTTCTCAACTAGCGGGACACCGCGGAGAGCAGGGTGAGCACACAGTGTGGATCGGTGTCGACGTCACGCACGAGGACGAGCTCGCGGCTCTGCTCACCCGTCCGTGGTTCCGTGACTACACGTACGCCCCCGAGGAGCTCCGGACCGCCGCCTCCTTCGGCGCCGAGCGGGCCCACGAGTTCCTCACCGGCCGCTTCGCGGGCAAGGAGGCGGTGCTGAAGGTCATCGGTACCGGTGTGGGGGCGGGGGTGACCCCGCGGCAGGTGGCCATCCTGCGCACGGAGGGCGGGGCTCCCCAGGTCCACCTCCGCGGTCCGGCGCTCCGGCACGCCCGCGACCGTGGCATCACCGATATCAGTGTGTCCGTGACGCACAAGAAGGGCGTGGTCGTCGCCGTCGCGATCGGCGTGCCCGCGGCCCTGTGCACCGACCTCGAATCCTCGCGCTGAACCGCGGGGCGCGCCCGATCGGGCTGTCGCCCCTCCGCTGTCAGGCCACGGCCTGATCCGGCCCCAGGGAGAGTTGTGTCCCGTCGTCTGTTCACCTCGGAGTCCGTGACCGAAGGGCATCCGGACAAGATCGCCGACCAGATCAGTGACACGATCCTCGACGCGCTGCTGAAACAGGACCCTGCCGCCCGGGTCGCCGTCGAGACGCTGATCACCACCGGCCAGGTGCACGTGGCCGGCGAGGTCACCACGACGGCGGACGTGCCGGTGGCCCGGCTCGTCCGGGACAAGATCGTGGAGATCGGCTACGACTCGTCGTCCAAGGGCTTCGACGGCGCCTCGTGCGGTGTATCGGTATCCATCGGCGCGCAGTCCCCGGACATCGCCCAGGGCGTCGACAGGGCGTACGAGGAGCGGGTGGAGGGCGATGACGACGCGTTGGGCCGGCAGGGCGCGGGCGACCAGGGCCTGATGTTCGGCTACGCGTCGGACGAGACGCCTGCGCTGATGCCGCTGCCGATCCACCTCGCGCACTGCCTTGCCCGCAGGCTCACCGAGGTCCGCAAGGACCGGACCGTCCCCTATCTGCGCCCGGACGGCAAGACACAGGTCACCATCGAGTACCTGGGCAGCGTCCCGGTACGCCTGGACACGGTTGTTGTCTCCTCCCAGCACGCCAGGGACATCAGCCTGGACGCGATGCTGGCCCCGGACATCCGGGAGCACGTCGTCGCACCGGTGCTGGCCCGGCTGGCCGAGGACGGCATCAAGCTGGACACCGAGGGCTACCGGCTGCTGGTGAACCCGACTGGCCGCTTCGAGATCGGCGGCCCGATGGGCGACGCGGGCCTGACCGGCCGCAAGATCATCATCGATACGTACGGCGGAATGTCCCGCCACGGTGGCGGCGCCTTCTCCGGCAAGGATCCCTCCAAGGTCGACCGCTCCGCCGCCTACGCGATGCGGTGGGTCGCCAAGAACGTCGTTGCCGCAGGTCTCGCCGCACGCTGCGAGGTCCAGGTCGCGTACGCCATCGGCAAGGCCGAGCCCGTCGGGCTCCTCGTGGAGACCTTTGGTACCGCCACCGTTCCCCAGGCCGCGATCGAGAAGGCCATCGGCGAGGTCTTCGACCTGCGCCCGGCCGCCATCATCCGCGACCTCGACCTGCTCCGTCCCATCTACGCCCGGACCGCCGCCTACGGCCACTTCGGCACCGAGATCCCCGACTTCACCTGGGAGCGCACCGACCGCGCCGAGGCACTGCGTGAGGCCACCCGCATCTGACCCGTTCCGGTCCGGCCGCGGAGCGAAGGGGTGCGCTTCCCGTACGCGTCCGGGAGGCGGACGGGGCCCGAGCGCGGTCGATCAGCCGGGCGGCGCGCGCTCTTCGGACCGTTGCCCGCCGCGCAGATCACCGCCGCCGCGCGGCGGACGCGGACGCGCGGCGGCGGTCCGTCGCACTCGCCCCGTTGTGCCCGTCGAGTGCGATCACGGCTTGCGAACCCGGCCGCGTACCTCAGCCGTTGAGGAACTCCGCACACCGGTAGGGGCCCAGCACGGTGCCCTCGGACGGCCGCAGGACGACGTCGACGTCGTTGGTCCTGACCTTCGGCCGGAGTACGGACTGGGTACGCGCCAGCGTGCAGACCAGCTGCCCCGTGCCCTGGTCACGTCCCGTCTCCGGATAGATGTCGTAGATGTGCACCGTGATGTGGGCGCCCGTTCCGGTCACCGAGAAACCGGGCAGCTGGAGGAAGGAGGTGAGGCCGGCGGCCTGTTCGGCGGGCGGCGGTCCCTTGAGGAGCAGCTTGACCACCGTGTCGAGGTTCTTGATCTCCGTGTCGAGCACGGGCACCCCGCGCAGTCCGCCGGCGGACGCGAAGTACAGCCGCGCCCCGCGCGTCGGCCCGGACGCGGGCTCGCCCGCGCCTATCACTCCGGTCGGCTGGACGCCGCAGCCCATGAGGGCGATTCCCAGCGCGGCGCCCACGACTCCCTGCCCGGCCTTCACTCCGTGTCCTCTCCGTCGCGCCGCAGGGGCAGCCGCAGCGTGAACACCGCGCCCCGCCGCTGTCCTTCGGCGACGTCGATCGTGCCGCCGTGCAGCCGTGCGTTCTCCAGCGCGATCGCCGTACCGAGGCCGCTGCCCTGCCCGCTGTCGTCGGCCGTGCCACGCGTGCGGGCCGCGTCCGCCTTGTAGAACCGGTCGAAGACCCGCTCCCGGGCCCCCGGCGGCAGCCCGGGGCCGTGGTCGGCGACCTCCAGCGTCAGCCACTCCCCGTCCGCCGCGAGGGCGGTCCCGAGGGTCACGGTGACCGGCGGGGCTCCGTGCCGCAGCGCGTTGCCCACGAGGTTCGCGACGATCACGTCGATACGTCGCCGGTCGACCACCGCCCGTACGTTGTCGTCGAGGCGCGTCCCCACCCGGTCCGTCCAGCCGCGCAGCGCCAGCGACGCCCGTACGGTGTCGGCGAGGTCCGTCTCGACGGCGTTCAGCCGTACCGTCCCCGCGTCGAAGCGGGAGATCTCCATCAGGTCCTCGACCAGCCGTGCCAGCCGCGCCGTCTCCGCGCCGACGGTACGGGCCGCCCGCGCCGCGTCCGGCGGCAGCTGGTCGGCGTCCTCCTCCAGGACGGTCGCCACCATCGTCATCGCCGCGAGGGGGGTGCGCAGTTCGTGGGACACGTCCGCCACGAAGCGGCGTGCCTTCGCCTCCTGCTCACGCAGTTCCGCGTCGGAGGCCTGGAGTGCGTCGGCGGTCTCGTTGAACGTCCTTGCCAGGTCGGCGAGTTCATCGTGGCCGGTGATCGCGACCCGGCTGCCGAGGTCTCCCGCCGCGAGCTCACGGGTGGCGCGGCGCAGTCTCCGTACCGGACGCAGGACCGTCCTCGCGGCCAGCAGCGCGAGGACCGCGGCCAGCAGCACCACCGGCACGGTGCCCGTCCGCACGGAGTCCAGCAGGGCGGCGGTGTCGTCGCGCTCGGCCCGCAGATCGGTGATCGCGAAGACCTCCAGGCCGGAGGTGCGGCGGTCCCCGTCGGCGTACCTCACGGGCATGCCGACGACCAGATAGGGCTCGCCCCGCCACACCACCCGCTGGAACCGGGCCTCGTCCCCGCCGCGTACGGCGGCGCGCAGTTCGGGGGTGATCCGGTCCTCCGTCCGGGCGAGCGAGTCGGATGCCGCGACGAGGCCCTGGTAGCGGGTGACCACGATGCGGGAGCCGATGCCGTCCGAGACCTTCGCCGCGAAGCGGGACAGCGACGACTGGTCGGGCGGTACGTCGAAGTCTGCGGCGACCGCGGTGACCCGTTCCCGGAGGTCGTTCACGGCGGCGTTCTGGGTGCGCTGGAGGACCGCGGTGCGGGCGTCCCGGTACGCGAGGGCGGTCGCGGTCACCGCGCTGACGAGGGCGACGACGACGAAGGCGACGACGAGCCGGATCCGCAGCCCGCCGACGAGCCGCCGGGAGCGGTTCCCCGGGGCGGCGCCGGGCAGGCCCGCTTCCGGGGCGGTGCCGGGCGGACGTGCTTCCGGGGCGGTGCCGGGCAGGCCCGCTTCCGTACGGTTCACAGCGGCCCGAAGCGGTAACCGAAACCCCGCACCGTCTGTATGTACCGCGGCTTCGCCGGTACGTCCTCCAGCTTCGCCCGCAGCCGTGCGACCGCCGCGTCCACCAGCCGGGAGTCGCCCAGGAAGGTGTGGTCCCAGATGGATTCGAGGAGCTGCTCGCGGCTGAGGACCCGGCCGGGGGAGGCCGAAAGCTCCAGCAGCAGCCGCAGTTCGGTGGGCGGCAGCGCGACCGGGTCGCCGTGCTTGGTGACGGTCATCCCGGCGCGGTCGATGCGCAGGCCCCCCAGGTCGGGCGGTACGTCCGGCCGGCCGGAGGCGGAACCGGACGACGGCTCCGCACGGCGCAGGGCGGCCCGGATGCGGGCCTCCAGGACGGGCGCGGTGACCGGCTTGACCACGTAGTCGTCGGCGCCCGCCTCCAGTCCCGTCACGATGTCCTGGTCGTCGCCTCGGGCGGTCAGCATGATGACCGGCAGGGTCGCCGAGCGGGCGCGGATGCGGCGGCACACCTCGAAGCCGTCCATGCCGGGCAGCATCAGGTCGAGTACGGCCAGTTCGATCCGCGGGCCCCGCTCGCCGGCCAGCAGGGCGAGGGCCCGCTCGCCGGTGTCGGCGGTGTCCACGCCGTATCCGTGCCGGCGCAGCACGAGCTCCATCCCGTCCCGTACGGACGCGTCGTCCTCGATGAGCAGCACATGCGGCATGGGGCCGATTATGGGCACGCGGGGGCCGTTCGCGACTACTCCGCACGGGGGTGGAGGCGCGGGCCGGGGGCATTGTTACGTTCCCATCATGTGGCCATGGCAGGGCCATCATCCGCGGTGGCGAACGTGAAACGCATGAGATTCCTCAGGACGCCTTCCCGTACCACCGCCCGGTTGCGCATGGCCGTCAGGACGCCTCCCCGCACCACCGCCCGGCTGCGCACGGCCGTCGTCGTGGCCGTGCCCGTACTCGCCTTCTCCGTCGCCTGCGGCGGCGGTGACAGCTCGGGCGACACGAAGCAGGGCGACGCGATCGCCGACGTACCGGACGCGCCGTCCGCGAGCGCCGCGGAGAAGAAGAGCGGTCCGGGCACCCCGACCGCGGGCAAGGGCGCTTCCTACGACGCCCATATGAAGTACGTCCAGTGCATGCGCGCCAAGGGCGGCTACAAGGACTTCCCCGACCCCAAACTCAGCGGCTACTTCGACTGGGAGAAGATCAACGAGATCGGCTCCCAGCCCGGCCGTAACGAAGGCATCAAGGGCGGCAGGAACGGCGTCTGTGCCGACGAGTTGCAGGCCGCCCTGACGGCCGAGCCCCCGATCGACCAGCAGAAGGCCTACGAGTCGATGCTCGCGCACGCCCAGTGCATGCGGGACAACGGCGTCTCCAAGTTCACCAACCCGACCATGAGCGGGGGCAAGGCCCAGCCGGGCGGTCAGCCGAACCCGATGTCGCGGGCCTTCGACGAGGACTCGCCGTCGTACAAGCAGGCCCGCAAGGCGTGCGAGACCAAGCTGCTCGACGGTCTGGACGGCATGCAGTGAAGCGCCGCACCGCCTTCCTCGTACTGGGCACGGCGACCGTCGTCGCCGTCGCCGGCACGGGGGGAATCCTGTTCCGCGGTGACGGCGGCGCCGCGGACGCCTCCGGCCGGGGCGGCGATCTGCCGCCCGCCACCACGGCCGTCGTACGCACCGACCTCGTGCGGTCCACGACGGTCGACGGCACACTCGACTTCGCGCACCGCCGCGCCGTCAGGTCCGCCGTCGACGGCACGGTCACGGTGGCCGCCTCCGAAGGGGCGACGGTGGCAAGAGGGCAGACGCTCTACGAGCTGAACGACAAGCCCGTCACGCTCCTCTACGGACCGGTCCCGATGTTCCGCGGGATGAAGACGGGCGACCGGGGCAGTGACGTACTCCAACTGGAGCGCAACCTGCGCGACTTGGGGTTCGGGTCGAAGCTGTACGTCGACCCCTGGTACGACAAGGACACCGAGGCCGCCGTCAAGCAGTGGCAGAAGACCCTGAACCGCGACACCACCGGAAGGGTCGGCAGGGGTGATGTCGTCTTCCAGCCCGACCGGGTCAAGGTGGCCAAGGCCGACGCGGCGCTCGCCGACCAGGTCGTCCCCGGCGGGACGGTCCTGACGATCGCCTCCACCCGGCCGGTCGTCCGGGCGCAACTGGAGCAGACCGACGGCGCGCTCACGTCGAGCGGCACCAAGGTCGAGGTCACGCTGCCGAGCGGGAAGACCGTGGCCGGCAAGGTCGCCGGGACGGTGCGCCCCGAGGAATCCGCATCCGAGGGCGGAGCGGCCGCCCCGGAGGGCATCACCGTCGAAGTCGTCCTGGACGGCGGGGCGGGCGCCGCCGCCGGTGAGGACGCCAGGAAGACGGCGAGCGTGAAGTTCGTCAGCGAGGCGCACAGGGGCGTCCTCGCGGTTCCCATCGAGGCGGTCGTCGCCCTGCGCGGCGAGAACGGCGGCTACGGGCTCCAGGTCGTCCGGGGCGCCACGTCGACGATGGTGCGGGTGGAGACGGGCATGACGGCCGACGGGCAGATCGAGGTCAGTGGCCCCGACGTGCGCGAGGGCATGAAGATCGGAGTGGCGAAGCCATGACGCCCGGCCCGGTGATCGAACTGCGGGACGCCACCAAGTCCTACCCCGGCGGCGTCCACGCGCTGCGCGGAGTGAACCTCACTGTCGAGGAGGGCGAACTGCTCGCCGTCGTCGGCCCGTCCGGCTCGGGGAAATCCACGATGCTCAACGTCATCGGCACGCTCGACAAGGCCACGACGGGCAGCGTCCGGGTCGCCGGGTACGACGTGTCCGAACTCTCCGACTCCCGGCTCTCCGCACTGCGTGCCCGCCACATCGGCTTCGTGTTCCAGCACTTCCATCTGGCGGCGGGGCGCGACGCGGTGGACAACGTCGCCGACGGGCTGCTGTACGCGGGCGTGCCGCTGAAGGAACGGCGCGCGCGGGCGCGCGAGGCGCTCGCCGAGGTACGGCTGGACCATCGCCGCTCGCACACGCCGAACGAGCTGTCCGGCGGCGAGAAGCAGCGCGTGGCCATCGCCCGTGCCCTGGTGGGCGCCCCCCGGCTGCTGCTGGCGGACGAACCGACGGGGGCGCTGGACACCGCGTCCGGTGCGATCGTCATGGAGCTGCTGCACGAGCTGCACGCGTCGGGAACCACCATCTGCGTGATCACCCACGACAACGAGATCGCGGACTCGCTGCCGCGCCGGGTCCGCTTCAGGGACGGCGAGATCGTCTCGGACGCGTACTCAGGCACGCGCCGGGCCGCCTCACGCGGGAAGGAGGCCGGTTCATGAGGAACGGCCTCAAGCCTTCCCGTCTCTCCGTCGGCGACGTGTACGGAAGAGGCCGGTTCATGAGGAACGGCCTCAAGCCTTCCCGTCTCTCCGTCGGCGACGTGTTCCGCGTCGGTGCGGTAGGCCTTCGCGCACGTCGCGCGCGCGTGGTGCTCTCGGCGCTCGGCATCGCCATCGGTATCGCGACCATGGTGGCGGTCGTCGGGCTGTCCGAGTCGAGCCGCGCGGACCTGATGTCCCAGCTCGACCGCCTCGGTACCAACCTCCTGACCGCCGAGGCGGGCGAGGACGCCATGGGCGGGGAGATCAAGCTCCCCGAGAACGCGGTCGCGATGGTCGAGCGCGTCGGCCCGGTGCGGTACGCCACGGCCACCGCCGACGTCGACGCCCGCATCCGCCGCAGCGACGTGGTCCCCGACGAGCGCACCGCCGGAGTCACCACCCAGGCGGCCCGCCTCGACCTGCTGTCCACGCTCGGCGGCAGGATCCACAAGGGCGCCTGGCTGAATCCGGTCGGCGAACGCCTCCCGACGACGGTCCTCGGCGCGGTGGCCGCAGACCGTCTCGGCATCAGCCGCACCGGCGAGACGATCATGATGAACGACACGCGCGTGGTCGTGGTCGGGATTCTCGAACCGATCGAACTGGTCCCCACCCTGGACCGGGTGGCCTTGGTCGGATTCCCGGCCGCCGAGCGCTACTTCGGCTTCGACGGCCACCCCACCACCATCTTCGAGCGTTCCACGGACGCCTCGGTGGAAGACGTCCGCGCGATCCTCGCCCGCACCATCAGCCCCGGCAACGAGGCGGGGGTCAAGGTCTCCCGCCCCTCGGACGCGCTGGCCGCCAAGGCCGCCACGGACGAGGGCCTGACCACCCTGATGCTGGGCCTGGGCGCGGTGGCACTCCTGGTCGGCGGGGTCGGCGTCGCCAACACCATGGTCATCTCCGTCCTGGAACGCCGCCAGGAGATCGGCCTGCGCCGCTCGCTGGGCGCGACCCGCAACGCGATCCGCCTCCAGTTCCTGACGGAATCGCTGCTCCTGTCGGCCCTGGGCGGAGCGGCGGGCGCGCTGCTGGGCGCGGCGGCGACCTACGGCTTCGCGCAGGTCCAGGGCTGGACGGCGGTCGTCCCGCCCTGGTCCCTGGCCGGCGGCCTGGCCGCCACCCTCCTGACCGGCGTGATCGCGGGCCTCTATCCGGCGATCCGTGCCTCCCGTCTCCACCCGACGGTGGCGCTGAACGCGGCGTGAGGGACGGGGTTTGGGGGACGCCGTACGACGACGGTGTGTGGTGCGCGGGGGAGCGATCGGGGGACCGGAAACGATCGGGGGACCCGAAAGCGTCTCAGGACTCCTGCTGGCGCCGCAGCGCGTCGGCGAGGGTCAGGAAGACGGCCAGGTTGGGGAAGCCGGGGGCCTCAAGCGACATCCAGGGCTTGCGGTCCCCATGACGGCGAATCTCCACGCGTCCCTGTTTCACATCGACCCGTTCCACCTCCGGCCAACCGATGCGGCGGCTGCCCAGCCCGACACCGGAGATGTCGACGTCGACCAGGCCGAAGCGGATCCGTTCACCGGCTTCCAGCCGGGCGGTGTCCCGCGGAACCCGTGCGCGGCTGAACGCGGCGCTGAGGCCCTCGGCGAACGGGACCATCCCGCTGAAGTCGTCCCCCACCACGATCGTGGCACCTTGCTCCGACACGATGGTCAGCCGGCGCGTGGTGGCACTGGTGACTCCGTTGGTCACCTTGATGTCCTGCCGGATGACAGAAGCGATCTCGTCCCAGGTGTATGCCTGTGTCTCCCCGCGGTCGGTGTGCCACAGGGCGCCGTGCTCGTACCAGGCCACCCAGACCTTGGGCGGCGAGGGACGGAAGAGCCGGACGAAGAGGATGAATCCTACGAACCCCAGCGGGATCGCGGCGAGAATGAGCAGCGGGAGCGAGTAGTACCAGGCGCCCTGCTCCCGCTGGTCCTCAATCGCGTACGACAGAGCCAGCCACCCCAGGAACACGCCGAGCACGCCGAACGGCAGCACAGCGCCCCACGGGAAACGCTTCGGCTCGCTCTGCACCAGCCCCTTACGCGCCCCCAGCCCGCGCTCCTTTGCCGCGGCACGTAACGCGTGCGGGACCTGTGTGGCATTACGCTCAGACGACATCCAAGCCTCCCCCACCCGGAACCAGAGCGCCATTATGAGGGTCCTGTGTTCGCGTGCGGTAGAGAGCCGCCACCTGCTGATCCGTCAATTCAGCCCCGGTCAGGCATGGTTGGCCCGCCTGGTGATTCAGGCGGCACACCATCACCGCAGAGACGCGGCAGTTCCGCCCGCCGCTCACAGCCCGGTGGCCCCGCCCGTGCCGCAGGTCATGGGGAAAAGGGGCTCGTCAGAGAGGGATGCTGCGGACCTGGTTGCCGCAGAGCTTGGCCATGTTGTCGCCTCCATGACGCTTTTCGCCCCGGTGGCCAGGACGGTTTCCTGGGAGTGTATGAAAAGGAAGCAGAAAACCGACCCGGTAAATGTTCTGTGGGCTGGGCTACTGGTGCTCCCCTTCCTCTGAATTGATGAATTCCTCAAGAGATGTCAGCAGGGCGACCACGGCAGTGGCTTCTTCCTCGGAGGTGCGAGGGGCGTTCGGATCCCAGAGTGAGATTCTTCCCGGAAAGGCCCTTTTTAGTACGAGCCAGACCCAGCTCATATTCGAGCTGGCCTCGAAATCCTTATTGAGCCATGCGTGAAACTTCTGGAGCTCCCCTCGCGGATCGCCGGCAGAGTATCCGTAGAGGAACGAAACATGAGTGGCGAAGGTTCCGTCCACTCCAAACATGAGCGGCCTTTTGCGGAGGTGAGGTAGGATTTCGTGAAGCATCAATCGAGTGGCCTCCAATGCAGGATATCGAGATAGTTGGGGTCCCATAGTTCGTCGTATTCTTGCTTGCTCAGGCCGGTTCGGCCGGTGAAGCCGTCGTAGACGCGCCCGTTGTGCATGACTACGTCATGGTGAAACCATGCTGGGTCGGTGTTCCTGTAGGGCCCCATAGCGAAGTTCTCAGCGAGCGGGTCGGGTATGGCGTTGCTTATTCTGTAGCGGGTCCCACCGCCCAGCCGCTCCTGAATCTGCACAGCTACTTCCTCGCAACCGTTCCAGTTACTCGGGTCCTTGATGTCCAGCGGCTTCCAGTCGTCGCCGAGGTCCGGGTAGTCGGTGGGTGCCAGACCCAATGGGTCGGCCTGCGAGTGCGGGTTCTTTACGTACGTGTTCGGGTTGGGGGCCGGGGCGAGGCCGAGCGGGTCTGGCGTGGTGTATCGCGCGGTCTGTGGGTCGTAGTAGCGGTGGTGATTGTAATGGAGACCGGATTCCGGGTCGTAGTACTGGCCGGGGAAGCGGAGCGGCGTGTACGCGTAGGCGTTGCTGTTCCATGTCGTGGAGCCCCAAAGGGTGGCCTGTGCGCGCCAAGCAATTTCACCGGATGTGCTGATGAGCTCGGTGGGTGCACCGATCAGATCGGTGGCTATGGCGAAGAATCGTGTATCGATTTCGTGCTGAGTGTGACCATCGATTCGGCGTTCCGTCTGGGCAATGGGAATCTGGCCATGGTGATCCCAGGTAAGCGTGACCGGGGTGGGCACTACACCGGGATGCGTAGTGGTTTGTTCGGCAAGGACGCTACCGTCCCAGCTGAACACGGTCTGCTCGGCCACTGATATGCCGTCCGGAGACATGCGCTGCTTTCGGCGGCGGCGTCCGAGTGCGTCGTAGGAATAGCGCCAACAGGCCCCGTCAGGAGTTTTTATGGCGGTGAGTCTGCTGTGAGCGTCGTATGAGTAATGCCAGGTGTCGGGCTTTTTTGACAAGCGGGCCTTGGTGCATTTGACCAACCGTCCGGCATTGTCGTACTCGTACCGCTTCGCTCCTGCTCGCATCAAGCGATTGCCGCTGTAGGTGCGGTCGCCCATGGCGTCGCTATCAAAGTGGTGTCCCGAAAGAACGGCTGCCGTCTGATTTCCTACAGAGTCGTAGGTATAACTTTCGGTCAACTTATTGATCAGAAACTCATTGGGTTCACTCGTCGAGGACGTATCGGACGTGCGGGGCTTTGAAGTAGCCGGTGACGATGTGGGGCTGGCGCTGTCGGCGGTGGAAGAACCTGCGGGTTTCAGTAGCGAGTTCGGCCCGGTTTCTGGCCCGCTGGGTGTGGGGCA
>NZ_JBVHOQ010000007.1:0-241815 GCF_055568375.1 Streptomyces sp. NPDC026062
GATCACCGCCCGCAAGGGCTGACCCGTCCGGGCGGCGCACACGCTCGACGGCCCGGGGCCGCACGGTGAATCCCACCGCGCGGCCCCGGGCCGTTTCCGATCACCATTGACGCGGATACGACAGCCTTATAACTTCACCATGCGGATTGTTGATTCCGGGAAGCGGAAGCGTCGAGAGCGTGGAGGGTGCGGAAATGGGTCAGCAGGAGAAGGTGGCGACGAGCCTCGCAGGCGTGGTCAGCGAGGCGATCAGTGCCTCGCTCACAGCGGTGGACGCCGAACTCGCCCGCCGCTACCCGGGCGACCCCGGAACGCGTCAGCCCGTCCACACGGTCTATGTGCCCGGAGACACCTTCACGGCGGACACCATCCGTTCCTGGGGCGACCAGGCACTGCGGGCACTCGACGAACACGCCCCCGACGCCGCCTCACTCGCAGCCGTGCTCGGAATCCCGGCCGAGCTCGCCGGACCCGTCCACGCGCGCGTACGCGCCAAGCTCAGCCGTGAGCCCGTCGAGGATCTCCGTATCGACTTCGAGGACGGATACGGCCCCCGCTCCGACGCCGAGGAGGACGAGGCCGCGGCCCGTGCGGCCCGCCTGGTCTCGGAGGCGTACGTGAACGGAACGGCGGCGCCGTACATGGGCATCCGCATGAAGTGCATGGAGGCGGCCGTGCGTGACCGGGGCATCCGCACCACGGACGTCTTTCTCACGGGACTGATGGAGGCGGGTGGTCTTCCCGACGGGCTTGTGCTGACTCTGCCGAAGGTGACCTACCCCGAACAGGTCACCGCCTTCGTCCAGCTCCTCGAAGCCTTCGAGGAGACGCACGGGCTTCCCTCCGGGCGGCTCGGCTTCGAGATCCAGATCGAGACCAGCCAGTCGATCCTCGCTGCCGACGGCACTGCCGCCGTGGCCTGTATGATCGACGCCGCGCGGGGCCGGGCCACGGGTCTGCACTACGGCACGTTCGACTACAGCGCCTGCGTCGGGGTCAGCGCCGCATACCAGGCGAGTGACCATCCAGCGGCCGACCACGCGAAGGCCGTGATGCAGGTGGCCGCCGCGGGCACCGGCGTACGTGTCTCCGACGGTTCCACCAACGTCCTGCCGGTGGGGCCCACCTCCCAGGTGCACGAGGCCTGGCGGCTCCACTACGGACTCACCCGGCGCGCCCTGGCCCGCGCCTACTACCAGGGCTGGGACATGCACCCGGGCCACCTCCCGACCCGCTACGCGGCGGTCTACGCCTTCTACCGCGAGGGCCTTGAGCAGGCCGCGGCCCGGCTCGCCGCATACGTGGCGAAGGCGGGCGGCGACGTGATGGACGAACCCGCCACCGCCAAGGCGCTCAGCGGCTACCTGCTGCGCGGCATCGACTGCGGCGCGCTGGACACCGCCGAGGTGGCCCGGCTGACCGGGCTGACCCGCGCGGAGCTGGACGCGTTCGCCTCACCTCGGCGTGGCGGACTGACGGTGACGGCGCCGTAGTCCGCCCGCGCGGCAGGCGAGCTCCGGTTCAGGCCGGGCGCAGCTCGCCCGAGCCGCGCGCGATCAGCCTCGTCGGAAGCTCGACGCGTGCCGGCGCGTGGTCGGCGCCGTCGAGCCGCCGGAAGAGGTGCTCGGCCGCGGTGCGGCCGACGGCCGCCGCGTCCTGGGAGATGACGGTGATGCCCAGCAGATCCGCGAGCTCGATGTCGTCGAAGCCGACCAGGGCGACGGGCCGCTCCCATCCGGCCAGCACACGCACAGCGGTCACGGTCACACGGTTGTTGCCCGCGAAGAGGGCGGTCACGGGTTCGGGGCCGGACAGCATGGTCTCGGCGGCCTGACGGACCCGGTCGGCCTCCGTGGAACCGAGCGAGACCCAGGAGTCCTCGACCGTGATCCCCGCATCGGTCATGGCGGCGTGGTAGCCGCGCAGTCGCTCGGTCGCGGTGTGGATCCGGGACTGGTCACCGATGAACCCGATCCGGCGGTGGCCGTGCGCCAGGAGATGGGCGACGCCCTCGCGAGCGCCGCCGAAGCTGTCCGAGAGCACCATGTCGGCCTCGATCCGGCCCGCCGGGCGGTCCACGAAGACCGTAGCTATGCCAGCCTTGATCTCCGGCTCCAGATAGCGGTGGTCGTCGCCGGCGGGAATCACGATGAGCCCGTCGACGCGTCGTGCGCACAACGCGAGCACGAGTTCCTGCTCGCGCTCCGGGTCCTCGGCGCTGGAGCCGTTGATGAGCAGGGCGCCGTGGGCGCGGGCCACCTCTTCCACGGCGCGGCTCAACGGCCCGTAGAAGGGGTCCGCGAGGTCCTCCAGGACCAGGCCGATCGAGGCGGTGCGGCCCTTGCGCAGCACCCGCGCGCTGTCGTTGCGGCGAAAGCCCAGCGCGTCGATGGCCTCCTGGACCCGGCGCTCGGTGTCAGGTGTGACGCCCGGCTCGCTGTTGACCACGCGCGAGACCGTCTTGAGGCCCACTCCGGCACGGGCGGCCACGTCCTTCATGGTCGGCCGGTTGCCATAGCGGGGCTCGGGGTGACGGGTGGTCTCGGCCACGGTGCGCAGTCCTGTCCTCGGTTACGGGCCGTCCGGACCGGCCGCGCGGAAGGTGCCGCGGGGGTGGCCGGAGGCTGTGGCGTCGAGCATAGGCCCTGGACAACGTTGTCAAGTGAATGGAGACTATGCAGACTATTTACTCAAGCCGCAGGTCCCACCCCTTCACCCACGGAGCCACACCGATGCATACCGACCTCGTTGCCGCGCTGGACATCGGCGGCACCAAGATCGCCGGAGCGTTGGTGGACCGCGAGGGCACGCTCCGCGTGCGGGCGCAACGTCCGACGCCCGCCCGTGAGGACGGCGAAACGGTGATGGCGGCGGTCGGCGAGGTGCTGGCGGAACTGTCCGCGTCACCGCTCTGGGCGCGGGCGGCGGCCGTCGGTATCGGCAGCGCCGGTCCGGTGGACGCCGTCGCCGGGACGGTCAGTCCCGTGAACGTACCCGGCTGGCGGGGCTTCCCCCTGGTGGAACGGGTGAGGGCGGCGACCGGCGGCCTCGCGGTCGAGCTCGTCTGCGACGGTGTCGCGATCGCCGCGGCCGAGCACTGGCTGGGCGCTGCTCGCGGTCACGACAACGCGCTGTGCATGGTCGTGTCGACCGGCGTCGGCGGCGGGCTGGTCCTCGGCGGCGCACTGCACCCCGGCCCGAGCGGCAACGCGGGCCACATCGGACACATCAGCGTGGACCTCGACGGCGACCCGTGCCCGTGCGGGGCGCGCGGCTGTGTCGAGCGCATCGCGAGCGGCCCCAACATCGCACGCCGCGCACGGGAGTCCGGCTGGCGGCCAGGACCGGACGGTGACACGACGGCTGCGGCGGTCGCGGCCGCCGCACGGGCGGGGGACCCGGTCGCGGTCGCGTCGTTCGAGCGCGCCGCACAGGCGCTGGCTGCGGGCATCGCTGCCACGGCCGCCCTGGTCGAGATCGACATCGCGGTGATCGGCGGCGGGGTCGCCGGTGCGGGCGATGTGCTGTTCTCCCCGCTGCGCAGCGCACTGCGGCGGTACGCGACGCTGTCGTTCGTGCGGAATCTGACCGTTGCACCGGCGGTCATGGGCAACGACGCGGGACTGGTCGGCGCGGCGGCAGCGGCTTTCGCCGTGCGTGTGGGCACGGACGGGGCGGTCGCCGTCTAAAAGGACACCGGTTTCAGCCCCGGGCAGCCCCAGGTGTGGTCCCGTCCGGAACTCCTCTGACGTGGCCCGGCCTTCCGCTCAGCGACGGCCCCGCCGTCGCTGACCAGGCAGCCCCCCGTCGGAGGCGGCGCCGGGGGGGTCCCCCCGGCCGGGGTTGGGCCCCCCGGGGGGGGGCGTCGGGGCGGCAGGCGGCCGCCACCCGGCCCCTCCGGGCACCCGGCCCCTCGGACATCCGGCTTCAGCAGGTGATCCGGAGGTCCGCCCAGTCCGCGTGGTCGGAGTCGACTCCGTCGCCCCCGTCGGTGACCACCAGGCGTACGACCTGGGCACCGCTGACGTCCGCCGAGAGCGGCTGCGCGGCCATCGCGTTGGTCAGGACTCCGGTGGACGCCGCCTTCGTGCCGTCCGCCCAGATCTCGAAGGCAACGCTCCCCTTGGCGCCCTTCTCGTCGTCGACCCCGACGTCGGCCGTCACGGTGTCGCACATGCCGCCCGCGTAGTACTCGACGGCACCGGCCGCATGCATGCCCAGCCCCTTCGCGTACACCTCGCCGCCGATGGTCAGAGGATTTCCGTCGCCTGCCGCGCTCTCACCGTTACTGGTGTCCTTCTCGACGGGTCCGTAGCCGTTGGCCGCGGAGAGCTGTGGCAGATCGCTCAGGTAACTCCCGCCGGCCGGCGGAGCGGTCACCACATGGGCCTGGAACGGTACGGAGGACCGCACCCGCTCCCCGGAGGGGGAGCGGTACTGCGCGGTGAGCGTCAGATCGTAGGTACCGGTGGCCGTGCCGGCCGGAGCCGTCACCCGCCAGCGTGTGGTCAGGGACCTGCCCGTCGGCAGGGCGGCCGCGGTGGTCGCGGACTCGGCCGCGACCCGCCAGCCGGCCGGCCCGGTGAGTGCGGCCGACACCTTCACGGCGGGCGTCCGGCCCAGACCGGTGACCGTGGTCACCAGTTGTGCCGTACGGCCCGCCTCCACCAGCGGGCTCCCGTCCAGAGCCAGTTCCACCGCGGGCGGATACAGGGCCCAGCGGCTGTCGGCTGCCACGCGCAGCAGGACCGTCCCATGGGCCGGGACGGTCGCGGAGAGGCCGCCCGCCGTGTTGCGCGTGGTGTGTGCCCACAGGTCGCGCACCGTGTAGGCGTGGGCCGGCGGAAGCCCCGCGGCCTCGGCCGTCGTCGAGATGTGCTGCGCACTCCCGGTCTCGTTGAACAACGCCACGACCCGGCTGCCGTCCCGCATCTCCTTGGCGACGATCCAGCGCCCGCCGTCGGAGGAGAGCACGACACCCTGTTTGCCCAACGGGTCCTGGTCGACGGCGATGACCTCGCGGTTGGAGAGGATCCGATATGTCTCGGGCGTCGCCGTGCGCAGATCGGAGCCGATGAGCAGGGGAGCGGCCATCACCGACCACATGGAGAAGTGGGTGCGGTACTCCGTGTCCGTCATCCCGCCGTTCCCGACCTCCAGCATGTCGGGGTCGTTCCAGTGGCCGGGGCCGGCCGCCGAGGCGAGCGGCAGGTTCTGCTTCATGATCGACAGCATGCTGCCCCAGCTGTCGTTGATGTCTCCCGTGGTGCGCCAGAGGTTGCCCAGTTCGGCGGCCCATTCCCAGGGTTTGTTCTGGCCCCATTCGCAGATGCTGTAGACGATCGGCCGGCCGGTGGCGGCCAGTGCGTCCCGCATGGCTGAATAGCGCTTCTTCGCGTCCACGCCCTGGTTGTTGCAGTTGTCGTACTTGAGGTAGTCGACGCCCCAGTCGGCGAACTGCTGCGCATCGCTGTACTCGTGTCCGAGCGCACCGGGAATCCCGACGCTGTCGCAGGTCTTGGTACCCGCGCTGGTGTATATGCCGAGCTTGAGTCCCTTCGAGTGGACGTAGTCGGCGACGGCCTCGATGCCGTTCGGGAATCGCACCGGGTCGGCTTCCAGCTTGCCGTCCGCATTGCGCTGCGGCTTGGCCCAGCAGTCGTCCAGATTGACGAATTCGTAGCCCGCCTCCCTGAGCCCCTTCTCGACGAAGATGTCGGCGATCCCCTTCACCATCGCCTCGTCGAACTCGGCCCGGCAATGGGTCGAGTTCCAGTTGTTGAAGCCCATGGGAGGGGTGAGCGCGAGACCGCTGCCGACCGGGTCGCCCGCCGTCGGCAGTGGGGCCGGGGCCAGGGGCTGGGCGGTGGCGGGAAGGGTGAATCCCGCCGCACACAGGAGGCCTGCGGTCAGCGCTCCGATGACTCTGTGGCGGCTTGCGCGGGTGGTACGGCCTGGAAGATGACGCACCATTACGTTCCTCCGTACTCGTGCCGAATCGAGTGGCGACATGTGCACGCCAAGACGAGCGATTACGTTAGAGCCTGTTGAACTATGTTGGAAGAGGGGGAGTGTCGGTTGTTCGGTATCTCGTCAAAACCCTTGACTGGGGCCTCTGTTGGGAGTGTGATCCAAGCGCACGTTCGTTTGTGTTGGGTTGCCTTCCGGAGGAGGGGATCGTGGTGCACTCGTACGACAGGTCAGATCTGCCCGGCAGTGTCGCGGGACATCGGATGTCCCGGCGAAGTCTGCTGCGTGGCGCGGCAGTCGGAGCCGGCGCGGTCACGCTTCCCGCGCTGCTCACCGCGTGCGGAGGGGCCCCCGGAGGGGACGGCAGGACCATCACCCTGGGCTCGAATTCGTCCGACCCCGTTCCGAAGAAGGCGTTCGCCGACGCATTCAAGGCCTATGCCGGCCAGTCCGACGGCCGGAAGGTGAAGGTCAACACCGTTGACCACAACACCTTCCAAGAGAACATCAACCGCTATCTCCAGGGCAAGCCCGATGATGTCTTCATGTGGTTCGCCGGAAACCGCATGCAGTTTTTCGCCAAGAAGGGGCTGCTGTACGACATCAGTGACAACTGGGAGGGCTACGAAGGGTTCTCGGATGCCCTGAAGGCCCAGTCCAGCGGCGAGGACGGCAAGCAGTACCTCACTCCGTACTACTACTATCCCTGGGCCGTCTTCCACCGGAAGAGCCTCTTTGCCGAACGCGGCTATGAGGCGCCCAGGACACTGGACGAGTACGTGGCCCTGGCCAAGCAGATGCAGAAGGACAAGCTGGACCCCATCGCCTTCTGCGACAAGGACGGCTGGCCCGCAATGGGCACCTTCGACTACATCAACATGCGGACCAACGGATACGAGTTCCACAAGAGCCTGATGGCAGGCGAGGAAGCGTGGACGGACAAGCGCGTCAGAGAGGTCTTCGACACCTGGCGGCGTCTGCTCCCGTACTGCCAGCAGGGTGCCAACGGCCGCACCTGGCAGGAGGCCGCCACCAGCCTCCAGAAGCGCGACGCCGGGATGGCGGTCTTCGGCCTGCCGCACCCCGGAGCGCAGTTCCCCAAGGCCGAACAGGACGACCTCGACTTCTTCCCCTTCCCCGTCATCAACCCGGAGCACGGCCAGGATGCCGTCGAGGCCCCGATCGACGGGTTCCTGCTGGCGAAGAAGTCGAAGAACCTCAAGAACAAGAAGAGCCTGGAGAGCGCCAAGGACCTGCTGAAGTGGCTCGCCACCGGCAAGGCCGAGGACATCTATCTCAAGAGTGACCCGAACAACATCGCGGTCAGCGACCGGGCGGACACCTCCCAGTACTCGGCCATCCAGAAGAAGGCCGTCGAGCTGGTGTCCGGGGCGAAGCAGATCTCGCAGTTCCTGGACCGGGACACCCGTCCGGACTTCTCGTCCACGGTCATGATCCAGGCGATCCAGAAGTTCATCAGCAGTCCGGACGACGTGGACGGGCTGGTCAACGACATCGAACGGCAGAAGAAGACCATCTTCGCAACGGACTGAACCGGGAGTACCGACCGTGTCGTTCATCTCGGGGCGGCGCACCGGACGGCGGGGCTCGCGGCGGTTCACCCGCCGCGACCTCGTCGTGCTCGGCGCGCTGCTCGGCATACCCGTACTGCTCGACATCGCCATCGTGTGGGGGCCGACCCTCGCCTCCGTCGTCCTCTCGTTCACCAGCTGGGACGGCATCGGCGACATCGAGTGGGTCGGAACACGCAACTACACGAACCTCTTCACGAACTACCCGCAGTTCTGGCCCGCCGCCCGCCACAACCTGCTCTGGCTCGCCTTTCTGGGCCTGGTCGCCACACCGTTCGGCCTGCTCCTCGCCGTACTCATCGACAAGGGCGTGCGATTCAGCCGCTTCTACCAGTCGACCCTGTACATGCCCGTCGTGCTCTCCCTGGCCGTGGTCGGCTTCATCGCGCAACTGGTCTTCTCCCGCGACCAGGGAGCTCTCAACGCGATCGTCGGCGACACCGCGTCACCGACCGACTGGCTGGGCGATCCCGACCTCAATATCTGGATGGTCCTGCTCGCAGCCGCCTGGCGCCACACCGGCTATGTGATGATCCTCTACCTCGCCGGGCTCAAAGCCGTGGACACGTCCCTCAAGGAAGCCGCCGCCATCGACGGGGCGAGCGAGAGCCAGACCTTCTTCCGCGTCGTCCTTCCGACGCTGCGCCCGGTCAACATCATCGTCGGCGTCATCACCGTCATCGAGTCGCTGCGCGCCTTCGACATCGTCTACGCGGTCAACCACGGCCGGAACGGCCTGGAACTGCTCTCGGTGCTCGTCACCGACAACATCATCGGCGAGGCCAGCCGGATCGGGTTCGGCTCCGCCATCGCCGTCGTCCTGCTGGTCGTCTCCCTGGGATTCGTCGTGACGTACCTGGTCCAGGAGATCCGAGGGGAGAAGGACCGATGACCACGCAGACAGCCGCACCCCGTCCGGCCCCGTCCGCCCCCGCCACGGCCCGGCGCCGAATCCGTCCCGGCCGGCTCGGCGTGCACGCCTTTCTGATGACGGTCTCGCTCGCCTTTCTCGCACCCCTGCTGCTCGCCGTGTACGCCTCGCTCAGGCCGTACGGCGAGACATCGGAGCACGGCTACTTCTCGCTGCCCCGACATCTCTCGCTGGACTACTACCGGCAGGCGTTCACCGACTCGGGCATGACGAAGTACTTCGTCAACACCATGATCATCGCCGTGCCCGGGGTTCTCATCACCCTGTTCCTCGCCTCGTTCGTGGCGTTCGCACTCGCCCGGCTGAGGATGCGCGGCGGGCTCGTGCTGCTGATGCTCTTCACCGCGGGGAACCTGCTTCCGCAGCAGGTGATCGTCACGCCCCTGTACGTCGTCTTCAACCGCATCCCGCTGCCCTACTGGACGTCCGACTCGATGACGATGTTCGACTCCTACTGGGCCGTCATCCTGGTGCAGGTCGGATTCCAGCTCGGCTTCTGCGTGTTCGTTCTGGCCAACTTCATGCGGACCCTGCCGAGGGAGATCCTGGAGGCAGCCGTGGTGGACGGGGCGGGCGTCTGGACCCAGTACTGGCGGATCACCCTGCCCCTGTGCCGCCCCGCGCTCGCCGCTCTGGGCACGCTCCAGTTCACCTGGATGTACAACGACTTCCTCTGGGCCCTGGTCTTCATCTCCGACGGGGACAAGCTCCCGGTCACCTCGGCCCTGAACAACCTGCGCGGGCAGTTCTTCACCGACTACAACCTGCTCGCCGCCGGCTCGGTGATCGTCGCGCTCCCGACGCTGGTGGTCTTCCTGCTGCTTCAGCGGCACTTCGTCGCCGGGCTCACGCTGGGGTCCGGCAAAGGATGACCCGCCGCATGCCGGAACGTGCCGTCAGCCGGCCCCGCGGGGGCCGGCTGACGGCTTCGCCGTCCTTCTATTCGCAGCCGACACCGTCACCGTCACGGTCGAGGTGGGACGCGTAGCCGGGGTCCCCCGCGTGAATGGGGGCGGCGCCGGCCGCCCGGACCGCGGAACAGTTGGCGTAGTACGTCGCCCCGCCGCCACCACCGCCGTTGTCGTCGTCCGAACCGGAGCCCCCGGAGGTGCCTGAATCGGGTGCGACCGTGACCTTGACCGTCACTGTCCTGGTGACGGTGGGCACCGGCTTCGGACTGGCGGTGACGGTCTCCGTCACCGCGGGGCCGGGCTTCGCCGATGCGGTGGCGGTCGCTGTGACGGTCACGGTCGGGGCCGCCGAGGCTGTGGCTGCCTTCTCGGTCCTGTCGCCGTCGCCGTTACCGGCTCCGCCCATGCCGACGCCGATGAAGAACAGGACGACCGCCGCCGGAATGACGATCCGCTTCCTGGTCCAGCCCGGCCGCGGCGCGGGCTGCGGCGGGCCCACGTACGGGTCGGGGCCGCCGGGCTGCGGCGGCTGCCCCCATGGCGGCTGAACCGACGGCGGATTGTGCGACATACGTCCCCCTGAATGTGCGTGGAGAGGTGACGTTAGCCGCGCCACTCGCGGCAGGGGAGGGTGATGTTCCGGTGGTGATGAACTTGTGACCAAGTTGTGTGGGGAAAGTGGATCACTGGTGGCCTGTCCCGCCTCTTGGGCTGATGGCCGGTCATGGAAGCGCGCGCGTTCCGGGAGGCTGCGCCGAGCGGTTGGCGGTGATCGAGGAGCCGGCGGTGGACGGCGGGAACGCACAGCGTGCAGCCTTGGCCGCCGCACTCCGGATGTCGGCCCATATCGGGGTGGACGCGCTCCAGGAGATGATCGTCATCGGTGGGCAATGGCTGTCGTCGGCTGCGAACGCGGAGGCGCACCGGCGTCCCGCGGCGTGAGTTTCGGAGCGGTACCGCCCCGGGCCGCAAGAAGCTCGGCTCGTGCGGTGGCCGGCTGCCGAGGCTCGACCGCCGCCAACTCCACACGGCTGGAGGGACTGTCCTGTTCCCTCGCGATACGGTGCTGCCATGTCTCGATCAGTCGAAACGGGATCAGAGCTGTCCCCCGTCACAGCGGACGACGTGGACCTTGCCGTGCGGCTCACCGTGGGCGTCCTTCGGGACGCGCCCCCGCAGGGGTGGGGAGCCAAGGCCGGTTCGCTGGAGTGGGACTGCTGGGAGACCGCCGAGCACCTCGCCAACGACCTGTTCTACTACGCCGCGCAGCTGGGGCCGCAGAGACCACCGCTGGACACCCATGTGCCCTTCGCTTTGCACCGGGCGAGGCCGGACGGACCCGTGACATTCTTCCTCGCGGACCGTGACGCGGGTCCGGCCGGCCTGATGCAGGTACTGGAGGCGTGTGGCGCGCTGTTGGTCGCCATGGTGCGTACGACGCCGCCCCACGTCCGCGCCCACCATGCCGCCGGGGTGTCGGACCCCGAAGGTTTCGCTGCGCTGGCGTTGCAGGAGACGCTGGTGCACACGCACGACCTGGCGGAAGGCTTCGGGCTCGACTGGACCCCGCCCTCAGCCCTCTGCTCGCGGGCGCTCGCCCGCCTGTTCCCGGAGGCTCCGGGCGGCGCGGACCCCTGGCGCACCTTGTTGTGGGCCACCGGCCGCGCCGAACTGCCGGGACACCCTCGCCCCATCACGTGGCGCTCGGACAGCACACCCCGCTCATGACAGCGGATGGGCCTCGGCCAGGCCGATGATCGTGCCCCCACCGCGAGAGCACACCGGGCCCCTGTCCCGTCCGGCAACCCGGCGAACGCACGCGGTCACGGAATTGTGCGACAGCCTTCAGCAAGGCCTTTGTACGGAGAACTCGTTGGCGTCGGGGTCGAGCATCAGAATCCTGCCGTCCTCGCTGACGCCGGTGCGCGTGGCGCCGAGCGAGACCAAGCGGTCGACCTCGGCTTCCTCGTCGGCACCGGCGGGGAGCCTCAGCTCGAAGTGCAGTCTGTTGGTTCCCGTCTTCGGGGCCACCGGCGGTCCGCCCCACGTGATCTTCGTGCCGCCGTGCGGTGACTGGATCGCGGTCTCCTGGTCCTGGTCCCAGACCAGCGGCCACCGCAGGGCCTCGCTCCAGAAGTAGCCGACCTCCTGCGTACCGTCACAGGCCAGCGCTCCGATGAAGCCGGTGTCCGCGAGGAACTTGTTGCCTGCCTCGATGACACAGAACTCGTTGCCGTCCGGATCGGCGAGCACCACATGCCCGTCTTCCGGGAGCTGACCGACATCGATGTGCGCGGCACCGAGCTCCAGCGCCCGGGCCACCGTTTGCCGCTGATCCTCCGGGGAGGCGCTCGTCAGGTCGAAGTGCGCCCGGTTCTGACCGGTCTTCAGCTCCCTGCCCGGCAGGAAGCGGATGCGGAACCCTGCGGGATCGGGGGGCAGGAGCGCGATGTCGTGCTCCGGTCCGTCAGCCAACTCCCAGCCCAGGACCCCGGACCAGAATCGTGCCAGACCGGACGGCCGGGTGGCGTTGAAGCAGATGGCGAACAGCTGACTGGTCATGATCCGAGTATCTCCGCTTCGCTGAGGGGCGCTTCGGTGCCTGGCCCTTCCATCGGGCGCATCCTAGGAGCGACGGTGCACGCCCGCATCCGGGTATCCGGCGTCGCGGGCTCGGCGGTGAGGAGGTTGATGCTCCTCTTGGTTGTCAGTGCTCGATGCGATCCTTCGGGTATGGACGAGATCATGCGGCGACGGGTGTACGGCGCCGATCACGACGACCCGGATCCCGGCCCCCGTCCGGGGCGGGACTACCGGGAGCTGGTGGGCGGACCGCTCGACGGGCTGCTGCTGGATGTGACCGGCTGGACGAAGGTGGCGCTGGCGGACGGCTCCGCGCTGGTCACCGAGATCGGCGCCTACGGTGCGGGAGGCAGGGCCGAGTACGGGCCGCGGGCCGAGGATTCGGACAAGTGGGACTGGCGGGGCGACACGCCTTAGCGCCCCGAGGGGCCCGCAGTACGAAGAGATGCCGTCGCACTGTCGTCGACGACGCCGCCCTCCCTCCGGTGGGCAGGGCGTCGGCACGAGAGGGACAGGGGCCCGCGCGGGGAGGGAACAGCGGACGCCTGTGCGGTACGGGAGCCCAGCCGCGATGCCCTCCTCGCGGCAGGCCGCCGCGAACTCCTCGCGGGCCGGCTGCCCCGCGGGCCCCGGCGGGCCCCCGCGAGCCCCTCGCGGGAACATGATGGCTGCGGCCGGCTCGTCGGGTGCGCGGTTGTTTTCGTGAGCGACCACCCACGGCACGCGCTTGTTGTCTCCGGGGCAGGAGCCAGGCGTG
The DNA here is from genome assembly GCF_055568375.1 of Streptomyces sp. NPDC026062. Classification (NCBI taxonomy): domain Bacteria; kingdom Bacillati; phylum Actinomycetota; class Actinomycetes; order Kitasatosporales; family Streptomycetaceae; genus Streptomyces; species Streptomyces sp. NPDC026062. The sequence goes on from NZ_JBVHOQ010000007.1 coordinate 12,745, forward strand.
ACGCAGGTGCCGCTGACCGACTCCTGCCACCCCTCCGTGCGGTGCCGTAGGAGGGGCGATGCGGTGGCATGGCCGTCCGGCTCCCGGCGGCCGTGACACGACCGCATCGGCCTACGGGGCGTACGCCCCGAAGGTATGCGTCAGGCGCCGCTCCAGACCGGGGCATCCGTTCCCCACAGCCCCGGCGGACGCTCCCAGTTCACCGGGCCCCCGTCGTACGACACCGGCGGCAGCGCGTGCCGCAGCCGGCCCATGGGGCTGTCGGTCTCGGTCAGCCGGCGTTCGGCGTCGAAGCCCTCTTCCGCACCCGGAGCGAGTGCCAGGTCGTGGACGAGCCAGTGCGCGGTCTGCGTCAGCGCCAGGCGGACCAGCCGTGTGCCGCCCGTGCGGTGCTGCTCGGTGAGCGCGCGCAGGATGCCGGCCGCGAGCAGATAGCCGGTGCCGTGGTCGAGTGCCTGAGCGGGCAGGGTACCGGGCGTGTCCGGCGAGCCCTCCAGCTCGGCGATGCCGGTGGCCACCTGGACCAGGCTGTCGAAGCCGCGCCGCTCGCGCCACGGTCCGTAACGGCCCCACGCGGAGAGCTGGGCGATGACGAGACCCGGCCGGCGCTCGGCGAGCGCCTCGGGCGTGAGTCCGAACCGTTCCAGCGAGCCCGGCCGGTAACCGGTGACCACCACGTCCGCTGTTCCGAGCAGTTCCTCGAAGAGCCTATGGTCGGTGGCCTGTGTCAGGTCCAGGGTGGTCGAGCGTTTCCCCATTCCCGTGTCGTTGTGGGCCTCCTGACTTTCCGGCAGCTGTGGGGTGTCGATCCGCAGCACGTCAGCGCCGAGCAACGCCAGCGTCCGGGTGGCGACCGGTCCGGCCAGTACCCGGGTCAGATCCAGGACGCGCAGCCCCGCGCCCGGTAGTGCGGCATCACCGAGCAATCGATCCGGGGCATCGTCGATGCGTGCCGTGTTCAGCAGCGGCTGCCCGGCAACCATGACCCCCTGCTCGCTCTCGGCCCAGTCCTCGGGGCCGCGTGCCGCGACGGCCAAACCGCCCGCCGCGTACACGGTCTCCTCCACTTCCAGCGCGGTAAGCCCCGCGATCGTCCGGGCCACCGCATCCACCGCCTTCTCGTCGGCGTTCCCCGGCACTCCGAGAGCGGCGAGCAACCGGTCCTGGTGGTGCGGGTAGTTGGCGTGCGTACGAACCCATCCGTCGGTCGCCCGCCAGAACCGGGACAGCGGCGCGAAGGTCGACCACGCTCGCCCGTCGGCCCGCACCAACCGGTCGCTGAGGAACGCCGTCGCGACTGCCTCGTCATCGACCCGCACACGGGGCACGGGGCGCCCCGTCCGTACGGAAGCGAGCTCGGCGGCCGCGAGCGAGCACACCGCGACGGTGGCCCGCGCCAGCTCCATGACGGGCAGCCGCGCCGGCAGCCCTCCGGACGGACCGCCGTAGGACACCCGGTCGAGCAGCGAAGAATCGGCACCCAGTGCCGCCCAAGCCTGCGAGGTCCCGGAAATGATGGGGGAATTCATCTCCATACTGTGGCACTGAGTGCCGCAGTATGGGAAGGGCTGCGTGAGGGCCCGAGGGCCTCGCCGGCGTACTGCTGAGATTCGGCCCGGTGGGCTCCCTCGGCCGGTTGAAGTGCCCGGCGCGGACGGGTGAACGTACTGTCGGCCGCCGGGTGGCTCCGCCGGGAGTGTCAGGTGGCTTCCCCTGCGGTCAGCGCTCGTGCAGAACAGACGTCGTATCGACGCCCACCGGCCTGCCGTCTATGCCGGTGGGACGCAGCTCCGGGAGCGGGAGACCGCTCTCGTCAACGAGAACGGAGTGGGTTTCAGTGGGTGCGAAGGCGTGCCGTTCCCCCCACTGGCGCGCAGCCACGATGACAGTGAAGAGGTCTCGTCCCGCCTCCGTGAGGACGTAGTTCTGTCGCCGCCCCGTCGGGGCGGTCTGCCGGTCGAGGATTCCTCGTTCGATCAGGCGTCGCAGGCGGTCGGTGAGGATGTTGCGCGCGATTCCGGTGCGGTGCTGGAAGTCGGTGAACGCTCGCGCGCCGTCCATCGCGTCGCGAACGATCAGCAGGCTCCACCGGTCTCCGACCAGGTCGAGCGTGCGTGCAACGGGGCAGGCCGGGTCGGTCCAGGGCATCCCGTCTGCGCGGGGCGCTGTGTCAGCCATCACTGCTCCTGAAGGGTTGCGGATTGAAACCATTCTGCCGTACCTTCATTTTGGTTGCAATTTGCAACTCATTTGGAGGTGTCGGTGTGTCGATGAGTCCTGGGTCCGGCCGGAGGACGCTGCTCGCCGTGATCTGCGCGGTCGCGGTCGCGACGATCTACGTGGCGCAGCCCGTACTGGCCCGGATCGGCGGCGATCTGAGCCTGCCGGAAGCCGACTTGGGGTGGATCGTCACCACCGGGCAGCTCGGCTACCTGATCGGCCTGGCCCTTCTTGTCCCTCTGGGGGACATGTTCGACCGGCGCAAGCTCATTGCCGGGCACCTTCTCCTCGCCGCGGCCGGCACGGCCCTGGCCGCAGTCGCTGCCCAGCCGTGGCTCCTGCTCACGGGGCTGGCTCTCGCAGGCCTGTTCGCGGTCGTTGTTCAGACCGCGGTCGCCTTCGCCGCCGATCTGTCCACGGCGGCGGAACGCGGCCGCACGCTCGGCGCCGTTACCTCCGGCGTCATCATCGGCATTCTCGGAGCGCGCGTGCTCGCGGGAAGTCTCGCTGCACTCTGGGGATGGCGAAGCGTCTACGTGGTGCTGACCGTGCTTCTCATCGCGCTCACCTGCTTCGCCCTCAAGCTCCTGCCTCCCGATCCACGCGACGGCCGGGCTACGTACGGCGCGGTACTGCTCTCGCTGGGGCGCCTGTTCCGTGAGCGCCTGTTCGTCTCGCGTGGACTGATCGCGTTCTTCTTGTTCGCTTCCTTCGGAGTGCTGTGGAGCGGCCTGGCTCTGCCGCTCGCAGCTGAGCCATGGCATCTGAGTACGGCCCGGATCGGCCTCTTCGGGATCGCCGGGCTCGCCGGGGCGCTGGGTGCCACCCGAGCCGGGCGGAAGGCCGATGCCGGCCGCACCGATATCGTGACGGGCGGTGCACTCGCACTTCTGGCCGCTTCGTGGCTGGCGACCGGACAGGCCTCCTGGTCGCTCTGGCCGGTCATCATCGGCGTGATCGTTCTCGACTTCGCCGTGCAAGCGGTACACGTCAGCAGTCAACACCTGCTCACGACGGCGTACGCGCACCGTACGAGCAGTGTCATCGGCGGCTACATGCTCTTCTACTCCCTCGGCTCCGCCGTCGGAGCGATCGGCACCACCGCGGTGTACTCCGCCGCGGGGTGGGCCGGCTCCAGCCTTCTCGGTGCCGCCTTCGCTCTCTGTGCACTCACTGTCTGGGCTGTCGACCGGCACACGGTTGGTGACACGCGACGAGACGCGCTGGTTTAGCGGGACTTGCCCCGGAAGCGTGCCGGCGCCGGTCCCGCGGACGGATCCGGCGGGACGACGCGATCGGACAGAGCCGTTCTCACGGCGTTCGCGCTGAGCTTGTGTGTTCCTTTGCCGCTCAGGTCGGCCGGCCGTGCGCGGCGGTCTCTCGTCGCCGGTTCACGGCGGGTCGCAGTGCCGCAAATTCTGCCGAATCGCAGAATTCACCTCGGAAGGTGCATTTTCAGCGAATCGTGCGCATGTGTTTGAGAGGGAGCGGTCGTGACCACCGAGAGCGGCTCCGCAGGGCAGGCCGTTGGCCGGGGGAAGACCAGGACCTGGCTGTCGAAGGTGTTCGAGCTCAACCCCGATGGGCTGAACTGGCCGCGAGCGGTGGCATTCCTGGATACCGCGTTGGTGCCGATGTTCATCTTCTGGGCGATCGGGCACGAGGTGTACCTGCTCAGCACGTTGTTCGGCCTGCTGTTTGCCGCGCTGGCCGACCCCGGAGGCAGCTATGGACACCGTGCGTTCTACATCTTTGCCTTCGCGCTGGCCGGTGCGGGGGTGACCGCGCTGGCCTTCGGTATCGGCTCGGACGCCTGGGGCTGGCTGGTGCTCGCGTCCTTCGCGCTCACGCCGGCGGCCGGGCCGGCGGTCACGTTCGGGGTACGCAGATTCGTCAACGCGCTTCTTCTGAATATCTGGTTCGTCATCGCCGTCGGATTCGAGTCCGGCATTCACTCGGACGCCCACGTCACCAGCTACGTCTGGGCTCAGGTCCTCTCCTGGACCGGAGGAGCGGCGCTGTGGATCGTGGTGACCTTTCTCTGGTGGCTGGTCAGGGGGTACGGACGAGGGGCGGCCGTTCTCGGAGCTTCCGGGTGACACGTCGCGAAGGAAGCTGACCCGGCCGCTCATCCTGTTCGCGGTGATCCGTGCCGTGGTCATGGCCGGAACGGTCGCGCTGGCCTTCGGACTGGATCTCTCGTACGGCTCCTGGATCCCGATCGCCGCCATGATCGCGATGAAGCCCAGCCTGGAGCAGGCCGCCCTTGTCAGTGCGCAGCGTCTTTGCGGTGCTTTGATCGGTGCCGTCGTCGCCGCGCTGCTGTTGTGGGTGCCCGCCGGCGAAAGCGGCTTCAGGCTGCTCGTGGTGGAACACGGACTTGAGGTGGTCGCACTCGTTCTGCTGATGCACGGAGCTCTGATCCGCTTCTGGAACTACGCGTTCTACAGTGCGGCCATCGCCGCCGGTGCGCTCATTCTGGTGGATCTGCCGCAGCCCTCCGACGATGCCGCCGAAGGCTATCGGGTGCTGTGGACGTTGTGCGGTGTGGGCATCGGTCTGTCCGTCATGCTGCTGGCTGGGCTGCTCGCCAAGCGCCCCGCCAGCACACCGTCACAACAAACCTGATGTCGGACCGCTGATCGCAGCGGACGGCCCTCAGGGTGTCCCGGCCAGCAGTCCCGCGGGGAGTCCTGGACCGCGCCGGGGCGGATCCCCCGGCGAGCGAGCACCGGGCTGCCGGGACGGAACCGCGGGCCGCCCGGAACGCCGGGGAACACGCCGGAGTCTCTTCCTCCGCCCCGGCTCGGCGGACGCTCCGAGCTCAGGTGCCGGTGCACGCCCACATTTCTGGGGAAACGGTCACACTCTTTCCGAGAGGTGCGTATGCCGTGGAACGGTATTCCTTCACTTCTTCCATGGCCTTGCATACCGTGTCCTTCAGTTTCACGCTGTCGCTTCTCAGGCCGATTCCGTACTCCTCTCTCTTGTCAAAATCATCCGTGCTGATGATGTATTTCCAATCCATATCCACCTGGAATCCTTTCAGGATGGCGGCATCTGTCATTACCGCATCCACGCCTCCCTTGGCCTCGGGGTCTTTTCCTCTGTCGAGATCCATTACGCAAATGTTGTAGTCACTGCGCGGGATGATCTTGTATGGGAGTTCTTCTTTCTGCTTTTGCTTCTGCTTGCGTAGTTCGTTTACGTATATTTCCGCGGTGGACCCGCTCACTACGCATACGCGGGCATCGGCGGGGAGGTCGGTCAGGTTGTTCACGGGCCTGGATTCGCCTGCGAACATTGCCTCGCTGTGCTTTGAACGGTCCCTTCGCATCATTATTTTTTGTCCCGTTTCAAGGTACGGTCCGGCGAAAATTACGGGAGGTTTTTTTGTGCTGCCCTTCTCTCTGGCCGCCGAGATTCCGTAAGTTCCGATGAACATGTCGACGCCCGTTCCGCTCATCTCTTCGCCTCCCCCTCCTCCCTCGGCCAGCGCCTTCTCCCGGTCGTCTGTGGCTACACCTTTGAACTCGTACTGCCAATCTTCGAGGCCCATGGCTTCGAGTACCTTGGCTGCATAGTCAATTTCTGCGCCGGTCCACCTTGAGTCCACCTCTTCACTCAGCTTTTTCTGGTTCCTCTTCACTCCGACTACAAATTTGAAATTTCCCTTTCCTTTTTTGCTGCTCCTCGCTCTTTCGAGAGCGGCGAAGGCGGTGTCATCGAGAGGAAGCGCGGCCGAGGGGCTGGGACTGGTGGGGGCGGCACCGGATGCACCAGCGGATTGCCCTTCTTCATGCAGGTGGTTCCAGGCGATCGCGCCTCCACCGGCGAGGAGGGCGAGGCAAGCGGTACCGATCACCGCAAGGCGCGCGCCCCTTCTGTTCCCGCGGGCCCGACTTGCCTCTGGCCCGGTCGCCGAGGGCGCGGCGCCGTGATCCTGCCGCTCGCTTCCCTCGGAAATGGTGAGGGGCTCCCCAGTGGCCGCACCGGAGCCGCTGTCCGGCCTGTCCGCCGCGTCCGGCCTGTCCGCTCCGTCCTCGGGCAGGGCGCGTACAGAGCCGCTGCTGGTGGGCGCGTTGTCCGCGGTGTCCGTGGGCAACGCGGACACGGTCTTGCCCGGGGCGGTCGATGAGGTGTCGCCGGGAGCGGCGCGTGAGCTGGACCTGGCTGCCTTGCGGGCAGCCTCAGCCTGTTGCGCGGCATTCAGCAGTTGCTCCCCGTCGTGCAGATGCGCACTCCGCAGGATCTGCTCGGGGACCAGATAGTCGACCAAAGCCTTCAGCTGGTTCGGGGAGATCAGCTTGCGTCCGCTGAGGATGTCACTCCACTGGCTTTTCCCGGGGCTGTAGAGGAAAGCGTCCTGCAGCGTGCGCGTGCTCCGGTCGCCCACACGGGTACGTAACCATTGCGCAAGGGCTTTGGCCTCATCGGTCCCCTGCAGGTCGCCGAACCGGTCCGGGCTGAGCCTGCGGGAAGGCCGGTCTTCATCAGGCACTGATGCTGCCTCTCGGGTTGATCCGTCCGCCGCGTCCAGAACTTTCGGCTGCTTTCAGTGCTGTTGACCTGCGCGGACACGCAGTTGCGGACAGCGGGCAGAAAATGTGCCTCAGATTACCAACTATCACTGGTTGTCGACCCGTTCAACGAACTCGGAAGGCGTTCGACATGCAAGAACGTTCGAAGACCCGTGCCGCCCTCGGCTTCCGGACCAGGCCGGTCACAGGCGTCGGCGTGACGGCCGCCGGCGCGGTGCTCCTCGCTCCGGGACTTTCCGAGAGCTGGATCGATCCGACAGGCCTCGCTCTTGCGTGCGGGACAGCCCTTACCGCCCGCGACGTCAGGTAGCGAGCGAGCGCCATGCCGTGCGGACGCACTGCGCCACCCGCGCCGCCCCGCTGGGCGCGCTTACCCGCCGCCAGAGGCTGACCCGCAATGCCTGGCGGCACAGCCCTGAGTTCATGTGCTGCCACCACCGCACCACCGGTAAGTCAAGAACTCGCGAATCCGCTCCACCCTCCGTCAGGTCCCTCCGGAAAGCTCCCGGAACGGATATTCGCGAGAAGTCACCCCCTCGGCCCGGATCACGGAATGTGACCCCGCGCTCAGCCGGAACGCACCCACCGAAACGGAGATTCCGTCGTGTCCACGCTCAACCTCGCTCTCGTCCTGTTCTTCGGTCTGCTCCTGGTCCTCGTGTCCGGGCTTGTCCTGGCCGGTCTGGCTTACCTCACCCACCGTCACCCCCGTCTGGAGAAGCCCCTGGGCGTCGCAGTCGCTTCCGCCGGTGTCCTCGTCGCGATCGTCGCGGTCCTGGTCGCCGTCATCGCCCTCACCACCCAATGACGGAGCACAAGCCGGTGCTGTCGGGCCATGGTCCGACAGCACATTGTCAGGGCCCGCTGGGAGAGCGAGGAGTCCGGCACCACGGCCGGTCGCGGGCGCTGGAGGCGGCCTCCGCCGACTGCGGTGGTCGGCAGAGAGCCACCGGGCACGGTCGGCCCGATGGCCGGCCCCGTACGAGGTTCGTCCGCCGGGCCCGTAGCGCGTGGGACTTCCTGGTGCTGCAGGGCAAGCCGCTGCTCTCCACCGACTTCGACGACGTCTGCTGGTTCCCGATCCGGGACGCTGCCGAGGAGCGGGCACCCCGGCAGCGGTACGAGCGGTGGGCACGACCCGGCGCCCCCGGCGGTCGAGGAGAGGGCCGGAGAGGACACGTACCGGCTGCGGCACTCGCGCAAGGTGAGGCCGGACGAGCCGGGCGACATCCCGCGCATGGCGGTCGAGGAGCGGATGGGCCATGAGCTGCCGGGCGTGGAGGGCACCCACAGCGAGGTGACCCTCGCGATGGAGGAGCGGATCGTTGGGTATCTCCAGAGGGTGTGGGAGGAGGTGCTGGGAGCCGGGCTATGGACGCCGCCCTTTCTCATCTGTCTCCCAGACGGTCCCGACAATTTTGTTACGCCGCAGTTCAGCGGCCTTCCCATCTTGGAGTACGAGTGATCGTTTGGATCAACGGTGCGTCCGGCGCGGGCAAGACCCGCGCTGCGCATGAACTGATCGATCTGATCCCGAACAGCACCTTCTACGATCCGGAACTGACCGGCACGGGACTGGAATCCCTGCTGCCGCAGAAGAAGCTTGCCGAGGTGACCGACTTCCAGGACCTGCCGATCTGGCGGCGTCTTGTGGTGGACACCGCGGCAGCGCTGCTTGCCGAGGTCGGCGGAGTGCTGGTGGTGCCCATGACGCTGCTGCGACAGGAGTATCGCGACGAGATATTCGGAGGACTCGCCTCCAGGCGCATCACGGTACGTCATGTACTGCTCTCACCTGAGGAAACGATCCTGCGTCAACGGATCGCTCACCGGGCCGAGTTCCCCGACGAACCGGAGAAGGCCAACGGCACCGGGCAGTGGGCGTACAACCGCATCGAACCCTACCGTTCGGCGCTCGACTGGATCACCCGGGATGCACACACCATCGACAACAGCGCACTCACCCCCCGCGAGACAGCCCAGCTCATCGCCGAGGCCGTGCGCACCGGGGCGGCCCCGGCCTGCGAGATCGTCCAGACACCCGACCCCACGGCGGAGACCGTCGCGGCCGGCGTGCTGCTCTTCGACGAACACGGCAGGGTGCTGCTCGTCGACCCCACGTACAAGCCCGGCTGGGAGTTCCCCGGGGGTGTCGTGGAGGCGGGTGAGGCGCCGGCGCAGGCCGGGATCCGGGAGGTGGCCGAAGAGATAGGGATCCATCTCGACCGGGTGCCCAGACTCCTCGTCGTCGACTGGGAGGCGCCCCAGCCACCCGCATACGGAGGGCTGCGGCTCCTCTTCGACGGCGGGACGCTGCCGGGCGCGGACGCCGAACGGCTGCTGCTGCCCGGATCCGAGCTGCGTGGCTGGCGGTTCGCCACCGAGGAGGAGGCGGCCACCATGCTGCCGCCCACCCGGTACGAACGGCTGCGCTGGGCACTGCGTGCCCGTGAGCGTTCAGCCGTGCTCAACCTGGAGGCCGGAGTCCCGGTCGGCTGAGGCAGACATGACCGCGACCGCGTCGGTGGTGAGGGGATCGCCGTGGCCGAAGCAGACCGTGGCCGCCTTCAGCGCGGCCAGCCGCCGGAACGACGCCACGGCCTGCTCGCGGTCGATGTTCATCACTCCCAGCATCACGCGCCCCGCCCCGGCGACACAGTCACCCGTGAACAGCACCCCGTGCCGGGGCAGATGGACACCGATGGACCCCGGGGTGTGGCCGGGGGAGTGGACCACCCGTGCCCCGCCGCCGAACGGCAGCACCACACCGTCGGACAACTCGGTGTCGACCCGGGTCGGCGGAGCCACGGGGAGGGTCATCCCGCGCTCGTGCAGCGGGCGCTCCCAGTCGAGCAGCACCGGATCGCCGATCTGCTCCTCGCCTCGGATCACCGGTGCGTCTAGCCGGTGCGCCAGGATCTCGGCGCCATGGCGGTCCGCCAGTTCCTGGGCCGCGCCGTAGTGGTCGCGATGCCCGTGGGTGATCACGATCCGGGCGGTCCGGGCGGGGTCGAGACCGAGGCGGCGCACGGCGTCCTCGATGGCGGGTGCCGCGTTCGCGTCGCCCGCGTCGATCAGGGTCAGCTCGGTGCCGTCGCGCCAGAGGTAGGCCTGGCCGATCGGGAAACGGAACATGTGCAGCTGGGGAAGCACCTCGACGATTTCCATGACGGGAACGTATGCGGGAGCGGGCGTCCCCTGTGCGGAACTACGCTCTGGGCGAGCTTCGCCCAGCGCGTAGCGGCCGGCCCGAACGGGACCTGCCCGTCCGGCCGACGGGTTGCTCAGGCCTTCTTGGAGGCGGCGTAGTTCTGCAGGAACAGCGCCTCGGCCACCGACAGCCGCTCCAGCTCCTGCGGAGAGACGCTCTCGTTCACCGCGTGGATCTGCGCCTCGGGCTCACTCAGTCCGATCAGCAGGATCTCCGCCTCCGGGTACAGGTCGGACAGCGCGTTGCAGAGGGGGATCGAGCCGCCCATCCCCGAGGACTGCATCTCCTGGCCGGGGTACGCGATCCGCATGGCATCCGCCATCGCGGTGTACGCCGGGCTCGTGAGGTCGGCGCGGAACGGCTGCCCCTGGCCGACCTCCTCGACCGAGACCCTCGCCCCCCACGGGGCATGTGCCCGCAGGTGTGCGGTGAGCAGCTTCGCCGCCTCGCGGGCGTCCTGGCCCGGCGGCACACGCAGGCTGATCTGGGCCCGTGCGCTCGCCTGGATCGAGGGCATCGCGCCCACCACCGCGGGGCAGTCGATCCCGACGACCGTGACCGCGGGCCGCGCCCAGATCCGGTCGGCGACCGTACCCGCGCCGATCAGGCCCACTCCGTCGAGAACCTTCGCATCCTTGTGGAACTCCTCCTCCGGGTACTGAACGCCGTCCCACTCCGTGTCCGCCGTGAGACCGTCGATGGTCGTCGTACCGTCCTGGGCCCTGAGCGACGCGAGCAGTTGGATCATCGCGGCCAGGGCATCGGGTGCGGCGCCGCCGAACTGACCGGAGTGCAGGTTCCCTTCGAGGGTGTCGAGCTGCACCCGCAGCATCGTCATCCCGCGCAGCGTCGCGGTGACGGTCGGCAGGCCGGCCCGGAAGTTTCCGGTGTCACCGATCACCACGGTGTCCGCGGCGAGCAGCTCCGGGTGCGCCTGCGCGTACTGCTCCAGCCCTCCGGTGCCCTGTTCCTCCGAGCCTTCCACGATCACCTTGACCGAGACGGGGACCCCGCCGTTCGCCTTGAGTGCGCGCAGCGCGAGGAGGTGCATGATGAAACCGCCCTTGCAGTCGGCCGAACCCCGGCCGAACCAGCGGCCGTCACGCTCGGTCAGCTCGAACGGCGGGGAGAGCCAGGCGGACTCGTCGAGCGGCGGCTGAACGTCGTAGTGCGCGTAGAGCAGCACGGTGGGGGCTCCGGCCGGACCGGGCAGGAGGCCATAGACGGACTGGGTGCCGTCCGGGGTGTCGAGCAGGGCGACATCCTGGAATCCCTCGGCGCGCAGCGCTTCGGCGACCCAGGCGGCGGCCGCCTCGCACTCGCTCTTGGGGAACACCGCGGGATCCGCCACCGACTGGAAAGCCACCAGCTCGGTCAGCTCCGCCTTCGCGCGGGGCATCAGCGAGGCGACGGTCTCGGAAATCGGATGGGCGGTCATGGGCACGCTCCTGGTAGGTGCGACGTTATGTGTACGTATCCGGGTGCCGGAAACGCCAGGAGTGCGGCGTTGCCGGTACGACGGAAGTCCGGCCGATCCTCCCACAGCAGGGTCCGGCCGCAACGCGCCGTAGGATGCCGGGAGCAGCTTGGGCCACTGGTCGGATCGGGAGCAGAAGCACATCGTGAGCAGCGAGAACGCAGACGCCGGACATGAGCACGAAGAGTCGTCCGTGTGGGACGTCGTCGTAGTCGGCGCCGGACCGGCGGGAGCCTCCGCGGCATATGCGGCGGCGGTCGCCGGCCGTAGGGTACTGCTCCTGGAGAAGGCGGAACTGCCCCGCTACAAGACATGCGGCGGCGGCATCATCGGGTATTCGCGGGATTCGCTGCCGCCCGGTTTCGAACTGCCCCTGCGGGACAGGATCCACGCGGTCACGTTCTCGCTGAACGGCAAGCTGACACGCACCCGCCGCTCCAGGCGCATGCTCTTCGGCCTCATCAACCGTCCCGAGTTCGACGCGGGCCTTGTCGAGGAGGCACAGAAGGCCGGCGCCGAACTCCGCACCGGTGCGACGGTTTCCCGTGTCGAGCAGCACGGTGCCGCCGTGCCCGACCGGCGCACGGTCGCGGTCGTGCTGTCCGGCGGCGAGACCGTCCTGGCCCGTGCGGTCGTGGGCGCGGACGGCAGCGCCGGCCGGATAGGAGCCCATGTCGGGGTGAAGCTCGACCAGGTGGACCTCGGCCTGGAGGCCGAGATCCCCGTGCCGGAGACGGTCGCGGAGGACTGGGCCGGCCGGGTGCTGATCGACTGGGGCCCCATGCCGGGGAGTTACGGCTGGGTCTTCCCCAAGGGGGACACCCTCACCGTCGGTGTGATCTCGGCGCGCGGTGACGGCGGCGGCACCAAGCGGTATCTGGAGGACTTCATCGCGAGGCTCGGCCTGGCCGGCTTCGATCCGAAGATCTCCTCCGGCCATCTGACGCGCTGCCGCAGTGATGACTCGCCGCTCTCCCGCGGCCGGGTCCTCGTGTGCGGGGACGCCGCCGGTCTGCTGGAGCCGTGGACCCGGGAGGGCATCTCGTTCGCGTTGCGTTCGGGACGGCTCGCCGGTGAGTGGGCGGTGCGGGTCGCGGAGTCGCACGACGCGGTGGACGCCCGCCGCCAGGCACTCAACTACGCGTTCGCCATCAAGGCCGGGCTCGGCGTCGAAATGAGCGTGGGACGGCGCATGCTGAAGCTCTTCGAGCGGCGTCCGGGCCTGCTGCACGCGGCGCTGACGGGCTTCCGCCCCGCGTGGAACGCGTTCGCGGGCATCACCCGGGGCACGACCTCGCTGGCCGAACTGGTCCGTTCGCACCCCCTGGCGCAGCGGGCGCTGTCGGCGATGGACCGTTAGGCACCGACAGGCGCTGCCAGGACCGGCGGCAACACCGGAGATCCGGCCGGACCGGGGCATCGGGGCGATCCGGCCGCGGGCCGACGGAGGCAACCGGCCCCGCCTTGTGGAGCGGAGCCGTCCGGCCGGGGGTCAGCGCTCGACGCTGATCCTGAAAACGGGGTGGTCGGGGCAGGCCGCCAGCAGCTCGGCGTCCGTGGACCTGGCCGTGATGCCCTTGAAGTACTGGTTGACCTCCCAGCCCCAGCGCTCCAGGTAGGCGCGGACGACGATCACCTTCTGGTCGTCGTCCGCGATCTCCACGGCCGTGAAGCTGCGGGTCCTGCGGCCCACCCGCAACTCACCGCCGCCGGCGGCCCGCATGTTGCGCACCCACTGCGAGTGACCCCGTGCGGATACGAGATAGTCCGCGCCCTCGTAGGTGTGGAGGTTCACGGGGACGCGCTGCATCTGCCCGCTCTTGCGGCCCCGTACCGAGAGCTCCTGTGATCCGAGCAGGCTGACACCATGCCGGGCCAGCCAGCCGATGACGCTGTTCATGCGGATGGTGAACGGGCTGCCCTGAAGGTAGTACGGCTGCGACATGGAATCCCCCACGGTTTGAGAGAGCGGTGCTCTCGCTTGAGATCAGTGTGCACGGGAATTGTGCTCCAAAGCAAGAGCAGCGCTCTCGTCAGTGTTCAGTGATCCCGTTGCGTGGCAGACTGGTGACCATGAGCGCTATCCGGGGAGCCAGGGAACGGGCCCGTATCGAGGTCACCGCCGCCATCAAGGGCGAGGCGAGGAAACAGCTCGCGGCCGAGGGTGCGGCGAAGCTCTCGCTGCGCGCCGTGGCACGCGAACTGGGCATGGCGTCCTCAGCGCTCTACCGCTACTTCCCCAGCCGCGACGAGCTGCTCACCGCCTTGATCGTCGATGCCTACGACTCCGTCGGCGAAGCCGCCGAGCGCGCCCACCGGTCGGCAGTGGAACGGGCGGGGCGGGCGCCACAGGACACCGGGCTGACCACCGCCGCCCGGACCGGCACCGACCGGAACGCCGCCGACCGGACCGGCACCGACCGGAACGCCGCCGGCCGGACCGGCAGTGCCGCCACCCCCGGCCGGACCGGCGCCCATCTGGCCCGCTGGGTCACGGTCGCGTGCGCCGTACGGGACTGGGCTCTGGCACACCCCCATGAGTACGCGCTCATCTACGGATCGCCCGTGCCCGGCTACACCGCGCCGCAGGACACCGTCGGTCCCGCGTCCCGGGTGGGTTTCGTCCTCATCGCCGTTGTCGAGGACGCGCACCGCGAGGAGGGGCTCGCCCTTCTGCCGCTCGCCGAGGAGCTGCGTCCCGAGGCCGAACGACTTGCCGCGGAGATCGCCCCGGGTCTCCCGCCCGCGGCGGCGGTGCCGCTCGTCGCCGCGTGGTCACAGCTCTTCGGGCTGCTGTCGTTCGAGATCTTCGGTCAGTTCAACCGCGTGGTGGAGGCCCGTGAGGTCTTCTTCCGGCAGGCGGTGACGGAACTGGCCCGTACGGTCGGTCTGCTGGGCGGCAGACGGTAGAGCCTGTCCGGCAGGTCCGCCGGACGGACCGAGGCCGCCGCGGAGATCGTGGCCCCGGTCCGCCCGACGGGCCACGTCCCGGCCCTGACGCCGACCGCCCCGCCCCGACCGGCCCGCGCTCTCTCCCGGCCCCGTCCTCGGCCCCCGCTCCGGCCACGCCTTGCCCCGCCCTCTGACCGGCCCCTGGTCCCCGCCCTGTCCCGCCCCGTTCGCGGTACTCCCCGGGGAGTACGGGCGATCACCACGCCCGGCGGACGCTCTGGCGCAGGTGCGCGGTCTAGCGTGGCCGCCATGGAAGAGCAGCGTGCACCGACAGGCGGCGGCAGCCCGGGAGGCCGGGGCGGATCGCCGCGTCGGCCGCCCTGGGCGCGAGGCGGCCCGGGCAGCGGGACGGCCGGTCCGCAGGTTCCGTGGGGTTTCCGGAACAACGACCGGCCGCCGCGCTGGCTGACGGGTGCGCGGGACCGGTCAGCCGGCCGGCTGCCCTGGGCGTCCACGATTCTGCTCGGCGTATTCGTCATGGCCGGATCCGCCTTCGCGGCCGGCGGGCAGCTGGACGAGAAGGCCCCGCTCGACCTTTTCGCCCGGCTGCTCCTGATCGCCGCCGTGGCCGTACTGCTGTTCCGTCACCGGCACCCTGTCGTGGCGGTCTTCGGGGCCTCGGCCGCGGCAACCGTCTATCTCGGCTCCGGATATCCGTACGGACCGGTCTTCCTGGCCGTCGCCGTGGGGTGTTTCAGTGCCGTCGTCGCCGGGCACCGGTGGGCCGCGTGGTCGGCTGTGGTCATGGTGTGGGCGGGGCACCTCGTGGTGGGGCACTGGCTCTACCGGTGGCTGCCCCCCGACGATGACACGGCGGCGCCCTGGGGGCAGGAACTGGGCGTCGCGGCCTGGGTGGTGGCCATCATCGCGGCCGCCGAGTTCGTCCGTGTACGGCGTGAGCAGTGGGCCGAGCGACGGGCCGAGAGGGAACGCGCGGAGAAGCGGCGGGCCGACGAGGAGCGGCTGCGGATGGCCCGTGAACTCCATGACGTCCTCGCCCACAGCATCTCCGTCATCAACGTCCAGGCAGGTGTCGGACTGGCGCTGCTCGACACGGATCCCGAGCAGGCCCGTACGGCGCTCACCACGATCAAGGCCGCCGGCAAGGAAGCACTCGGCGAGGTGCGGCAGGTCCTGGACACGCTCCGTACCCCCGGTGAAGCGCCGAGAGCCCCGGCCCCCGGGCTCGACCGGCTACCCGAACTGGTCGAACAGGCCGCGAGCACCGGTCTGACCGTCACCGTCGCGACCGACGGCGTACGCGGGGCCGTGCCGCCCGGCGCGGACCTGGCCGCGTTCCGGATCGTGCAGGAGGCGCTGACCAACGTGGTGCGGCACTCCGGTTCGCGTACCGCGCAGGTGCGGGTCGGGTACGGACCGGACCGCATCACGCTCCGCATCGACGACGAGGGACCCGCCACCGGCACGGACGCCGGGGGCAGCGGCAACGGACTGGCCGGGATGCGGGAGCGGGCGGCTGCCCTGGGTGGCACGATCGAGGCGGGTACCCGGCCCGACGGCGGCTTCCGGGTGCGGGCCGGACTTCCCCTGCGGGCCGATGGTACGGGCCTGGCGTCGCACCAGAAGGAGACACCGTGATTCGCGTACTGCTCGCCGACGACCAGCTGCTGGTCCGGGCGGGGTTCCGGGCCCTGCTGGATGCCCAGCCGGACATCGAGGTGGCCGGCGAGGCCGCCGACGGCGAGGAGGCCGTTCGCCTCGTGCGTGAACTGCGGCCGGACGCCGTGCTGATGGACATCCGGATGCCTCGGCTCGACGGCCTTGCCGCGACCCGCACCATCACCCGGGACCCCGGCCTCGACGAGGTGAAGGTGGTCATGCTCACCACGTTCGAGCTCGACGAGTACGTCTTCGAGGCGATCCGCTCCGGAGCTTCCGGCTTTCTGGTCAAGGACACCGAGCCGGACGAACTGCTGCGGGCCGTCCGGGCGGTGGTCGGCGGTGACGCACTCCTGTCGCCGGGTGTCACGCGCCGCCTGATCGCCGAGTTCGCCGCCCGGTCCAAGGAGCCGGCCGCGGTGACCGCGCTGAATGAACTGACCGACAGGGAGCGGGAAGTGATGGCGCTGGTCGGCATCGGTCTGTCCAACGAGGAGATCGCCCGCCGTCTCGTGGTCAGCCCGCTCACCGCCAAGACCCACGTCAGCCGGACCATGGTGAAGCTCGGCGCCCGCGACCGGGCCCAACTGGTCGTGCTGGCCTATGAGTCGGGACTGGTGCGGCCGGGCTGGCTGGGCTGATCCCCGTCACCGCGATCGACGACCTGGCACTGCCGGAGATGCTGGCCGAGTCCTCCACCCCGATGCTGCTGGCCCGCTCCCGCCACGCCTCCGTCCGTTCGTGGAGAGGTACGCCCCGCTCCCTGGAGAGGTATGCCCGCCCCGGCGTGGACGCCGTTGCCCAGCATGTCGCCGCGCGCGACCACGCCGCACGTCGCCGGAACCGGTAGCGGACGTATCTCTCACTTGCACCGCGGGTCCGAGACGGAGACCGGGGCCTGTTCCTGTCGGCGTTCACGTACATGCCCCAACGGCTGTTCGTCGTGCCCCAGGGGAGTGCGAGCGAACTCGTTTGTCACACTCCTCGCGGCTGCGGCGAGCACGTGGTTGAAGCGCAGCTGGGGAGAGCTGGGAGGTGCCTCTGCTCGCTCGCCGACTCACGTCGACCGGTGGTGCGAGAGGACCTGCGACCGGATGGGCGACGAGCGCAGGCCGGAGTAATTGCGTGAGCGTCCACAATTCCGGCTGTCCTCCCTGCGGAGGCGCCCCGCTGCGGGTCGGATGTCCCCGACGGCTGTCCCGCTCGCTGGTGAGGATCGGATGACTCGGATGGATCACGCGTCCTCGGCCGGATCGGTGCCTGACTGTCCGGAGGCGGGGTTCGGCCGGTCCGGGTCACGTGCGGCGCGGGCAGGGCGGAGCGTAGTCGAGGCGGGGAAAGTGGCGGGCCCATTGGGCGCGGCTGATGGTGCCGTGGACCCGATCGCAGGCGTGGGTGAGCACCCGGTCGAGGTCGGTGTACCAGACCTGGACGCTGCGGTGAGCGGTCACGGTGAGGAACGTGCCGTCTGTCCTGAGATAGCGCACCTCCATGACCGTCCCGCGGGGGTTGGTGAGGTGGGCCAGGGAGGCAGGGCGCGCGCGGTCGGTGACGTCCCACACGTTCACCACGCCGTCCATGCCGACGGTCACCGCCGTGCGGCCATGGGAGGCGAAGGCTACGCCGGCGACGATGTCGGCGTGGCCCGCCAGCTCGCCCAGCTTGCGGTGCCGGGGAAGATCACTGGTGTCCCACAGCTTCGCCGTATGGTCGTCGCTCCCGCTCAGCAGGGTGCGGCTGTCCGGACTGTAGGCGAGGGCGTCCACGAAGTTTCGGTGCCCCTTGAGAACGGCGACGAGGGCGGCGTGCCGGGGGTTGGTCACGTCCCAGACGCGGACGGTGTGGTCGTCGGAGCCCGAGGCCAGGGTCCTGCCGTCGGGGCTGAAGGCCACAGGTTTGACGTTGCCTCGATGCCCGGTGAGCCTGTCGAGTGTGCCGGGGCGTGCCGGGTCGGTGATGTCCCAGAGGCGGACGGTGTCGTCGTAGCTGCTGGTGGCGGCCGTGTGGCCGTCCCGGCTCACGGCGACGGAGTAGACGGAGTCGGTGTGCTCCGTGGGACGCTTCGACAGCAGCGTGGGATTCCGCGGGTCGGTCACGTCCCACAGCCGGAGCGTGCGGTCGCTGTCCGCACCGACCAGCGTGTTGCCGTCCTGGGTGAACTCGATCGCGTTCAGGCCGACTCCGTCGCCGTGGACGGTGCCGAGCCGGCGGGGCTGTCGTGGATCCTTCATGTCCCACAGGACGAGCTGCGAGCCGTCGGCCACGGCCAGAGTACGGCCGTCGGCGGTCACGGCCGGTGCGTGGCCGACCGGTGTGGACACAACCGATGCAGGCCCGGCTGGTGTGCGTCCGACCGGTTTGGGGCCGGTCGACGCGACGGACAGGGTAGTGAGCAGGGCGTCCCGTGTGCGGTCCTGCGAGGTTTGGCGGTAGGCGGCCAGTGCGATCTGGGTGGCCAGTGACGGATTGTGCAGACTGAGGCGCACGGACTCTTCGGCCGCCCGGAGCGCCACGGCCTCGCTGCGCTGCCGGGTGACGGTGTCCTGTGCCCGTACGGCGAAACCGGCGGCGGCCACGGCGCTCACCAGAAGGACGACCAGGGCGGCGACCAGCCTGTGCAGACGGCGCAGACGGAGGCCCTCGCGCTGTCGTGCCTGCTGTGCCGCCGACTCGCCGGCGTCGAGGAAGGCGCGTTCCCTGGTGGTCAGCGTCCGCGGCGGGAGATCCTTCGCGGTGGCGAGGCGTACCCCGCGGTACAGAGTGTCGGGGTCGTGGTCCAAGGACTCCCAGAGGGTGGTGGCCTCGGTGACCGCGCGGCGCAGACGCTCCTGGCCGCGGTCCTCCTCCAGCCAGTCACCGAGCCGTGGCCAGCAGCGGATCAGCGCCTCGTGGGCGATCTCCACGTGGTCGGCGTCGGCGGTCAGCAGCCTGGCCCGGGTCGCCTGTTCGAGGACGAACTCGGTATCGGGACCGTCGTCGAGTTCGTGCCGTGGCACACGGCGTTTGGTGTCCTCGGTGCCCTCGCCCAGCGCGACGAGTCGCAGGAACAGACGCCGCGCGGCCTCCTGCCGGCTGTCGTCAAGGGCGCGGTGGAACTCCTCTGCGGTCTGGGTGAGTGCGTCCTCGAAGCCGCCTGCCGCGCGGTAGCCGGCCAGCGTGAGGGCGTTGCCCCGCCGTCGCTTCCAGGTCTCGAGCAGGGCGTGCGAGAGCAGGGGCAGCGCGCCCGGTCGGCCGTGAGCGTCGGCGGTGAGGGTCGTCAGCAGGGCGCTCTCGACGGTGAGCCGGGAGCGGGCGGCGGGCTGGACGATCGCCGCCCTCAGTTCCTCGGCAGTCATCGGGCCGACGGGATGATGGGCGTGGGGCAGGGCGTCGACGAGGCCGGGCAGCCGTGTGCAGTGGGCGTAGAAGTCGGACCGCACGGCGATGGCGACCCGCGTGCGGCTGTCGGGGGCCTGCGCCGCGTGCACGAGCGAGTCGATGAACCGCTCCCGCTCCCGCGCGTCGCGGCAGACGGTGAACACCTCCTCGAACTGGTCCACGACGACGAGCAGTTCATCCGCCGCGGAGCCTTCCTCCTGCTGCTTGGCGAGAATCTGCCGCACCATCCGGTGGAAGGTGCGCGGATCGGCCGTGAGTGCGGTGTGCACCGGGTCGCGAGCGACGCCGGCACGGGCCGCCAGCCGGACGGCGCACTCCCCCAGCGGATGTGGGCCGGGTGTGAAGACCAGCGAGGAAATACCGGGAAAAGCGGGAAGGACACCCGCGCGCAGCACCGAAGACTTACCCGATCCCGATGCGCCGAACAACACAAGAAGCCGTTTTCCCTTCAAGTGTTCGACGAGTGCGCCGGTGAGTTTCTCGCGGCCGAAGAAAAACCCGGAATCGGCCTCCTCGAACGCGAGCAGACCGACATAGGGCGGCCTGGCACCGCTCTTTTTCCGGCCCTCCGCTCCGGTCTCGGCCGAGCTGTCCGTACCGGTGCACGCATCAGCCGTTCGTTGCCAGATCAGCTTCCATTCCCGCTCGTCACCGCCGCAGGCGCGGACGTAGGCGAGGGTGACGGCCACGCTGGGAAGTTGACGTCCTGCCGCGGCCGAGGACAGCGTCGCGATCCCGTAGTGCGTTTTCCGTGCGAGGTCCCGGTAGGTAGGCCGGCCGGCCTGTTCCCGCAGTTTCCGTAAACGCGCCGCGAATTCAAACAGAGGGCCGCCGTCCGGGTCCAGAGGACTCTCTCCCCGTGGCATGCGTACACCTTCCCCCGGTCACACCTATTGTTCGGCATCCGTTTGTTCAGCATCGGCCGACCGGCCTTGAACAACAGGTTAGCGGCTACAAACGGTGCATCGGGTCCCGCACCGAGGACCCGAGAGCGAGTGGAAAAGAGGAATCCCATGAAGAAGCGTGTGTCGGGAGATCCCATGGGCAGTGTGGAGAAGCTGCGGGAATCAGCCGTCCGTCCTGCCGGTGCCGCTGCGTGGAAGAAGCTGACCGGGCTCGTGGCTGTCGCTGCGGCTGCCACGACGCTCATCATGCCCGCGACCACCGCCGCGTCCGCGTCGGAGACCCGGGTCACGGGCGCCCAGGGCGTGTACTACTACACCGGGAGCGATGTCCGGGCCAGGGCTTGGGCCGACTGTCGCGACGGCTGGACCTGCTTCTTCACCGAGTACGACGGCGGGGGAGCCATGTGGCGGGTGCCCAGTTGCGGCCGACACGTCGTCCCCGACGCCTTCAACGACCAGCTCACCTCCGGCTGGAACCGCACCCCCACCACCATCGACCTCTACCTGAACGGCAACTTCACCGGCTTCATGGGCGGCGTACCGGGCGACTGGCAGGGCAACCTCGCCCCGTCCGACAACGACCGGACCAGCTCCGTCGACGCCCGCTGCTGAAGCAGGAGCACGGAACATGAGGTGTACGGGTCCGGGATCGAATCTCGGCCCCGTACACCTGCCTCGGGGGCAGCCCGGCGCCCAGGCGCCGCGGCGGGTGGGTGAGCAGTTCCGGCCGGCATGTCGGTGTCACGGACGGCCATGCTCGCCGGCCATGTTTACCGGCGTCCCAAGGTGCTTGCGGCAGAAGCGGTCACGGCGGGTCCACCGCCCTCTGGATCTACGACACCCACCTCGACTGCTGACGGCACTGTTCCGTAGGCACCCCGCACCCCCGAAAGCCGGTACCCGGTGCCATGTGCTGGGATCCGTACGGGCTGACGCGCCCCACAGCCGCACGCTTCGACCTGCGGCATGGTCAGCGGCGGCCGGAAAGGCCGACCACGCCGCAGGCCCAGCTCCCGCATGGCCCGCCACGGCTGCCGGACAGCCCGCTGAGGAGATGGCCGGGGCATGCAAGACACGGATGCGCGGGCATGGCGGGCATCGCCCAGCGCATGTACTCACGGCCACCGTGGTCACACCGCACACTGCTCCTCCCTCTTGATTCCCTCCGCCAAGGAGCGTTCATGCACGACAGCACACCGTGCACCGCCCCACGTCCGCCCCAGGCTCCCATCCGCCCGGTCCATCTCAGCAGGGCCGGTTTCCTCCGGGTGGCCGCTACGGCGGTCCTCGCGGGCGTTCCCCAGCTTCACACCCCGGCCCACGCGGGGGATGGCCCCCTCCGCGTCTCCAAGATCGCCGACCTCACCGGTCCCGGTCTCACCACCCGGTTCCGTATGGAGGCCACTGACCTGGGCGTGCCGGTACGGACACCCGACGGCCGGCTCCTGTTCGTCTTCGGCGACACCTTCGAGGAGGCCAGGGCCGGCGGCGGGTGGTGGCGCTCGCCCGTGGCGCTGTACGGGCGCTTCGACGGTCCCGGCCGCCCGGTCGTCTGGACCGGTGCGGTGCCGTGTTCGCCCCGAACCTGCACGACGGCATGTTCCAGCTGCTCACCTGGGCCCTCGGCGACGACGGTTACGTCTACGTCCTGTCCACCGGGTTCCAGCGGGACAAGCCGGTCATCCTGTACCGGGTCCGCCCCGACAGACTGACGGACCCCGGCGCCTACGAACCGTGGGGACAAGGCCCCGAGAATCCGCCCTGGGCCTGGGGCAATCCGCCCACACCCGTCCTGGACGGCACGTTCGGCGAGCTGTGCCTGCGGCTACTCGACGGCCGGTGGATCCTGACCTGGTTCAATCAGGGCGACTACCGGATCGAGGGCCTGGTCGCGGACCACCCGACGACGGACCTGCGCTCAGCGCACCTCCGCACCCTGCTGCGAAGCACGTCCTGGGGCGACGAGGACGACACCCACGTGGCGCAGTTGTACGGCGGCTACATCATTCCCGGGTCCACGCTCGACGACCTCCACCTGTCAGTGAGCCAATGGAACACCGAGGAGGGATGGCCCTACCGCGTCATGCAATTCCGTGTCCGCGGTCTTGCTCTCTGACCCCGGATCCCAGCAGAGATCCACCCGTCGCGACTCACAGGAGCGCCATGCCCCGCGGACGCCGGACACACCCTGCTCCACCGCGCCGACCCGGCCGCCGACTACGGCCCTCTGGTCTCGCTCACCGGCGTCCGTATCCGGCCGAGCACCATCACCGACCCCTGGGACGGTCTGCTGCGCCTGGCGGGCTCCCTGCGCGAGGGCACCGTCCTCGCCTCCCAGGTCCTGCCCGCTCTCGCCGGCCAGGGCCGCCCCAGCCCGCTGGGCCGCGCAGTCACGCAGATCGGCCGCCTGGACCGCTCCGCCTTCCTGACCGGCGGACCGCCCTCGGCCTGCCGTTCGGCCGGCAGCCGCCGTACCTGCTCGTGCGAGACCCCGTATCACACCCCGATCCGCCGCAGCCCTCAGGCGCAGGATCAGGTGACCGGGGAGCGTTCGCGCCACAGCCGCGCGAGGCCGGGGTCGCCGGTCACGGTGAGAGCCGTGAGAGGCCGCCGGTTCCAGAGCGTGAGGTAGAGCTCCTGGACGGTGGAGCTCAACTCGCAGTCCACGGGCGGCAGTACGGACGGTCCTTCCTCGCGCACGGTCACCGGGAGCTCGGTGGAGAGGGCTACGGTCCATACGGTGTCCGTATCCGTCGCCCTTACGCGCAACGTGCGCGGTACGTCGGTGCGCACCCTGCTCCTCGAACGGGTGTGGAAACCCCGCAGCAGTTCGTCGATGCCGTCCACCGCATGGGCGGGCGCCACGGGGGAGAGGTCTCCGCCGCGCGCGGACTCCGCGTCCACCCGGTGGATCGTCGTCTCGTGAGCCTGCCGCCGCGCCCAGAAGGCCAGGGGCGAAGGCGCCGCGAAGAAGGTCCAGCAGTCCAGGTCCTCCGGCGCGTGCTCCAGCGCCTCCACCAGGAGCCGGTGCCCCGCACGGAACCGGTCGAGCAGCGCGGGTCCGTCCAGGTCCGGCTCTTCGGCGTCAGGAACGTACGAGGTGCGGCCCTCGGCCACGACGGTGGCCGCCCATGTGTGCACCATCGCGGTGTGCCTGAGCAGGTCGCCCACCTGCCAGCCCGGACAGGCCGGAACCGGTGCGGCGGTCCCCGCCTCCTCGGCGGCATCTGCCAGCAACCGGCCCTCGGCGGCCAGGGAACGAATGTGCTCCGCGATCTTCATGGCACGGATTGTGCCAGGGGTCAGGTCCCCTGGGGACGGGCCCGATGGGTCCGGCCGCGGCCGCCCCGCATCAGCCGTGCGAACCAGCCCAGCGCGAGCGACTGCACCAGTACGGACACGGCCAGCGCCGCGTGGACGAACCAGTCCGGCCCGGCCGACTCCGCGCCCGCCATCGCGCTGCCGGCGAAGAAGACGAAGATGGTCGGCGCCGCCAGGAGGAAGAGCCACACCCCGGCGAACGAGGCGTCCTCATGGGTGACGAACAGTGTGTCCACGGTGACGAACACCGCTGTCGCCACCACCGCGCCCAGGTAGATCAGCGATGCCGCATTGCCGAACGTGAGGCGTGTGAGCGTGTGGATGTGCTGCTTGGTCAGGACCGGCTTGTGCATGGATTGCTCCCCCGTCGATGGCTTTCGACCCCATCCGTGACACTTGGCGGGATGGGGCGTTACGTCTCCATCCTGTGCCGGGAGAACCGTTCCTTCCTGAGTACGGCTACTCACTCACGTATGGGCAGCGTCGCGTGCGCCGTAGCTCAGCGCCGCGGCGGCCAGGGCCAGCAGCGCCACCGTGGTCAGGGCGACGGGCAGCGAGAACCAGTCGGTCAGGAAACCGATCGCGGGGGGCCCGAGCAGCATCCCGCCATAGCCGAGCGTCGAGGCCGCGGCCACTCCGCCGGGGCCGGCCAGCTCGCCCGCCCTGCCGACCGCCACCGGGAAGATATTGGCCAGACCGAGCCCGGTGACGGCGAACCCGAGGAGCGCGAGCCAGCTGGTCGGGGCGAGTGAGCCGAGCAGCATCCCGGCCGCCGCGGTGGTGCCGCCCGCGACCAGGGTGCGGGTCTGGCCGAGCCGTTCGAGCAGTGCCGTGCCGGTGAGCCGGCCCGCCGTCATGGCGAGCGCGAACAGCGAGTAGCCCGCTGCCGCCACCCCGGGGTGGGCGTGCAGGTCCTGTTCCAGGTGGAGGGCGCCCCAGTCGGCCAGGGCTCCCTCGCCGTACGCGGTGCAGAGCGCGATCACGCCGAACAGGATCACCACACGGCGCGCCCGCCCGGTCAGGCGCTGGGCGCCCGCCTCGTGGCCGGCCGCCGTCGGGGCGGGTTCCGGCGGCGGGTACCGCAGGAGGACCGGACCCGCGAAGGCGGTGACGAGCAGCCCGATTCCGGTCAGGCAGAGCAGGTGCGCGGAGGGCGAGAGGCCGCCCGCGACCAGACCGCCCAGTCCGGCGCCGATCATGCCGCCGAGGCTGAACGCGGCGTGGAAGCCGGGCATCACCGGGCGCCGCAGGGCGGCGACCAGGTCCACCGCCGCACTGTTCATCGCCACGTTCATGCCGCCGTACGCGGCGCCGAACACCAGCAGCACCAGTCCGAGCGAGAGCGCCGAGTGGGTCTGGGCGGGCAGCGCGATGCTGAGCGGCAGAAGGACTCCGCAGGCCACGGTCACCCGATGGCTGCCGAAACGGCGGCACAGCCGCCCGGTGAGCATCATGGTGATCACAGCGCCGGCGGATACGCCGAGAAGTGCGAGGCCGAGGGTGGAGGCCGAGGCGCCGGTCTGCTGCTTGATGGCCGGGATACGGACCACCCAGCCGGCGAAGAGGAACCCGTCGAGGGCGAAGAACACGGTCAGCGCGGTACGGAGGCGTGTCGACGGAGGTGGGGCGGTGTTTCCGCCCGGTCCCCCCGGGAGTGCCGTCCGCAGTTTGTTTAGTTGCGGCACAAATTCAGCATAGGGGCCCGCGGACAACAGGCGCAAGATGGCTGACCAACCGGTCCGGATGACGCCCCACGGCCTGCTGTCCGGCGCCGTGGAGCCAGGCAGCGCGGGGGAGGGGATGGGTGCCATGGCGTCCGTACCACCTCCGGATCATGGGAGACTCGCCCCCATGAACGGCAAGGGGACCACCACCCGGACGAAGTTGGAGAGGGGCCGCAGCGCCCTCGGACCCGCGCTGGAGCTGGTCCACACCGGACGCGCGCCCACCCGCGCCGTCCTCACCTCCGAGCTGGGCGTCACCCGTGCCACCGCCGGGGCGGTCGCCGCGGAGCTGGAGGCCCTCGGCCTGATCCGGGTCGACTCCAGCCCCGGCTCGGCAGCCGGCTCGCAGGGACGGCCCTCGCACCGGCTGGCCGTGCGCGAGTCCGGGCCGGTGGCCCTCGCCGCCCAGGTCCACGCGGACGGATTCAGGGCCGCGCTGGTCGGGCTCGGCGGACGGCTCGTCGCGACCGCTCCCGGCTGTGTCACCATCACGGCCGATCCCGCCCAGGTCATCGGTGAAGTCGTCGACGACTGCGCACGGTTGCTCCGCGACAGCGGCCTGCGATGCGTCGGGGCGGGCCTCGCGGTGCCGTCGGCCGTCGCCGAGCCGGAGGGTACCGCCCTCAATCCGCTCCACATCGCCTGGCCCGCCGGCGCCCCGGTCCGCGAGATCTTCGCCACATGCGTGCGCGAAGCGGGCATCACCGGACCGGCGTTCACCGGAAACGACGTCAACCTCGCCGCGCTCGCCGAGCACCGTCACGGAGCCGGGCGCGGAGCCCAGCACCTGCTGTGTGTCGCCACCGGCCACCGCGGTGTCGGCGGCGCGCTCGTCCTGGACGGCCGCCTGCACACCGGGAGTTCGGGCCTCGCCCTGGAAGTCGGCCATCTCACGGTCAATCCCGAGGGCCGCCCCTGCCACTGCGGCGGTCGCGGCTGTCTCGACGTCGAGACCGACCCGCTCGCCTTCCTCACCGCGGCCGGACGCGCCCCCGGCCCCGCGGAGTCACTGCTCAAGCAGTCCGGGGACCTGCTGCGCAACGAGTACGGCGACCCGGCGGTGCGCAACGCCGCGGAGGAGCTGATCGACCGGCTGGGCCTCGGGCTCGCCGGACTCGTCAACATCCTCAACCCCGACCGCATCATCCTCGGTGGTCTGCACCGGGCCCTGCTGGACGCCGACCCGGAACGGCTGCGCGCGGTGGTGGCGGACCGCAGCCTGTGGGGACGCAGCGGAAGCGTGCCGATCCTGCCCTGCACCCTCGATCACAACAGCCTGGTCGGGGCGGCGGAGCTGGCCTGGCAGCCGGTACTGGACGACCCGCTGGGCGCGCTCGCCTGAGGCCGGGCGGCAGGCCGCCGATCCGAGCTCGCCCGCCGGACGGTGCGGGCGCCCGTCAGACAGCACATCCGCCAGGCAGTACGGGCGCCGGACGGCCCGCCCGTCAGACGGCCCGCGCCGGTGCCTCGAACGCGAACGCCCGCGCGGGGTTGGCGACCAGCATCCCCTCCACTGTCCGGGCCCCCAGCACCTCCGTCAGCCGGGGCCGCAGCCGGTGCAGCAGGTGCGGCATGCCCGGAGTCTCCGGCACGGTGGTGTCACCGCCCAGCAGCAACTGCCCTCCGAAGCCTGCCCCGGCCAGCGCCGCGAGCTCTTCGGGCAGCCGCCAGTCCGTGGCATGGTGGGCCCGCGACGGACCGTCGAACGCGAGGAACGCCCCGGCCCGCGCCACCTCCAGATGGGCGGCGCTGTCGGGCGAGCGGCCGAGATGGCCGAGGACCACGTGGTGCGGCGGGACGCCCAACGTGCCGCACAGCAGGTCGAGCACGTCCGGCGCGGCCGTGCCCAGCTCCAGATGGACGGCTATCGGCGCGCCCGTACGGTGATGCGCCTCGGCGGCCGCCGTCATGGTGAGCCGGGCGTGGGCGTCGACCGTGTGAAAGGCGCCGGCGACCTTGATCAGCCCTGCCCGCACCGTTGTGGAGCCGATCCCGACGGTCAGCTCGGAGACGAACAGCGAGGCGAGACCGTCCCGGATCCGTCCGAGCAGCGCGGCCGGGTAGTGCACGGCCTGATGCAGACCGGTCGCCGCCACCACCTGCACACCCGTGGAACGGGAGAGATCCGCCAGCAGATCGGCCCGGCGTCCCATGCCGTACGGCGTCCACTGCACCACTGACCGGCCACCGAACCCGCCGAAGGCGCGCAGCCGTCCGGCCGCGGCCGCGGGATCGTCGAGCTCCTGGCCCGGCAGCACGGGGCTGCGCAGGAAGAGATGGTCATGGGCGTCGCACACCCCGAGACCGTCTGCGGGGATGTCTCCGAGGACGGTGCGGACCGCGGCTACCACCGGCGCTCCGTCCCGAGCCGCCCCTGCTCCGGACCGCTGAGACGAAGCACCTCGTAACGGTCGCCGGGCTCGCGCGGCGCCGGGTGGTCCCAGAGCGTGAAGTGCAGCAGTTCCCAGTGGCGGGGGTCGAGGGCCAGGGCCGTGGCCACCGCGCCGGGCGACTTCGCGAGCCGCCGGCTCTCCTCCAGGGCGGCGTCGACCGCGTCCGCCGGAGCGTCCGAGAGCGGAACGGGTGTGCGGAGGCGGGTGGCCGAGCGGGGGAGCGCCTCTGACGAGGTGCCCCGCTCGTACGACAGGCCGCTCCAGTGCTGCACCTCGGGACGCCCGAAGTCCTGGACCAGGCCCTGGAATCCAGGTCCCCGGAGGAAGGAGTTCATGCCCTCGGACGAGGTCCACAGATAGAAGGGCGCGTACTGGCTGACCGGGGAGTTCTCGCCGCGCTCCCGCATCAGATACGCCTTGATGCCGAGCCCCGGGAGGGGGTCCGTGAAGTGGCCCCGAGTCGCTACCCGGTCGCGGATGATGCCCATGTCGTAATCGGCGGGCAGCGTGATCTCGTACTGCATCGCGTGCATCGTGCGCTCCTCAGGCTTCCGGATACTCGGGGACATGGGCCTCGCTGTGCCAGTGGATCGTGCTGCCGTCCTCAGCCGCTTCGACGAGGGCGAGATGGGTCATGAAGGTGCCGGGCGCCGCGCCGTGCCAGTGCCATTCGCCCGGCTCCGTCCACACCGTGTCGCCCGCCCGGATCGCCTCCACCGGCCCGCCCCTGCTCTGAATCAGGCCCTCACCCTCGGTGACGTGGAGGACCTGGCCGTGCGGGTGGGTGTGCCAGCCGGTGTGACCGCCCGGTGCGAAGTGCACACTGAAAAGCCGCAGCCTGGAGGGCGGTTCGGGCGACGCGAGCTCGTCGATCCAGACGAATCCATTGAAGTGCCCGGCCGGTCCGGCCTGCGTGTCGGGCCGGTTCCTGGTGATACGCATGTGCGAGGTGCTCCTTGTGCGGATGATGTGGGGCAGGGGGTCAGGAAGCTTCTGTACGAGGGGCGAGCAGCGTCAGCGGTCCGCGGACGGCCGCGTCGAAGGCGTCCGTCGAGCCCGAGGCGCGGGCCGGCGCATAAGCCGCCCCGTCCGGTCGCGACGATCGTCGCCGCGACGTCGTCGGGCACCATTGAGAGGTCGAACTCGCCTTGTTCCTGGCCCTCCTGGACGATCTCACCGAGCCGTCCGCGACAGCCAGGCGATCGTCCGCTCGACGGGTTCCCGGAGGTCATCGCCGGCGATGACCTCCGGGGCCGTCGTCAGCCGCCCCACCGGACAGCCGCGCAGCACATCGCGCTCGCGCAGGAGATGGCCCGAGATCCGCTCGTACGCCGACCCGGGCGTGTCCGGCGTCCGGCCCGCCGTGGCGCGCAACTCCTCGGCCGTGCGGCGGAAAGCGGTCAGGGCCGGATCCGGCTTGCCGGCGAAGCAGTGGCACATGCTGCCCGCGCCCGCGTGCTGCTGGAGGGCCTTGGGGCTGGGTGAGCACGTAACCGCGCTCCCGCCGGAGCTCCCCCGTGGCTTCGATCGGCCGGTCCGAAGTTCTCATGTGATCACTGCACATACTAATAGGTACAGAGTTTGAGCCCTGTCGTCCGGCGGGCGGGAGCAGGGGCGGCGCCTCCGTCTGCTCCCGGCGGGGTACGCGTACGGCCGCCGGCCGTACGACGACGCGGACCCCCTTGGGGCGCCAGGCTCGGTGGTGTCGCAAAAGCGTGCATCCGCACCGTGAACCGAGGAGCTGACCGAGATGAACACCCTGGCCTTCGACGGTGGCCCCGGACCGTGGGTCCTTCTCTTCCCGCTCGTCTGGGCGGCCGTCGTCTTCGCCGTCGTCGCCGTCCTGCGACGCACTGTCCGGCACGGCCCCTGGCGGACCCGCCCGGAGCGGAGCGGTCCTGCCGAGGCCTCACCGGTCACCCTGCTCGGGCGGCGCTTCGCCACCGGGGAGATCGACGAGGACGAGTACTGGCGCCGCCTGTCCGTCCTCGACGAGCAGTTCGGCACCCTCGGCAGAGGTGGTGCGGGATGACCGCGCGGTGGCGGGCCGCCGTCGCCCCGGACAAGGCCCGTCCGGCGGCAAGCCGCACGGCAGGCCGGCGGCAACCGCACGACAGGAGCGGGGCGCACGGCGTAGCCGTGCCCCGCTCCCGCCGCGTCAGCCGACGACCACCGACCGTGCCGAGGAAGGCGGCACGCCCTCCGTCGCGGTGATGCCGCTCAGCTCGAACGGCCCGTCGGTCGTGGCCCCGTACAGTGCGTGCGGCGGCTGCGTGGCGAACAGGGAGGGCGTGGGAAGGGTGAACCAGACGACCTTCCCGGCGCCGCCCCGGGGGCGTACGCCCCAGCTCTCGCTGACCGCGGCAATCAGTGCGAGCCCGCGCCCCGACGTACTGGAGTCACTGGCCTCGCGCACGGTCGGCATGCGTGGGTCGTGGTCATGGACGGACACCGTCAGCCGTTCGAGCAGCAACTCGACCTCGACGGTGCACGACTTGTCCGGCTGTGCGTGCCGGTGGACATTGGTCAGCAGTTCTGTGACGCCGAGCGCTGCCTGGTCGATCAGAGGATCGAGGTGCCAGTAGCGCAATTGCGCCGAGATGATTCTGCGGACCTGACCGATCCGCGACGGCAGGGCTTGGAGCTCCACCGTGCAGTGCCTGCTTGGCTCGCTGATCACGGCTGCGACTCCCCGAAGTAGGTCCGGAAGAAGACGAAGGAACGGATCCAGCAGATGGCTGGCCGCCGATTCTGGCCCGGCGGCCTGGATCGCAGTGTCACCGCCGGTGAACCATGAGTGACGTGTCTCCAATGTCGCCCAGCTGTCACGGCTCCGCAACTCGCGGTGTCCCCATGGCGCCGTCCCCTCAGTCCCGCCGGCCCCCCGCCCTGCGCACGGCTTCGAGGAAACGGTGCGCGGGGGCGGCGCCATCGGGCTTGCCTCTGCGCCGCTGCATCGTCAGCCGGTACCGCGTGCCGTTGACCCGCGCCACGGTCGCGTCCTCACCCGCGAACCAGGGTCTGCCCGCGCTCACCGTCCCCGCCGGCGCACTGTCGATCTCCACGCCGTAGCTGGTGAGCAGGGCCACCCGGCCGTCCTTGACGGTGACCTGCCCGGCCCTGGTGAGCGAGCGCGCCCACCGGTCGATGCGTACACCCGTCTCGCTGAACTCCGCTTCGTGCACGGTTCCTTCGCCCCCTTCATCGCACCCCTGAGAGGAAGTGTGCACATCCAGGGGCATCTGCACCAGGGCGGAACGGGACGCACATGGCCATTCCCGACGCCCCTGTCCGCCGGTCGCGCTCCGTGGCACCAAGGCAGGGCTATGGGGTATCAAAGGCAATGTTTGCCCAGGTAGGAGGCATATCGTGGGGCTCGCCGAGACGGGTCGTACGAGGAGAGGCGCGCTGATGGGTACGAGTGAGCACAGAAACGACGGCGAAGCCGTGGCAACCGTCGACATCGACCGCACCGATCTGACGTACCGGGCCTGGCTCAAGGAGGCCGTCCGCAAGGTCCAGGCCGACGCCAACCGCTCCGCCGACACCCATCTGCTGCGATTCCCGCTGCCCGAGAGCTGGGGCATCGACCTCTACCTCAAGGACGAGTCGACGCACCCCACCGGCAGCCTCAAGCACCGGCTGGCCCGGTCGCTGTTCCTCTACGGGCTCTGTAATGGCTGGATCCGTCCCGGGAAGCCCGTGATCGAGGCGTCGAGCGGCTCGACCGCCGTGTCGGAGGCGTACTTCGCCAAGCTGATCGGCGTCCCGTTCATCGCGGTGATGCCCCGTACCACCAGCCCCGAGAAGTGCCGGCTCATCGAATTCCACGGTGGCCGCTGCCACTTCGTCGACGACTCGCGCAAGCTCTACGAGGAGTCGGCCGAGCTCGCCGAGGAGACCGGCGGTCACTACATGGACCAGTTCACCTACGCCGAGCGGGCCACCGACTGGCGGGGCAACAACAACATCGCGGAGTCCATCTACCAGCAGCTCAGGCTGGAGCGGTACCCCGAGCCCGCCTGGATCGTCGCCACGGCGGGGACCGGCGGCACCTCGGCGACCATCGCGCGGTACGTGCACTACATGCAGCACGACACCCGCATCTGTGTGCCCGATCCGGAGAACTCCTGCTTCTTCGAGGGCTGGACGAACCACGACCCGCACGCGACCAGCGACTGCGGCTCCCGCATCGAGGGCATCGGCAGGCCGAGGATGGAGCCGAGCTTCGTGCCGGGCGCCATCGACCGGATGATGAAGGTCCCCGACGCGGCCAGCGTCGCGGCCGTGCGAGCCCTGGAGCGGTCCATCGGCCGCAAGGCGGGCGGTTCCACCGGCACCGGGCTGTGGAGCGCCTTCAAGCTGGTCGCGGAGATGGTCGCCGAAGGCCGCACCGGCAGCATCGTCACGCTGATCTGCGACCCGGGCGACCGCTATCTCGACAAGTACTACTCCGACTCCTGGCTGGCCGCCCAGGGCCTGGACATCGACCCTTACACGCGGACCATCGACGGCTTCCTGTCGACCGGTAACTGGCCCGGCCGGGAAGGGGAGACGGCCTGACGCGCCGGACGGGCGGGGCCGGGCGCGCGCCGGCCCCACCCGGGGCAGCCGTCGTGTCGGCCCCGCCGGGGGTCAGCGGTCCTCAGGCGGCCGAGGCGAGCCGGCGGTCGAGATTGCCCACCGCCTCCCGGAACGACCGCCCGACGGCCGACCGGGCCCGCCGCAGGGTGAACCGGAACACGGTGGAGCCGTCGGCGGCGAACGTCCACTGCACCCGCGTGCCGGTCCCCGCCGGAGTCAGCTGCCACTCCTCCAACAGTGCCCGCAGACCGGGGGCGTTGGACCGGTCCACCCGGTAGGCGTACCGCTCGCCCGGATCGGTGGCCACGACGGTCTCCCGGAACGCGATCCCGCCCCGCAGCCGCACCTCGCGCCCTGCCCCGCCGTCGAGCGGGAGCGCCGCCGTCACCTGTGTGAACCAGCCCGGCCAGCCCTCGATGTCCTCGGCCAGGGCGCGGTAGACGACATCGGGCGGGGCGGACACCTCGGCGGCGAAGACCAGCCGCAGCGGAGCGGACTCGACGAAGTCGAGTCCGACGGAACGAAGCCGACGTGCCATGGAACGCACCTCCCGTGCGGTGGCGGCGGACTGGCCGCGCACACCCTAGCGGGCACACGGCCAGAAGTCGCCGCACGCGGCACAACCGGATCGCGGCGGCGACGCACCGAACTCAGCGCACCGGCGTGAGCGAGTCGCCCTCCTTCAGCCTCCCCGTCACCCGCACCGCCGCATCGCGTGGAGCCCGGACCGCGAGCGTCGTACCGTCGCGCCGTTCGCGCACCGCCCCCGCGGTCTCGATCCGCTGTACCGCGCGACTTCCCGCGGCCAGCACGTACCACTGCCCGGAGGGGGCACGCCAGCGTGTCGTCGCCAGCACATGCTGACCGAAGCGGCTGCACCGTGCCGTGTCCCGCTCGTCCGCCACCACCGTCGCCCGAGCGGTGAGCGAGGTCGCGGGCGGCAGGAACTGCACCAGAACACGTCCGGGGCCCTGCCAGGTGTCGGCGCGGGTACAGATCCACTGCGCCGCGGCGCCCGACCCGGGCAGCCGCTGCTCGGCGAAGTCCCAGTTGTTGACCGCGCGGATGCCCGTGCCGCGCAGCGCCTCCAGCGCACAGGCGGTGCGCGCCCACGTCAGCAGAGCGGGGCCGCTCGTCGCCTCTCGCGGCTGGCGCGCGGGCGCGCCACCGGACGGCCTCGGGGTGTACGTGAGATGTACCGGCGCGAGGTCACCCAGATCGGTGAGGAGGAAGGCGTGGTTCTCCACGATGCGCGCCGACGACTGCAACTGGAGCACCGGCCAGGTGTCGCAGCTGCCGCCCGCCGCCGCACGGGGCACCGCGGCGGTGACCCCGTCCGCTGCCACCTTCAGCCCGCGCGCCCGGGTGTCGGGAGCCAGCAGGTCGCGCGTCGTGGTCCGTGCGATCCAGGGAGCCAGCAGGAACCGGGCCCGCTCCCCGCTGCGGCTGACGACCACCGCCGCACCGGTCGTCACATCGGCGTCGTCCGTGCGCGCGAAGTCCAGCGCCGCGCCGCCCGATCCCGACAGCGGCTCGGCATACCGCACCACCCGGACGCCCCGGTCGTGGAACAGCACCACCGCGGCGTCGTCCACCTCGCCCGCGTAGAGGAGTTGAGGCGGCTGGGCCGGGGGCACCTCAAGGGTGCCGGGCGTGGCCGAGACGGTGACACCGGGAGCGCCGCCCCAGGCGCGCAGCGCCCGGCCGAGCAGGGCCCGGTCCTCGGTTCGGTCGCCCCGGGCGGGCCAGGCGGTGAAGTCGATGCGTGAGGTGTCGGCCCACTCCTCGGCCGCGGTCCGCAGGAGCGCTGCCGGATCGAGAGCGGGCGCGAAGCCGCTCGGCGCGCTCGATCCGGCGGACGACGGCTCCGCCATCTGCTCCCGGGCCGTCACCGCGAACCCCCCGGCCACCACGCACAGTGCCGCTGTCACCGCCACCACCCGGATCCGGTGCCTGCGCCGCAGAAGGTCGCTCGGACGCGTCTGCAGTACACACGGGTCGAACTCTCCGGAACGAAGCAGCCCCCCGGCGCCCGCGCCCTCGGCCTCCCCGAGCCGCGCCGCCGCGCGCACCGCACCTGCCGGATCGGATGCCCCCGCCCGAGCCAGCAGCGAGTGCGTCGCGGGCCCGTCCAGCCCCTCCAGCAACCGCAGCCCGAACGCGGCCCTCACGGCAGCAGACACGGCCGACATCGCCTGGTCCAGGGCGAGTTCGGCCGCTCCACCGGCCTGCGGGAAGAGTCGCAGGCCCCAGACGGCCGGGAGCGACGGCCGCAGTGCCGCGGGCGCCGGGAGCCTGCCCGGCCACCAGCGCGGCCGTCGCTCGTGGGCCAGCGCGGTCCGCAGCACCCGCAGCCGCATCCACGCGTATGTGGAGGCGGGGCCGTCCGCGGCCGGGGAGTGCGAGGTGTCACGGGCCTGGGCCGGTACCCGCGCCGGCGCGGGGAACTCGGGCGTGCTGCGCGCCCCGGGCAGCGCGTGCTGCACCGCGGCGTGCGCCGCCAGCACCCGGCGGTGCCGGCCGAGCGAGGGTGGCAGCACCAGATAGGCGAGGCGTACGAGGCGTGGGTAGTGCTCCATGAGAGCGGCCTCGACCTGTTGAACACCCGGTCGTTCGCCGCCGCTGACGGTGGACCGCTGCTGAGGTTGGTGGATCGGCATGAGTTCGGAGCCTTCTGAGCCGTGGGCGAAATCCTTCACACCGACAAACGACTCGATCGTGTGACGGTCACATCACCTGTTCACGGCCCTGCGGCGGGACCTGGAGAGGTACCCGCGCGGTCAGCCGAAGGGCTGCGCCGGCCGGTCGAGCACGGAGTCCAGCACCCGGCCGAAGACCCGCCGTCCCGCACCGGCGATCAGCGGATCGCCCCACCGCGGCAGCAGCCGCACACTCAGCTCCTCCACCCAGACCACATGGGAGCCGGTATGGGTGGGATACACATCGATCGAGGCCCGTCCCCGCACCACCCCGCCGCGCTTCTCCAGCCGGCACAACCCGGCCCGGCTGCCTGCCGGCGGTGACCAGCGCACCACTTCCATCGGATCGTCGAACGACAACGGGCCGATCCCCGTACGGGCCACGAAAACCGTTCCGGTCCGGGTCGGCGGCCCGGTGGGCACCGTGATCGTCGTCAGGGGGACATGTGCGGCGTGCCGCTCCCAGTCCGTCACCCGGCGCCAGGACTCGACTGCGGGCAGAGGGGTGAAGCGCTCGATCCGGAAGACGGCCACAGGCCGATCCTAGGACGTCACGGCCCCGGCGCGAGCTGAGCGGAATCCGCAGCTCAGTTCTGGGCCGGCGCGCCGTCCGCGCTCCGGCCCGCCACCACGAGACCCGGAAGGTGCTCCTCGATCTCCTCGCGGTCACCCCCGGACAGCCCCGCGTCCGTGACGAACGTGTGCACCTGATCCAGGGCGGCGAACGAACTCAGGCCCACCGTCCCCCACTTGGTGTGGTCCGCGACCACCACCACCCGCCGCGCCGACTGGACGAAACGGCGATTGGTCTCGGCCTCCGCCAGATTCGGCGTGGACAGCCCGCCCTCCACCGAGATCCCGTGCACACCGAGGAAGAGCACATCGAAGTGGAGCGAGGCGATCGCCCGGTCGGCGACGGGGCCGACCAGCGAGTCGGACGGGGTCCGCACCCCACCGGTGAGCACCACGGTCGCGGCCCCGGGCCGCGAGCCGGCCGAGCCAGGACGCTGCGCCGCGTGGAACACGTCCGCGACCCGCACCGAGTTGGTCACCACCGTGAGGTCGGGCACGTCCAGCAGATGCTGGGCCAGGGCGTAGGTGGTGGTACCGCCGGAGAGGGCGATGGCGCTGCCGGGCACGGCCATCGCGGCGGCGGCCCGCGCGATGTCCTCCTTCGCGCTCAGTTCGAGCGCCGACTTCGCCTCGAAGCCGGGTTCGTGTGTACTCGCCTCGACCACGGGCACCGCGCCGCCGTGCACCTTCTCGACGACACCCTGGCGGGCCAGCGAGTCCAGGTCCCGGCGGACGGTCATGTCCGAGACGTTGAGTCTCCTGGTCAGTTCGTTGACCCTGACGCCGCCGCGTCTGCGCACCTCGTCGAGGATCAGCGCACGCCGCTGTTCCGCGAGCAGATTCTGATTCTCGCTCAACGCTGTGCCCTGTCCTTCCCTCTGGCCGTGCGGCAGCCCATGCCGACGGCTCATCCTGCCACGCGGTGTCGCAGGCCGCCGCACTGGGGAGATTCCGTAAGAGCGAAGCGTGCACCCGGGTCCCTCCTTCACTCTGGTGACCGGGCATCAGCCGCGTCCCACCTCCGAGAGCGAGTCACCCGTGCCATCTGCCACCCCGGCCCCACAGAGCGAAGGGCCCGCACTGGAGCTGCTGGTCCACGGCGTGGGCGGAGCGACGCCCCAGGAGATGCTCGTCGATCCGCGCACCGTCCGGGTCACCGGTGACGCCACCGCCGCCATCTACCGGCGTCCGGGCGACCTCGACGCGGAAGCCCACCCCGATCGCTACCGGGACCGGCCCATCGCCGAGGCGTACTGCTGGTCCAACCTGACGTCCGGCAACGGCTCCCGTGCGCTGTGGCTCCTGCTGCTCCCGTTCATGGTGATCAACCTCGCCCACTGGATGCGTCCGGCCGCCACGCGCCGCCCCCGCGCGATCCGGCTGTACGGCCTGCTCGTGAGGCTCGTCGCGCTGAGCCTCACGGTCCTGCTGACCGCCGCCGTCTGCGAGGTCGCGCTCGATCTGACCGCCTGGCAGTGCGCGGGCGAGCAGGACTGTTCCGACCAGCGGTCCTGGCTGGGGTTCCTGTCGGCCTCGCAGGGCGGCTGGTGGTCCCAGCCGGGCCGCCGCCTCGCCCTTGCCGCTCTGGTGCCGACCGCGCTGGTGGTACTGCTGTGGTATCTGTCCAACCGGACCTGGAGCGCGTACGAGTCGCAGCGACCGCTCACCGGCACGGATCCGGATGAGGACGTACCGCGGCCGGCCCCCGGCACGGACCCGGCCCCCGTGCTGCGGCCCGCGCTCGGACGGCCCGGATTCTGGTACGGACGCCGGCTCGTCGCACGGCTGCGTGCCGCCCACACCGCGGCCGGATTCCTCACCGTCACCGTCTTCGTCACGGGCGCGGCCGCCCGGCACGACCGTTCCGCCGCCGGACCGGTGCCCGAGGCGGCCGGGACGCTGATCGAGGTGCTGCTCGCGGCGGGGGCGCTCGTCGTGCTCTGGGTGGTCTGCAGGCGCGGACGGAGCGAACGGCGCCTGGACAACCGCCTCGACCGCGCTGTCGTCAGGTACCTGCCGGTGGCCGCCCTCGCCCTGCTCGCCCTCGCCGCGCTGCACGCCGCCTGGTCGCGTCCCGACTGGGTCTCCGCCGGCACGCTTCCCGGTGACGTCATGTTCAGCGTCGTCACTCTCGCCCAGGGCGCCCTTGTCGTCGCACTCGCCGCGGTCTCGCTGAACCTGTACCGGGGCAGTCCCGAGCCGCGCACCGTGCTGCGCGGACTCGGCGGCCCCGCCGTCGCGATGCTCGCCTGCGCGCTCGGCGGTGTGATGACGGGCGGGGTGGCCCAGCGCGTCGCGGACTGGCTCGACGGTCCGGGCAGCCCGGGTATGGGACGCAGCGCCCTCATAGAGGGACCGCCGGTGCTCCTCAGCTGGCAGGCTTCCGTCATCCCCGTGCTGCTGGTGCTGCTCCTGGTGCCGGGCCTCGTGCTCGGCATACGCACCTACCGTGCGGCCCGCCGGCTGGAACCGCTGATCGATACGGAGTACGAGGAGGCACGGCCCGACCCCGCGCGCACGAAGCAGATCGCCAGTACCCGGGCCACCGCCGCGCTCACCGACTCCGCACCCGGCATGCTGGGCCTGGTCTCCGGCGCCACACTGCTGCTCGGCGCGGGGGCGGTGGCCGGGGCGTGGACGAGCGGGCAGGTTCCCGGGCTCGCGATGGAGGGCAGCGGCCCCTTCGTCGAATCGGTGGCCGAGGCGGCGCAGTCCACCGGATCCTGGCTCGTGGGCTTCGGCTTCCTGCTCTTCGTCGCCTGCGGGCGGCGCGCGTACCGGGACGTGTCCGCCCGGCGCACCATCGGCATCCTCTGGGACGTGGGAACGTTCTGGCCGCGTGCCGCACATCCCTTCGCCCCGCCCTGCTACGCGGAACGCGCCGTCCCCGATCTGGCCTCACGCATGTCCGGCTGGACCGCGCGCACCCGGGGCCGGCTCGTCATCTCGGGCCACTCCCAGGGCAGCGTTCTGGCCGCCTCCGCGGTCTGGCAGCTGCCCGCCGGGGTTCGCCGCAGGGTCGGCCTGCTCACCTACGGCTCGCCGATCGAGCGACTCTACGGGCGGTGGTTCCCGGCCTACT
The DNA here is from genome assembly GCF_055568375.1 of Streptomyces sp. NPDC026062. NCBI lineage: Bacteria > Bacillati > Actinomycetota > Actinomycetes > Kitasatosporales > Streptomycetaceae > Streptomyces > Streptomyces sp. NPDC026062. The sequence goes on from NZ_JBVHOQ010000007.1 coordinate 51,425, forward strand.
TCGGGCCCGTCCAGCTGCACGGGCTGCACCGGTCGGTGCACTGCTGGCGCAACCTGTGGCGGGCCACCGACCCGATCGGCGGGGAGGTGCGGCTCGGCGAGGAGTCCGGGCCCGAGGTGGACCGGGGCCCGCTCAAGGATCCGCTGGTCTACGGCCGCACCCCCGAACACCCGCTTCCCGAGCCGGTGCTGGGGCACTCCGACTACCAGGCGGACCCCGTCTTCGCCCAGGAGCGCGCCGCGCTCCTGGAACGGCTCGTCCCCGTCCTGCCCCGTCAGGCGGACGAGCCGGGGCGAGGTGTCAGGGGAGTTCCGGAAGGTCTTCCGGGAACAGCAGAGTGAGGTCCTCCGTGCTCATCTCGGCAAGCTGCGCGACGCGGCCGGCATGCCGTTCGACCATGGACTCGAAGGTCTGGCGGGCCGTGCGGCCGTTGCCGAAGGCGGGCCCCTTGGGAAGCTCGGTGAAGTACTTCAGCAGCGCTTCACCGGTCCCGGACGCCAGGCTGTACTCCTGCTCCCGCGTCTGCTGTTCGACGATACGCAGGAGCTCACCGGGCTCGTAGTCGCTGAAGGTGATGGTCCGTGAGAAACGGGACGCCACACCGGGGTTGACGGTGAGGAACCGCTCCATCTCATGGGTGTAACCGGCGACGATGACGACCACCGCGTCCCGGTGGTCCTCCATCAGCTTCACCAGTGTGTCGATCGCCTCCCGGCCGAAGTCCCGGCCGGAATCCTCGGGCGAGAGGGCGTATGCCTCGTCGACGAACAGCACCCCGCCGCGCGCCCGGTCGAAGGCCTCCTGGGTGCGGATGGCGGTCGAGCCGATGTGCTCGCCGACCAGGTCGACCCGCGACACCTCGACCAGGTGCCCCCGCTCCAGTACCCCGAGGGAGGCCAGGATCTCCCCGTAGAGCCGGGCCACCGTGGTCTTGCCGGTGCCGGGGGAGCCGGTGAAGACGAGATGGCGGCGGACCGAGGCCGCCTTCAGACCGGCGAGCTGACGCCGGCGGCCCACCTCGATCATGTCGGTGAGGGCGCGCACCTCGCGCTTGACGCTGTCGAGGCCGACCAGCGCGTCCAGTTCGCCGAGCACCGCCTTGGACGTACGCGCGGGCTCGGCCGGCACCTCGACCGCCACGGGCTCCACGGCGCGCGGCGCGGGGACGGCGCCCAGCAGCCCCGGAGCCGACTGGGTGGCCGTCAGGACCGCCGGCGGCGGCGGAGGGGCGGTACGCAGACCGCTCTCGTCGCTGGTGCAGTCCTCCACGACCGGCCCGGTGGCCGAGGCGTCGCCGTGGGCCCCGCCCTCCGCGAACTCGTAACCGCCACGGGCGCACCGCTCGGTGCGGCACCGTGTCAGCGTCGTGCGGCAGCCGTCCATCACATGGAAGCCGTAGCCCTCGCTGCCGGTGACCCGACAGCTGTGGAAGGTGCCGCGGCCCTCGGCCGACACATAGAAACCGGCCTCGGCGGGGGAGGTGACGGTGCAGCGTTCGATCGTCGGATCGGCGCCCTTGGTGACGATCACTCCGGTCTGCACGGCGTCGACGGTGCAGTTGTTCAGGGTCCCGCCGCTGCCGTGGTCGCGGAACCAGGCGCCCGTGGACGCCTCCCGGATCCGGCAGTCGTCGAGCTGTGCGGTCGCCCCGTCGCTGACGGACACCGCCGTGTTGCGGACCTGGCACAGATCGCTGTCCACCACGTCGGCGCGTGAGCCCCGGTCGAGGACGAAGAGGGCATCAGGCACGTCGTGGACGCGGCAGGAATCCAGTATCACGGTGGCCCCGTCGCTCACCCAGACCGCGGGATAGTCGCCGGTGCTGTCGTGGATCTCGCACTGGTTGGCGTCGACCCTGGTGCCCGGGTCCCAGACCGAGAGCCCGTTGCGGCCGAACCGGCGCACCGTCGAGCGGGTCAGTGTGAGAACGGAGCGGGACCGCAGGTCCACCGCGTTCTCGGGGATGTCGTGGATGTCGCAGTCGGCCAGGGTGAGCACGGCGTCGGTGTCCAGAGTGACGCCGTCCGCCGAAGTGCGGTGCACCGTGCAGTCGGTGAGATGGGCCGAGGCGCGGGCGGACACCTGGATCCCGCTGCCCTTGATCTCGTAGATCTCGCAGCCGACCGCTTCGAGCCCGCTGCCCTCACCCGTGACGGACAGACCCGCGCCCGAGGCGTGATGGACACGGCAGCGCTCCAGCCGCGGGTGTGCCCCGTTGCGCACCGAGACCCCCGACTGCCCGGCCGAGACGATCTCGCACTCCTCGAACACGCCGCCCGCACCGTCGAGTACGGCCATGCCGACGCCGGCCGGGTTGTCGACGGTGCAGCGGCGCACGGTGGGCCGGGCCGCACCGCGCACCTCCAGCCCGGCGGCCGAGCGGGTCACGATCCGCAGGTCGGCGATCTCCGGGGCGCCCTCCTCGACCAGCAGGGCCGGGGCGGTGGAGTCCTGGCCCTCCACATGCAGGTCCTGGACGACGGCGGAGGCGCGCAGGGTCAGCGGGACGCCGTCGGCCGGCGCGATCCGCACGGAACCGACGGAACCCTCGGGTCCGCGCAGCGTCACCGCGCGGGCGATGACCAGATTCTCCCGGTAGGTGCCCGGCGCGACGGTGAGCACGTCACCGTCCGCCGCCGCTTCCAGAGCCGCGGTGAGGGAGGCGTACTCGCCTGTGCGGCGCCGCCACCGCGATGTTCCGGTGTGCGTCACCTGGACCGTGCCCTGTGCCATGGCGCTGTTGTGCCCCCACCTCGTGCGTGTGTGATGCCCGTGCCACCGGCCTCGCGGCGGCGGTCACCCCGATTCCCCCGAGGGAGAGACGGGCGGGCCGGTCCACCGTAGCGCGCGCGGAGGGCGGGAGTTGACCCGATCAGCAGGTCTTCAGCTGCCGGTGCCCGTCCTGCCCCAGTCCGGACCGGCCCTGGCCCATGCCCGGTCGAGCCGCTCGTACCGTCCTCGCACCATGCGCCGTACGATCAGGCGCCGCCCGCCCTCGATCAGCAGGACGGCCGCCATTCCCGCACCGAATCCGGCCAGCGCGGCATGGGTGTGCGCGGTCGGCGCGTCCATGGGGCGAAGTGCGGGGTTGCCCGCCCGGTCCGTCCAGATCCGCACCTGCGCGCCCGTCGCGGTGGAGCGGGAGGTGGTCGTCACCGTGGCACTGCGCGCCGTACCGTCCTCGGCGTGCCAGCGGGCCACCACGGTGGTCTGAGCCCTTCGGTCCGTGGAGACCTCGGGGTCCGACACATGGTGCCGGTCGGCCACGCGGCGTACCACGACGGCGGTGGTGAGCCGGCGGTCCGCCTGCTGGGCCCGTACCGACTCCTGCAGTGCCTGGTCGGTCCGCGATCCGCAGTACCAGCCGAGCAGCGGTGCCACCAGCACGAGCAGAAGAAAAGCCACCAGAGCCACCCACGCCTCGCGCCTGTCCGTGGCGCGGCGCAGGGGATTGTGCCGCCAGCGCCAGACTCCCGTGAGCGTTCGCACAGTCCTGCACCCCCTTCCGTATCCGTCATAACCCGATACGGCGCTCCCCGCGCGCCGGAGCGACGAAGAGAGAGCAACCTCACCCGTCAACCCGCCCTGCTTCTCCGGGAGTTCCCGGTCATCTGGAGTTTCGGCCCAGAATCCGCACCGGGTCCCCGACCCGGATGACGCCCGTCGTGTCCGGGATCAGATTCTGGCCGAAGCGCAGCTCCTTGCCGGACAGGCGGTGCCGGGCGAGCGTGCGCAGCGGCTCGGCGCCCCGGCGGGCGGTGAGCTGGTCGATCGTGGTGATGACACAGCGGGCGGAGGGCTTGACCACACGGAACGTCACGTCGCCGATCGAGAGCCGGCTCCAGCCGTCCTCCGCCCACGCGGCCGTACCGGCCACGACGACGTTGGGCCGGAAGCGGTTCATCGGCAGCGGCCCCTCGCCGGGGTGACCGCCGCGCTCGATGAGCGAGTTCAACGCGTCGAGTGAGGCGAGGGCGGTGAGCAGCAGCGGAAAGCCGTCGGCCAGGCTGACGGTCTCACCCGGCCGTGCGTGGTCGGGGTTGATGAGCCTGCGCCGGTCCGGCGCGTCGAGATGCACCAGCCTGACCTCCACGCCGAGGAACTCGCCCAGCCAGGCGTGCGCGCTCCGCGCGGCCTCGACCACTTCGAGCCGGCTGCGGTGCAGCGCCACGCCGATCGTCGCCCGCGGCTCGGGGACCTCCACGGTGAGCGCCGCGCTCCCTGGCGCGGCCAGCGCGATGCCGCCACCTGGCCCGGGCGTGGCGGAGATCAGTGCCATACGGGGCTGCTGACGCTGCGTGACCACCTTGCCCGTGGCGTCGACCAGCATCCAGCGGCGGTCGCCGTCGAGTCCCCATGGCTCGACGACGGCCTCACCGACGGTGCACGCGGCCAGCGATTTGACCGGATGGATGTGCACGGCACTCAGTTCGGGGGTGGGCATGCCCCCATCCTGCCAGCCGCTCCCCGGCGGCCCCTCGCTGCCGGTGGGCGGCGGTTCCCGGAGGGTGCTGGACCCTCCTAGTACCCCCGGCCCTGGTACGGGCGGTTGTACGGATCCTCGTACGGGGACTGTGCGGGCGCGGGGGCGGGACGAGGCGACGCCGGGCGCATCGACTCGTAGCCGGTGCCCGGTGCGGGCCGCTGCGGTTGCTGGTACTGCGGAGGCGACTGGTAACCCCCGCGGCCCGCGGACGGCTGCTGCGGGATGTACGGCGCCGGGGCGTGCTGCAGCTGGGCCGGCTGCATCGGCGTGTACCCCTGCTGCGCCATCGGCTGCTGGTAGCCGTACGACGGATTCGGCTGGGAGGGTGCCGCGGGCAGAGCCGGCAGGGCCGACGGCAGCGCCGGCAGGTAGCTGTTGCCGGTGTCATAGGCGGCGGGCACTCGGATCGGTGCGATCTGAGGCGTGCCCCGCTCCGCGACCAGGGAGTCGTAGATCGGAGTGTCGGGGAACGACGGCGAGGCGTAGTAGCCGCCGCCGTAGGTGGAGCGGGGGGAGGTCATGGCACCTAAGTTAAGCCCACGATGTGCTGATTGGGGAGCCCGATAAGAGGGTCGTTTTACGTGTTGTGAGTGAACAGCTATCCCCAATGCGAGCGAACTTGGGAAAAAGGGGCGCCCAGAGGCGTAGTGATCGTGTAAAAGGCGAGTTCACGGGGGGGGTGTCGGCAGGTCTTCGGGGCCGTGCGGGCACCGATGTGGGTCTCGTGAGGGGGCGGGCATTAGGTTGACCGGGAAAGGTCTTGGCAGCCGGACTCGCGATGGGGGCGAGCATGACCATGCTAAAAGGAACCAATGTTCCAGTGGCGGCTCAGGCCGTGCGCGTCGAATTGGGGTGGCGCGCCGCCCCCGGAACCCCGGACGTGGACGCCTCGGCGCTCCTTCTCCTCGGCTCCGGAAAGGTGCGCGGCGACGCGGACTTCGTCTTTTACAACCAGCCGGCCCACGCGTCCGGAGCGGTGCGTCACGAGGGCAAGCGGACCACTGCCGGAGCGGCCACCGACACGCTCGCCGTCGATCTGGCCAGGGTGGAGCCCTCCGTCGACCGGGTGGTGCTGGCGGCCTCCGCCGACGGCGGTTCGTTCGGCCGGGTGACGGGGCTCTACGTACGGATCACGGACGCGGCCAACGGCTCGGAACTGGCGCGTTTCGACAGCACCGACGCCACGGTGGAGACCGCCTTCATCCTGGGAGAGCTCTACCGGCGCCAGGGCTCCTGGAAGTTCCGGGCTGTCGGCCAGGGTTACGGAACCGGGCTCGAAGGGCTTGCCACGGACTTCGGGATCTCCGTCGACAAACCGCAGCCGCCCCCGCAGGCACCTCAGCCGCATACGCCCCCGCAGGCCCAACCGCCCCACCCCGCAACACGGGTCGCCGCCACACCGCCCCCGCCGCAGTACCCCCGGCCGGCCCATGCCGCCCCGATGGCCCCGCCGGTCCCTCCCGCGCCCCCGGCCCCGCCGGTCACCCAGCCCGTCCGCCTCACCAAGGTGACACTCACGAAGGACGCGCCCTCCGTCTCGCTCGCGAAACAGGGCGGCACCTCGGGAGCCATGCGCGTCAATCTCAACTGGGAAGTGCGCAAGCAGTTCAAGGGGTGGGGCAGCAAACTCGGCAGGGCCGTCGCACAGCACGCCGATCTCGATCTTGATCTCTGCGCCCTCTACGAACTGACCGACGGCCGCAAGGGAGTGGTGCAGGCGCTCGGAAACGCCTTCGGTGCTCTCCAGCAGCCGCCCTATATCCAGCTCGACGGCGACGACCGCACGGGTGCCGTGGCCTCAGGCGAGAACCTGACGGTCAACCTCGACCAGAAGGCCAGGATCCGCCGGGTCCTGATCTTCGTCACCATCTATGAAGGGGCCCGGAGTTTCGCCGATCTGCACGCGACCGTGACCCTCCAGCCACAGCACGGCGCGGCGATCGACTTCTCGCTCGACGAATGCACCGTCCCCTCGACGGTCTGCGCGCTCGCCCTCATCACCAACAACGGGAACGACCTCACCGTGCAGCGCGAAGCCCGCTATCTCGTACCGCAACGCGGAGTGAGCCCGCAGCGCACCATCGACCAGGCGTACGGCTGGGGCATGAACTGGACCCCCGGCCGCAAATGAGACCGCAAGGCGTTCACTGATCCGGAGCGGTCTCGGGACGGGCGTACGTACGCCCCTTCCAGGCCGCACCCCGGCCGCGGTGGTGCTGCACCGCCGAATCGACGGTCATCAGCAGATACAGCAGCGCGGTGAACGGCAGCAGCGGAGCGAGCCACAGCGACTGCCGGTAGTACCCCAGCATCGGCATGTACGTGCCGGCCATCACCGCCCACGCGGACCCCCCGGCCCAGGCGGCCGGGGGATCGCCGCCCAGCAGCCCCGCCACGAGCGTCACAGGCGGCGCCAGGTAGATGAGCGCGAGCCCGAGCACCGTACCGAGCAGCACCAGCGGACGGTGCCGCAGCTGGGCGTACGCGCTCCGCGAGACCATCCGCCACAGGTCGCCCAGGTGCGGATACGGCCGCACGCTGTCCACCCGCTCCGCGAGCCCCAGCCAGATCCGCCCGCCGCTCCGCTGCACGGCCCGCGCCAGCGACACGTCGTCGATCACCGCCTGCCGGATCGACTCCGGCACCCGGGCCCGTACGGCCGCCTCTGTCCGCAGCAGCACACATCCGCCCGCGGCGGCCGCCGTCCGCTTCCCCGCCCGGTTCACCCACCGGAACGGATAGAGCTGCGAGAAGAAGTAGACGAACGCGGGCACGACCAGCCGTTCCCAGACGCTCTTCACCCGCAGCCGCGCCATCTGCGAGACCAGGTCGAAGCCGCCCGACTCGGCGGCCGCCACCAGTTCCCGCAGACTGTCCGGCTCATGCGCGATATCGGCGTCCGTCAGCAGCAGGTACCCGGGATTCCGGGACCGGGCCAGCGCGATCCCGTGCCGGACCGCCCAGAGCTTGCCCGTCCAGCCGGGCTCGGGTTCCCCGGGGGACACCACGGTGACCGGCAGCCCCGCGCACCGCACGGACAGCTCACGGGCGAGATCGCCGGTGCCGTCCTTGCTGCAGTCGTCGACCAGGAAGATCTCGGCGGTGCCCGGATAGTCCTGCGCCAGCAGCGACGGCAGGCTCACCGGGAGCATGTCCGCCTCGTCACGCGCGGGCACGACGACGGCGACCGAGGGCCAGTGCGCCGGGGCGGCGCGGCTCGGCAGCCGCTGGTCGGTCCGCCAGAAGAACCCCTGTCCCAGCAGCAGCCACACCCACACGACCAGCGAACCCACGGCGATCCAGGCAACGGCGCTCATTGGCCGAAGTCTGCCCCACTGAGCCGGGACCGCAAGGGCCGTCGACTATGGTGACTGGGTGAAGATCGCGCTCATGGACTCCGGAATCGGCCTTCTCGCCGCCGCCGCCGCAGTACGCCGGCTGAGGCCGGACGCCGATCTGGTGCTCTCCTCCGACCCCGGCAGCATGCCCTGGGGGCCCCGGACGCCCGAAGACGTCACGGGCCTCGCCCTCGCCGTCGCCCGTGCCGCAGCGGACCACCGGCCCGACGCCCTGATCGTCGCCTGCAACACGGCCTCCGTCCACGCGCTCGCCGCGCTCCGGGCCGAACTGGAGCCCGCGCTGCCGGTGATCGGGACCGTCCCCGCGATCAAGCCGGCCGCCGCTGCGGGCGGTCCGGTCGCGATCTGGGCCACCCCCCTCACGACCGGCAGCCCCTACCAGCGTGGCCTGATCCGTGACTTCGCCGGGTCCGCCGCCGTCACCGAGGTGCCCTGCCCCGGCCTGGCCGATGCCGTGGAGTACGCGGACGAGGCCGGCATCGAGAAGGCCCTGGCCGCCGCCGCCGCGCTCACCCCGCCCGATGTGCAGGCCGTGGTGCTGGGCTGCACCCACTACGAACTGGTCGCCGAACGTATCCGCGCCGCCGTGCAGCAGCCCGGCCGCCCGCCCGTCGTCCTGCACGGCTCCGCCGGCGCCGTCGCCGCTCAGGCCCTGCGCCGGATCGGGGCCGGGACCGCTCCATCGGCCGAGCCCTCCGCCGGACTCGTCGTACTCTCCGGCGGACATCCGTCCACGCTCCCGGCAGCCGCACTGGCCTACCGGGAAGGGCGCGGGCTCGCCGCCGTCAGCACCGCCCGCTGACCGTCCGGCGGCCCGGGAGAGGCCGTGAGACACGTCCCCCCGCGCGCATTCTTCAGTACCCTGCTTGACATGAGCGACCACCCCCGCAAACCGTCGCGTACCGGTGCCGACACCCACACCGCGGTCTGGGTCGGCCGGGCCACCAACCGGACCCAGTGGGTGCTCGCGGCCGCAGGCGCCGCCTGTCTGGCGCTCGGGATCCAGCTTGCCGTCAGCTCCACCTGGACCTCCGGCATCGCTCCGCTGCTCATGTCGGTGATCGGCTGCGTGGCGGCCGGGCTGCTCATGCTGTTCGGGACCCTGGCCTTCGTGAACGTGGCGGTCCGCGTCGACGGCGACGCCCTCGAAGTGCGCTGCGGCCACATGGGGCTGCCGCGCCGCCGAATCCTGCTCACCCATGTGGTGGGCGCGGAATTCGCACCCCAGGTCACCCCGCGCCAGTGGGGCGGCTGGGGCTACCGCTGGCGTCCCGAGCAGGGCACGGCCGTAGTCGTACGCCGAGGCGAGGGCCTGGTGCTCAGACTCGGCGACGGCAGGACCTTCACCGTCACGGTCGACGACGCGGAGGCGGGCGTCCGCTTCATCCGCGAGCGCCTGCACCTGCCGTCCACCGGTGCGGCAGCGGGCGCCTGACCTCGGGCACCGGCCCGCCCCCTGCGCGTTCCGGCACGGACTCCGGACCCACCGCGATATGCGTGGTCACCAGGTTCGCCGGCCCGCCCCACTGCCCCTCGTCCCGTCTGTGGACCGGCTCCGGGCGCGCCGTTCTCCTGCATGTCGCTGTTGCCGGGCGCGTCGTCTCAGGGCACGCCGCCCCGGCTCCGCGGCGGTCGCTCCGCAGCCGCGGTGGCCCCGGACCCGTCCGCCCCGATCGGCAGCCTGGCCGATGCCAGCCCGGCGAGCAGCCCCGCCCCCGCCGTCACCGGCGTGAAACTCAGCGCGTTGCCGACACTCGCCAGCGCCGCCAGTGCCGTGAGCGCGGCGCCGGCGGTCAGGACCACCGCGGTGCTGCGCGGCGACCGCCACAGGACGTACAGCAGCCAGCCGAACGCCGCCGCCAGCAATGCCACACCGACCACCCCCTGCTCGGCCGCCTGCTGCAGCGCGGCCGAGTGCGGCTTCCCGTCCGAACCGAGGGTCTGCCGCGCCGTGGGGCTCAGATCAGCGAAGCGGTCGGGGCCGACACCGAGCCATGGGTGCTGCCCAGCCAGCCGCGCCGCGTCCTGCCACAGCTGGATCCGGTAGCTGGTGAGGCGGCCTTCCAGGGAGAGCATGAGCCCGTCGGGCACCAGGTCCTCGGCCACCGCCCACGAGAGGCCCGCCATCAGCCCCGCGCTCAGCGCCAGACCGGCGAGACCCAGCAGCCGACGGCACGTCCTGACCGCTGCCAGAGAACACAGCAGCACTCCGAGCGCCGCCACGAACCCGACGAAGGAGCCGAGCCCGAGCGCGGCACAGGCCGTGCCGAGAGCCAGCAGCCGCAGGGCCCATCGCAGCGATTCCCGCCGGGACGCGGCCGCCGCGCAGCAGGCCGCGCCGGCCGCCAGGACCAGCAGCGCGACGGCCGCACCGGTGTGGCCCGGAGCGGTTTCCATGGTGGCCGTCGCGCCGGGTACACCACGACGCCACACGATCGCCATGGCGAGGGCGGCCACGGCGGACACGGCCGCGGTGGCCACCGGCAGCAGCGTTCCGCAGATCCGCCCGCAGGTGAATCCCGCCGCGACGGCGAGCAGCGCGAGCAGCACCCCTTCGGGCCGGGTCTCGCGCCCGGCCGCGCTGATCAGCGACCAGATCGCGCAGGCGGCGAGAATCAGTGCGCCGGCGACGTCGGACGCGTTGCCGCCCTCGGATCTCGGTCGGTCTGCTGGTGCAGTCATCACGTCCGTCCCCCGGCCTGTGACCGTCCCGATCGCGAGGGCCGGATCCGGCCCGGTCGGCGGGGGACTGGCGCACAGGTTAACGGCCACAGCGGTCATATGTGAGGGAGATGCGAAGAAACGATCCGGCCGCAGGGATTCCGTCACCAGGACGGGGCTCCCCGGCAGCCTGGCCGTCACCGTAGACTCCGCCGGGTGAGCACCACCATCGCCCAGGTCGGCGACCCGCAGAAGCCCGTCTCCACCCTCCGAGCAGGCCGTCTGCTGCCGCGCCTGGTACGGCCTGCCGCCGCCGTCCTCTCCGGGGTGATGCTCTACGCGAGCTTCCCGCCCAGGCCGCTGTGGTGGCTGGTTCTGCCCGGTTTCGCGCTGCTGGGCTGGGTGCTGTTCGAGCGCAGGTTCCGCGCCGCGTTCGGCCTCGGCCTGCTCGCCGGACTCGGCTTCATGCTGCCGCTGCTGCACTGGACGGGTGAAGAGGTCGGCCCGGTGCCGTGGCTGGCCCTCGCCGCGGCCGAGGCGCTGTTCATCGCCGTGGGCTGCATCGGCATCTCCGCCGTGTCCCGGCTCGCCGGCTGGCCGCTCTGGGCCGCCGCGGTGTGGACGCTCGACGAGGCGCTCCGGGCCAGGGTGCCCTTCGGCGGCTTCCCCTGGGGCAAGATCGCCTTCGGGCAGGCGGACAGCGTGTTCCTGCCGCTAGCCGCGCTGGGCGGTACCCCGCTCCTCTCCTTCGCCGTGGTGCTGTGCGGCTTCGGCCTTTTCGAGGCGGTCCGCCGGTTCCGGATCCACCGTGCCACGGGCGAACTGCCCCGCCTGGCGGCCGCGGCGACCGCAGCCGCCGTCCTGGTGCCGGTCGCCGCCGCCGTCGCGTCGCTGCCGCTGGTCGACGACTCGGCCGAGGACGGCACCGCGACCGTCGCCGCGATCCAGGGCAACGTGCCGAGGCTCGGACTCGACTTCAACTCGCAGCGACGCGCCGTCCTGGACAACCACGCGAACCGCACGGAGCAGCTGGCCCGGGATGTGAAGGCGGGCAAGGTTCCCCAACCCGACTTCGTCCTGTGGCCCGAGAACTCCTCCGACCTCGACCCCTACCGCAACGCCGACGCGAGGATCGTCATCGACGACGCCGTGAAGGCGATCGGTGTGCCGACCGTGATCGGCGCCGTCGTCGAGCCCGACACGGGCAACCTGCGCAACACCCTCATCCAGTGGGATCCGGACAAGGGCCCCGTGGCCACGTACGACAAGCGTCACATCCAGCCGTTCGGCGAGTACATGCCGATGCGCTCCTTCGTACGCGTCTTCAGTTCGGACGTGGACCGTGTGCAGCGCGACTTCGGACCGGGCACGAAGGTCGGCGTCTTCGACCTGGCGGGCACCGATGTCGGCCTGGTCACCTGCTACGAGGCCGCGTTCGACGACGCCGTACGCGACACGGTCGAACACGGAGCCCAGCTGATCGCCGTCCCCAGCAACAACGCCACCTTCGGCCGCAGTGAGATGACCTACCAGCAGCTCGCGATGTCCCGGGTGCGCGCGGTCGAGCACAGCCGTTCCGTGGTCGTCCCGGTCACCAGCGGGGTCAGCGCGGTGATCCGCCCGGACGGCACCGTCGTCCGGAAGACGAAGATGTTCACGCCGGACGCCCTGGTGGACGAGGTGCCTCTGCGTTCCTCGCTGACCCCGGCGACCCAAATGGGCCCGCTCCCCGAGGGCGTGCTCGCCCTGCTCGCCGTGACCGGACTCGGCTGGGTGACGGCGCGGGCGGTGCGCACGCGCCGCTCCCGTTGAGCAGGCCCGCACCACGTAGGGTCGGTGGCATGGCCACTCCTGACTTCATCCGCAAGATCCGTGCCACCGCAGGTCAGCAGTTGCTGCTGCTGCCCGCCGTCAGCGCCGTTGTCTTCGACGACGAAGGCAGAGTGCTTCTGGGACGACGCGCCGACACCGGCACCTGGTCGGTCATCGGAGGCATCTGCGAGCCGGGGGAGCAGCCGGCGACGACGGCGGAGCGCGAGGTGTACGAGGAGACGGCCGTACGCTGCGTGGCGGAGCGGGTGGTGCTCACCCAGGCTCTGCCGCCCGTGCAGTACGAGAACGGTGACCGCTGCCAGTTCATGGACATCACCTTCCGCTGCCGCGCCACCGGCGGTACGGCCCGGGTCAACGACGACGAGTCGCTGGAGGTGGACTGGTTCCACGTCGACGCGCTGCCGTCCCTGGAGGAGTTCGCGCTCCTCCGGATCAAGGAGTCGATGACCGGCGGCCCCACCTGGTTCGAGGCCACCGACCCGCGGATGTGACGGTGGCCGGGCGGCCGCGCACGGCCACCCGGCCCCAGGACCACCGCGGACCGGACCTAGGTACCGCTGCGCACGGTGCCGGCGGATGCCTTCGCGGACATGTCCCGCCCGGCACCCGGCTCGACGTCCGCCAGGTCCCGGTGACGGGTCTCCTTGGCGCAGACGACGGCGAGCACGGTGATGAGCGCGGCGGCGATCACATACAGCGCGATCGGCGTCGAACTGTCGTAGTCGGCGAGCAGCGCGGTGGCGATGAGCGGCGCAGGGGCACCGGCCGCGACGGACGAGAACTGGGCGCCGATCGACGCGCCCGAGTACCGCATCCGGGTCGCGAACAGCTCCGAGAAGAAGGCGGCCTGCGGCGCGTACATCGCCCCGTGGAAGAACAGCCCGACCGTCACGGCGAGCAGCAGGTTCCAGAAGTTCCCGCTGTCGATCAGCGCGAAGAACGGGAACATCCAGAGGCCCACCCCGACCGCGCCGGCCAGGTAGACCGGCCTGCGTCCGACGCGGTCGGACAGCGCACCCCACAGCGGGATGACGGCGAAATGGATCGCCGACGCGATGAGGACCGCGTTGAGCGCCGTCTGCTTGCTCAGATCGGCCGCTGTCGTCGCGTAGACGAGGATGAACGCGGTGATGACGTAGTAGCTGATGTTCTCCGCCATCCTGGCGCCCATGGCGATCAGCACATCACGCCAGTGATGGCGTAGCACGGCGACGACCGGCATCTTCTCCGCCGCCCCGGAGGCGGCCCTGCGCTCCTCGGCCTGCGCCAGCGCGGCCTTGAACAACGGTGATTCATCGACGGACAGACGAATCCACAGGCCGAGGATCACCAGCACTCCGGAGAGCAGGAACGGGATGCGCCAGCCCCAGGCCTCGAACGCCGAGTCCGACATGAGCGCGGTGAGCGCGGAGAGCACCCCGGTCGCGAGCAACTGCCCGGCCGGCGCACCGGTCTGCGGCCACGAGGCCCAGAACCCCCGGCGCCCGGCGTCCCCGTGCTCCGACACCAACAGCACGGCCCCGCCCCACTCGCCGCCGAGGGCGAAGCCCTGCACCAGCCGGAGCACGGTGAGCAGGACCGGAGCGGCGACGCCGACGGTGGCGTGGGTCGGCAGCAGCCCGATGGCGAACGTGGCCCCGCCCATCATCAACAGGCTGAGCACCAGCAGCTTCTTGCGCCCGAGCCGGTCGCCGTAGTGCCCGAAGACCAGCGCGCCGATCGGCCGGGCGGCGAAGCCGACGGCGTACGTGAGGAAGGACAGAAGGGTTCCGACGAGCGGTTCGGAATCGGGGAAGAACAGCTTGTTGAAGACCAGCGCGGCCGCTGATCCGTAGAGGAAGAAGTCGTACCACTCGATGGTGGTGCCGATGAGGCTGGCGGCGACGATGCGGCGGAGGTTGGAGGTGGGTGGGGGAGCGGATGCGGGGGCGGCCATGGGTACCACTTCCGGACGGTTGGCGGGGACGGGGACGTGTCGCCACACCGTAGGAACGGGCAGGTCAGAGGCACATGTGGCGGGGCACCATAGTTCTCGGGCCCATCGTGCGCGGGGCCACTATGACAGGCGCGCCGAGACTGCTTCGAGGACCGGTTCGAAGACCGGCAGGCGTCCTTGAGGATCGCGGTGTCGGGCATGCCCTCTGTCCTGGCGCCGGCTTCCGTGCTGACTCGGTGCTGACCAGGCGGTGTTGGACTTCGGTATGCGGCGCGGAGCCGCGGACCGGCCCTGGCGCCGGCCCGCAGTTCCTGACGGGCGCGCGACGGCGGGGTGCGTGGACGCTACAGGACAGTCAGTACCCCGGTTCCCCGGGTCGCTGTGAGTCCGTCCGGCGTCTGGCAGGCAGTCAGGTCGGCGAGTGCCGCGACGACCTGAGTGGCCGAGTGTCCGGCGAACTTGCGCGAGTGCGGAGAGCGCTGCACTGTTCCGTCGGCGCATGGGGGTGTGGGTCGTTTTCATGTCATTTCCTCCGTTGATTTCCGCCATGCCGGCCAGCGACGATCTCGTTGACGGGGGCATGGAGCGGGTGAGGTGGACTGTGCGCTCGGTTGTTCGGGGCGGAACGTTCTTCATTCCGCCTTCTGTCGGAGAAGCGCGGTCAGGCGCTGCTGCTCGGTCGCGTCACCGGAAGGCGGATACGGATGCCGGAGCGGATGGCGCGGCATTCATGAAGCGTGGGACCGGCGTGTGGTGGGCCGGAGGGAGAGGTGCAGGGGCGTCCTCCGTGTCAGGGCGTTGCGTCATGGCGTCCGGTGGGCCGCGGCGGGGGAAGTGTTTCCATCAGGGAGCCCTCGAACCCGTGGATGCCGACCAGCGGGCGGCCGTCCGCCGAGGCTGTGTACACATCCGTGACCGCGTCGTGAAACGTGGAGACGCCGGCCGGATAAGTGCGGGACAGGACTTGGTCGTTGCCTCGCCCGTACATCTCCGTGCGTGCGATGCGACGAGGGACGACGACGCGGCGGCAACCGTCTCTGCCGGGCGCGAGCGTACGTGTGCGGAGCAACGCGCACAGAAGGAGCGCGGGCAGGGTGAGCCGGCCGAGAGTGGGATGGTCGGTGAACGTTGTGGGTGCGGGTTTCCAGAGCGCTGACGTACCACTCGCCGTGCGGGCCCAGCGCCTCGTGTTCACGAAGGGGCCGCTGAGGCGAACGGGCGAGTCATGACAGTAGTAGGGGTCGGGCGGCAGGTGCCCGGTCCTCTCCGGCTCCGGAACGGGTCCGGAGGCCTTCACCCTCCCGGGACCGGACGCCGAAGCGGGGGCGTCGAGCAGCACATCCACCTGGAAGTGCCGTACCTCCTGCAGGTGCGCATCCCCTGAAAGGAGGGCGGACCTGATCTCCACGTGGACAGCCGGGCGGCCGTCCACCGGTGTCCTTCGGGCGGTGAGGGTGAAGATCCGCCGGGGTGAGGGGCGGACGAAGCGTTCGAAGGACGCGTTGAGGAGCACGGAGGGCGCGCCACTCGGCACCAGGACACCGGCGGCTTCCGCGGCGGCGGCGAGGAGGAACGTACCGGGCACGGCTGCCCGGCCCTTGACGAGGTGCTGCGCCAGATACGAGTGATGCGGGGAGCCGAAGTCCAGTACCCAGCGGGTGGAGCCGTCGGGAGTCAGGGTGCGGGGGCCGCCGGTGAACACGGGGCCGTCGCCGTTCTGTCGGCGTCGGCCTGGGCCTGCTGCATCGCGGGTGTACGGCTCCGCGACGGCCGGTCCCGCCACCGCAGGGGCCGTCGTGGCGGCCGGCCTCGCCACCGCAGGGCCCGTGGCGGCCGATTGCGCGGCAGCCCGGACAGGACGCGGGGCCGTCGCAGGATTCTCCGGGGCCAGCAGGGTGGGGAGCTCCCGCCGCAGCAGGCCACGCTCCCGGTCACCCAGATAGACACTGGCAGCGGAGGAACCTCCGGCTGCGGCGAGTTCTGTCAGGAAGAGACGCGTCCCTTCCGAGTCGTCTATGGCGGTCAGCCGGCCTTGGCCGATGAGCTCGGTCATTCTGGTGGGGCTGGCTGCGAAGTACCCGCTCTCCCGCCACAGCGGGAAGCCGATGCTCAGCTCCCTTTCGGCGCCCTGATGCTGAGCGGCGCTCAGAAGCATCGCGTTGGCAGGGCCGTAGTCGATCTCGCCGGGCAGCGGATGTACGGCGGCAACCGAGGCGACGTTGCACCACAGACCCGGCCGCAGCGGGGCGAAGCTCTCCCGAAGGCTGTGATATCCCAGCACCTTCACCTCGCGCACCGATACGAAGTCCGCAGTCGTCTTGCGTGTCAGGGGTGCGCTGCGGCTGCGGGTGGCGGCGTGCAGGAAGAGATCGACGCGGTCCGCGGCCGCTGACACCGTGCGAGCCGCGGCCTCGGTGTCCTGCCGGCTGGTGATGTCGCAGACGAGGTAGTGCACCTCCGTGATACCCGGTGAGTCCCGAAGCCGTTTCAGGTTGAACGCGGCGCGACGGCCCGCGAGCAGCCGGTCGGCATGCCGAGAGGCTGCGGCGACCGGATGCCCCTCCCTCAGAGCCTGGCGGATGAGGCCGGCTCGCAACGACGGCAGGTCGTGCTCGGTGGCGTCCAGCAGTCCGGCGGGCAACCGGCTGAGGT
The DNA here is from genome assembly GCF_055568375.1 of Streptomyces sp. NPDC026062. Classification (NCBI taxonomy): domain Bacteria; kingdom Bacillati; phylum Actinomycetota; class Actinomycetes; order Kitasatosporales; family Streptomycetaceae; genus Streptomyces; species Streptomyces sp. NPDC026062. The sequence continues at coordinate 68,352 of NZ_JBVHOQ010000007.1, forward strand.
CACTGCTGCCCAGCACCCAGATGCGCGAGCCGCCCGAGTGAGACGTCGACGCGGTCAGCGACCGCAGCAACTCGCTGGTGACTCCACCGGTGCCGCCGCTTGCGACGATCACCGGAAAGTGTGGTGACGGTTCCGGCTCGGGCAAAGGCGCGGGCACCAGCTTCAGGGTGTGGCGGACTCCTTCGTGGAACCAGGCCGCCGCATGGGAACCGCTGGTGGTCTCACGGGCCAGCAGGCCGAGCGCGGTTGCCGCGTCGTCCGCTTCACTGACGACGACATGGACCGGGAGTCCGGGATGGTCCGCCGTCAGCGTCGGGACCAGCGCGGTGAAGAGCGCGGCGTGCGGATGGTCCGGTGGAGCCAGCACAACGATCCTCAGCGAGCCGGTCAGCCCCGTCCGGCGTGCGTGGCCGAGGGCGTCGAGGAGCCGTACGTGCAGAGCGCTGTGCGCGGCGTCCGGTTCGCACGGCCACGGCCGGGGACGGCTGACCACCATCACATGACCGGCGGCGCGGTCGACGGCCGCGTGGAAAGCGGCCCGCGGAATCGGATCGGATGCCGGAGTGGTGCAGCAGAGCGTCACGCCCGCTGCGGCGGTGGCGTAACGCAGACGGTCCGCCACTTCGGAATCGTCGGTGAGCAGGAGCACTCCGGGCGGGATCGGCGAGGGAGGTGCGCCGGCGAGCGGCGGCAGCGGGTCCGGGAGGTGACGCGGCACATAGCGGCGGGTGAGGGGCGCGGGCGCGGCCTCGTCCCGCCCATCCACCGAGGGGCCTGGCGCTCTGCGCCGCGGGATCGGACGGACGTCGCGGGGGGCGTCGGAGTCGTCGTTTTCGACCGGTTCCAGGTGCGGGGGAAGGGGCACGGCGGGGGCCGGGCCGGCGGCCGAGGCCACTGTGGCAAGCAGGGCAACCACATCCCCTGCCGTGTGGAAGCCCGTCGCCGGATCCCGGTCGCGGCCCGGTACGTCGGGCGAAAGCGAACCGGGAAGCAGCCGGGCGGCCACGGGCCAGAGGTGAGCCCGTGCTGTTTCCTCGCGCGCCACGGCGAGGAGGAAGGCGCCCTGCCGGGGGCGAGGCGTGTCGGCCGCCGTGGAGGGGTGCAGGGATCCGGAGTCGACGGCGAGGACAAGCGCCAGATCCAGGACACCGGACGAGAGATAGAGATCGGCGACCGCGAGGGCGGTGGCGCCCGAACTCCGGCCGGTGTCCACACAGAGACTGGCACCGTGCAGGTCGTAGCGTGCGGCGATCCGGGACGGGATCACATTCGGCAGAACGCCTGGCATGGCGTCGGGGCCTGCCTGGGGAGTACGTGCCCGTACGGCGTCGAGGTGTCCACGCACCAGGTCTGTCGCGGCCATGTCGCTGTGGACCGCCTCCGTGAGCAGCTCGGCATGGCAGCGGGCCGCGTAGTCCACGAGTCTGGCCGGTACCCCGCTGTGGGCGGCGATGACGCCGGTTCGGTCACGTACCGCCTTCCAGAGCTCCCCGTGTTCCACGACGAACCGGTGACCGACGGCCAGGGCCCGGGTCTGCGCGGAGTCGATCGCACGCAAGGTGGGAACGGGAAGCCGGACGGTGTTGTACGCCGGCAGTTCCGGTCCGAACCGGCACTGCGGGGCCTCACCCGTGCCGCGCAGCCATGCGCGCACGGCCGAGGAGTCCGGCTCGCCCGGCAGATGCGCACTCCATGCGACGAGTACGAGGTCGTCGGCGCCGCGGGGCGTCCGTGCCTTCGTGCCGTGGACGGGCTCGCTCGCCGACGGGGGTTCGCCGATGCGGAGGTGGGCGTTCGTCCCGCCGAAGCCGAACGCGGAGACACCGGCCACACGCTTTCGGGAGGTACGGGGCCAGGGCCGGTCCTCGGCCGGAACGGAGAGGGACCCCAGATCCTGTACCGGGGTGGTGAAACCTGGTTGTGCCGGGATGACACCGTGCCGAAGGGCGAGGAGTGCGTGGGCGACGGATGTCGCCCCGGCAGCCCAACCCGTGTGGCCCACAACTGTCTTGTTGGCCGTGCAGGTCCAGCCCCGCTCCGGTACCTGTCCGGTCAGCGCGGTGATTTCCGAACTGTCCCCGGCACGGGTGCCGGTGGCGTGCGCGAGAATCCAGTCCACGGCATCGGCGGGCTCCTGCGCATGTTCGGCCGCCCGTAGCATCGCCCTGCTCTGCCCTGCCGACAGAGGAGCGGCGATCGATCTGCCCCTGCCGTCCGAGGAGGCACCGAAACCTGCCAGCACACCGAGTACCGGATCTCCGTCCGTACGCGCCCGGCTCAGCCTCTTCAGTGCCAGCAGCACGCATGCGTCGCTGAACAGGGTTCCGTCGGCACCGGCGTCGAGCGCACGCAGGTTCCCCGTCGCCGACAACCCTCCGATGGCGGAGAACAGCACCGACATGGTCGGCTCCAGCACCGAGACTCCTCCGCACAACGCGAGGTCGGCGGTTCCTCGAAGGAGCAGCCTGGCGCCGAGGTCGAGAGCGTAGAGGGACGACGAACAGGCCGTGTCGACAGTCCATACCGTTGTTGCGGCGGGCATCAGTCCGCGTATCGCCGTTCGTACGGCGCCCTCGGCCTCCTGGCACCCGGGCCGGGCGTAGGGAAGCGCTGAGGAGAGCAGGCCGCGAACCCGCGCCTGTGCCGTACCTGACTGCTGCGCCGGGGCGGGCGTCCCCCCGGTGAGCGCATCCAGGAGCACGTTCTGCATCAGTGCCTGGCTTCCTCCCGGCCAGGCACCCACCACACATGCGCCGTGTCCGGGGAGAGCGGGCCGAACTCCCTTCAGGGCCTGCTCGGCACAGCAGCGCAGCCAACGCACTTCGTGGGGGTCTCCGTCCTCTTCGGCCACAGGTGATTCGTGGATGTATCCCGACACGCGGGCGTAACCGCGGTCCGCCCGGTGATCGGCGTCCTGGAGGAAGTGGGAGAGGGAAAAGCGGGGGCCGGGTTCCGAGAACGGTTGCCCGGGGCCTCGGAGCAGTCGCCAGAACTCCTCCGGGTTCCCGGCTCCGGGCAGACGCAGGCCGAGACCCACCACCGCGACCGTCTCATCCGCGCCGTTCACGCCGAGGTCCGGGAGGATGCGTCGGTGTGGACGACACCGGTGGAATGCCGCTCCCCGGCCGCGGCGGTCGCCAGAAGGTGATCGGCGATGTCCGACAGAGTCCGAAGCGAGTCGGGGTGGGGCTTGGCCGGGGACGGCAGTCCGTATCGGCGGTGCACGGAGGCGAGCATCTCCACTTGTCGCAGCGAGTCCACACCGAGGTCATTTTCGAGTTCGGCGTCGGGTACCAGCACTTCCTCCGGGTAACCAAGACGCGCGGCATAGTGCTGCTGCAGGGCTGTGAGCAGCAGGGGCCGTTCGGGGAGCGCCTCGGCTGCTCCACCGTCCCCGGCCGCCTGGTCCCGGACAGGTTCGTCGACGGAGACCTCGGGAGGCGTGGTGATCATGATCCCCGAGGACGGCTGCTCCGCCTGCTCCCACCTGTCCTCTGTCCGCTCGCGCGAATCCGTCGGGCCGGCCGTGTGGGACGGGTCGGCCGTGCCGTCCGGGACGACGGCGTCCGCTGTTGCTTCACGTGCGTCCGGGACGACGGCGTCCGCCGTTGCTTCGCGTGCGCCGGGTGCGCGGCCGGCCGGTCGGCCGCCGGTCAGCGTGGCCAGTTCCTGCCTCAGCTCCTTTGCCCCCACGCGCCGTCGCAGCGGCGCGACTGCCTCCACACCGGGCAACACACCGGCCGCCAACCGGGAGAGGATGTCCTTGGCACCGCATTCGACGAACACCTTCACGCCGTCGACGTGCAGTTGGTGCAGCGCCGACATGAAGTCGAAGGGTGTGACCATGTGTTCGGCACCGATACGCCGTACGTCGGCGACATCGTCGACGTAGTCGCTGGCGAGCGGTGAGTAGACACGTCGTTGCGGAGCGAGGGCGGGGGCACATGCCATCACCTCGGCAAAGTCCTTGGAGGCTTCGGCCATCCACGGACTGTGGTACGGGTATGCGGCCTTCACCCGCACCGCTTGCGCGCCGAGCGCCGTCGCCACCTGGAGAGCCTCGTCCAGCGGCCTGTCCGGGCCGGCCAGCACCGTCTGGCCGGGGCCGTTCACCACGGCCACTCCGAGGGACCAGTCGTCGACGAGAGAGGCCAGGTGCGCGGCTCGCGCACCGCCCATTCCGACAGCCAGCAGACCTCCTGGAACGATCTCCTGGCGCCGGCACACCCGGTCACGTTCGCAGATCAGCCGAGCGGCCTGGGACACGGTCCACACCCCAGCGACGGTCAGCGCGGCCCACTCCCCGAAGCTGTGACCCACCAGCACGTCTGCGTGTACACCCTCCTTCTCGTACAGAACCGCGCAGGCCAACGACACGGTGAAGATGCACAGATGGGCCACCGTGGGCCGGTCGGCGAGGAGTCCGTCGAGCCTGGGCGCCTTCGGACGCAGGAGGGGTTCCGACACGGGGGTGTGTCCGTACTCGGCGCACACGGCATCGACCCTGCGCAGCACGTCGGCCACTTCGGGATATGCCTCGGGTATTCCACTGAGCACTCCGGGCAGGTAGGCGCCCTGTCCGGGGAAGAGGAAGGCGGTGTATCGCTGCATGGTGCTGGTTCCTGTCTGTGTGCGGTTGGCGTCAGCCTTCGGTCCCGACCGTGGGCTTCGGGCTTCGGCCACGTTCCGCAGGGCCTGAGCCGGTCGTGCCGTCGGTGAGGGTGATGCCGCGGCTGGTGAGGACTTCATGGGCGGTCGCCACGGCGTTGAGTGCGCGGGGGAAGCCCGCGTACGCGCTCTGCTGGACGAATGTCTCGACTACGACTGTTGGACTGATCCCGATGTCCAGTGCCACTTCGACGTGCAGTGCCAACTGACGCTCGCAGCCGCCCATCGCCGCCAGGGTGGCCAGGACCACGAGCTGGCGTTGGGCGACGTCGAGCGTGTCGCGCTCGGAGAGGTCGGCGTACACGAACTCGGCGACATAGCGGCCGAGGTCAGGGGCAACTCCGGCCAGGGAGGACATGAACTGATCCGTTGCTGAGGATCCGCCCAGTTCGCGCATGCGGACGAGTCCGCGTCGATACCGGTCGTCCTCAACTCGCTTGGCGGAATTCAATGGGCACCTCGAATTCTGCTGAGGGCTTGCGGAAAATGGATAGGGGAACTTTCGCTCCTCAGCCAGTGGTGTGGTGGTACCGGGTGACTCACCGCAGGGTCTGTTTCGTCACCGACGCCGTAGAAACAAAGAAGAAGGGGCGCCGGTGAGGCCTGAGGGGCCCCGGGGCAATGACGATTCACCCCCTCGGCAGGGGGAAAGGGGGGAATGAGAATCTGCGACAGACCTGTGGAGGCAACTTCTTTACTGGAGCAGCTGTGAAGACGTTTCGTCAATAGCTCCGACGAAGAAGGGCTTTCGGGATTTACCGACCTCCCGACCGCACCCTGAAGTGCAAGAGGTCATGCCACAGCCGCTGCTGGGGGGGTCACATGCCCGCAGCAGGCAGGCTCGCAGACCAGGATCGTCCCGTCGCTCAGGCCCTGCGAGCAGACATGGCGACGTGTTCCCCGGGATTCTTCACCGATTATTCGGGAGGACGAATCTCACCGTCGGATCCGTGGGCTGCCGCAGCCCGACGCGGGCGGAATTCCGGGGCTGCCCGGGCTTCCACCCGAAGGTGGTCAGCTCTCACGAGTATGTGGGTGGCGCAGAGCGCTTTTCTGCTGCTTCCCTTCCTGATCATTCTCCCGGCTTGTCCTTGGCACCGGAACCCGGTGGAATGCGTACGGCTCGGGTGGTGTGCCGGGAACGGACGTCCATACGGTGCCGGTGCCGGAGGCCTGGAGGCAGGCGGTCACCGCGGCCGCGACGTCGGCGGTGCTCCGCACAGGAATTCCCTCATGGACGAGGTCGGCAAGGACATCGCCGATGAGCGGGGTGTCGGTGAAGTAGAGGCAGAGAACCCGCACGCGCACACCCTGACGCCGAGCTGTGGGCGCAACAGCTCTGACAAGGCCGACAGTGGCCGCCTTCGCCGCGGTGTAGTAGGGGAATCGGTAGTACCCGGTGAGACCCGCGAGTGAGGAAATCCCCAGGAATGTGCCCCGAGTTGATTGAGCGAGTACAGGCAGCGAGGCGGTCAGAGTGTTGCTCATCGTGATGACGTTGTGGGAAAGAACGTCCTCGAACTCACCCGGCAGCGGAGAGGTGACGTCTGTGGTTCCTCCTCTGTTGCCCGCTGCGGCGACCACCATGTCCAGACCGTGCAGGGCGTGGGCTGCCGCAGCCACCGCCTGTACCGCGGCAGAGGGATCTCGCAGGTCTCCCGTCCAGTACGGGCAGGAGACCGAGTCGGCGACCTCGGCCGTCCGACGGGGATCACGGCCGCAGAGAAAGACGCGAGAACCTTCCACGGCAAGCTTGCGGGCGATGGCGGATCCGATTCCGCCGCTTCCGCCGGTGACCAGAACCGCCGAGTCCCGCAGCGGGTATGAGCTTTCGGATGTCATGAGTTCCTCTTGTCCGCCATACGTCAGTCGCCGCGGAACAGCGGCGTCTCACCACTCACATGGGCTGCCCAGGCTCGCCGTGCGTCGTTGATCTCGTGGTGCGAGCGATGGTGGTACCGGTCCTGCAAGGACAGAGCCGCATCGGTTCCCAGATGCCAGGCACGTTCCCGGAGCTCCTTGAAGAGACCTATGGTCCCTGTCGGAGCTGTGGCGAGCTCCTCGGCGAGGCGTGTCGCTTCCGAGCGAAGTCGCGAAACGGGAACACATCGGTCGACGATTCCCCGGGCTACGGCCTGACGAGGGCCGATCCGCTCACCTGTGAGGAACATCCGGGTGGCCATCGAGGGGCCCACCGCCCTGGAGAGCATGGCCACGTCGCCGAGATGCGCCATGGGCAGACCCGGGGTGGCGAACCACGCGTGGTCGGCCGCTATGCGGTAGTCCCCGGCACAGACGAGGGAGAGGCCCGCGCCCAGGGCGGGCCCATTGACCGCGACGATCACCGGAACGGGCATGCCGACCATCAGGCGGCAGATGGTCAGGTACAGGTGTTCGTGTGTACGGGGATCGTTGGGGGTGCCGTCGTAGGACCCGGTCCGCCACCTTCCGGTGGCCCGGAGATCGTCACCCGCACAGAACGTCGTGCCCGCCCCGGTGATCAGCACCGCGCGGACGTCGCGGTTTCCGTCGCACTCCTCAAGTGCGGCGGCCAGTTGCCCGGCAAGGGCGAGATCAAGTGCGTTGCGCTGCTCGGGGCGGTTGAGGGTGAGCGTCAGCACACCGGATCCGAGGTGACGGGTGAGGACTGTTGTCATGGTGATCTCCGTGCCGGCGTTCATCGGTAGACACCTGCGGGGTCGAGGTCCCTGAGCGCACCGAGTTCCCGTTCCGTGATCCCCGGCTCGGCGACAGGGGCGGGGAACCGAGGGCTCCAACGGGTGGTGGCCGCAACGGTCCTCGCGGGATCTGCCCCCGGCCGGCCGGGCGGGGGGAGCCAGGTCGACAGCGCGAATTCGTTCAGTGGTCCTTTGCGTTCGAATCGGCCGTACTGGCTCACACAGGTGCCCACCCGCTCACCGGGGCTCGTGATGTGATGAACCGATGCCACATATCGGTTCGGACGCGCCGGGGCCACGACGACGCACTGGGCGGCGGCGATGTCACAGGCTCCCCCCGGTCCGGTCATCCAGTCTCCGGAGGGCAGTACCGAGGTGTTGACGTTTCCGGTCGGGCCGATCTGCCCGGCGGACAGCACACCCAGGCAGGAGTCCGCGCCGGCTGTGACGATTCCACCCATGACATCGGCCATGGAGAGGTTCGAGGCGGCGTGGGCGGCGTGCCGCCGGGCGAACAAGTAGACGTCGCCTCCCGTCGGCCGCATGTCGTGGAAGCCGAGTTCGGAGCAGATACTGACCGGAACGCCCTCACGGGCGAGTTGGGAGCCGGCAAGCCATGCGGCCAGGTGGGAATGGCCGATGCCGGCCAGGACCGTACGGAACCCACCGGCCCGCACCTTGTCGGCGACGGCGCGCGCGCCGAGGATGATGAGCTGCTCCCTTTCGGTGGGGCCGCCCCCGGAAGCGGGAACGGCGGCAAGCCGCGGAGCTCTTCTGGCGTCCAGCGCGCGAAGGTAGCCGGCATGACTTCCCGGCGCCTCCACCCACTCCTCGTACCAGTTCCGGGCCTCGCCCGCACCGAAGCGGCCGGTCACGTCCGCGAGGAAGGTGTAGTCGTCGTCGTACCCGCTGACACCCGTCGCCGGTCCGCACGACAGGGATTGCGGGTGTGCGCCCCGCTCGGCCACGCACAGTCCCCGTACGCGATGGCCGGGCACCATGAGGAGTCCGGCACAGGCCCCGGGCAGTTCGTCCACCACGCGCTCCGCGGTCGCGAGGACCCCGTCCTTCGCCGCCGCGGAGCTCCAGGCGCCTTCGCCGCCCGGGCTGCCCAACACCAGATTGCCTGAGCGGTCGGCCAGCACCGCGTGAACAAGTGTCAGATCGGGGCGCAGGGGTGGGATCAGGTCCGCGGTCGTCCCGTCCTTGAGCCGGACCTGCTGGAGCTCCTCCTCCTTGTCCCGCCGGAGATCGCTGTGGAGCAGTGACCTGCTGAGGGCGGCCGGGGCACCGGTGCCACCGGCGATCAGCCGTTGCGTCAGGGTCCACAGGGGCCAGACGCTCGCGGTGAAGGGCCTGCCACGCGTCAGCTCCTTGTACAGGGGGTTGGGGCGGGGGAGAGGGTATGTGTCGCCGAGGAAGCCGGTGATCATATGACGCACCGCACCGGACAATGCCAGGGCATGCGCGCCGGAGTGCACGGCTGCCATGCTCACCGTCACGTCGCGGCGATTCCTTCGGGTGCGCGCGAGGGCGTACACAAGGGCGTTCGGGCGTGACATCGTCGCGGCGAAATGAAGGTGGTGCCCGGGCCGCACGACGGCTTTCAGCATGTCGTCCGGATCGTCGAAGAACTGTGGGGTCACTCCGGCGCCCCCATCAGCAGCGCGGACGACTGGCTGCCCAGGGCGAAGGACAGGGAGAGCGTTGTTCGCACCTCGACGCGGCGTGGCCCTTCGGCGACGTGATCGTGATTGCAGTCCGGATCGACGGGGCCGACTATGCGTGTGGGCGCCAGCTCCTGGTGATAGGTCATCAAGGCGCAGGCGGCGGCATTCACGATTCCGGATGCGCCGAGGGTATGACCGAACACGGGCTTGTTCCCGCCCAACGGCGCCCAATGGGAGCGGGGTTTCCCCTCGAACAGACGGGATAGCATCCGGGATTCGGTGCGATCGTTGAGCCCCGTGGAAGAGGCGTGTCCGCACACATAGGAAAGATCACCGGACGCGACACCGTGCTGAGCCAGCAGTCGGGTGACGAGCCCTGCCATGCTCATACCTGTGGCATCCATACTCGTCGCATGGGCGGCCTCGTTCTCCGACTGTTGTCCCAGAATGGTGGCGTAGATTCTTGCTCCCCTGCGCATGGCATGCTCCGGGCTTTCAAGAAGCAATGCCACAGCACCTTCCCCCAGTGCGAATCCGTCACGGTCCAGTGAATAGGGACGCATCGCTGTTTCGGGTTCGGAGGTCCGTCTGCTCAGGACGCCCAATGCGTTATAGGCGTGCAGCAGGTCGGGCACCAGCGGGAACTCATGGCCGACGACCACCATGGCGTCCGCGCTGCCTGCGGCGATTTGCTCGGCGGCCCAGCCGATGGCCTGGTGTCCGCCCACGCATGCGGAGCTCAGGGTGGCAACCGGCCCCTTGATTCCGGCGTAGACCGCGAACAGGGAGGCCGGTGCTCCGGGCAGGCTCAGCAGAGCGTCAGCCCTTCCCGGGCGAGTGCGTGGACCGTGCGGGTTGCTGCCGTCGGACCACCACTGCAGTGGTCCGCGCGAACTCGAAGCGACAATGCCGATTCGCCCCGGATCCAATGTGCCCGACGCCAGTCCGGCGTTCTGGCGTGACTGCTCCATTGCGGCCATGGTCAGCAGGATCTCGTCGCTGTACGACTTGGCGAAGCGCGGTTCGATTCCGGGTAGCAGGTCCACCGGCCGTCGGCGGCTGACGGCGGCGCCGAGTGGATTCTGCAATTCTTCGAACATGGGGCCCTGCAGGGCTTGTACGCCAGGGCGGGCCGATCGCAGGGCACTCCAGAATTCTGCGGCGCCGGATACGCCGGACAATTCTGCTCCTATTCCGGTTATGGCTGCCAAAGGATGAATATCTTCGGTCATTGCTTTCCGATCGGTTGATCCAAGGCCCGCGCGGTCGGACTGGGAAAGTGGTGAACCTGGCCACCGAAGGCGGGGGGTTCATGAGCTCACGCCGCCTTGTCTATCGGGTGGATCCAGGATGATCGAGAGGGGGGCTTTTCCTGCGGCGCCGGTGGCTGCTCGTGGGTGTTACCGGCCGGCTCGATCCGCTGTCGTCATCCGCGCACAGTTCGATGTTGTGGCACCGGACGAGCGTCCGTGGATCTTTTGTCCAGTGGGAAACGCTCGTCGACCATCCAGCACATTCAAGTGCGATGGCCGCTCGGATGCCATGGGTTGGTCACCCCTGACGTGTTGAAAGTGCGGTGGTGATGAAACCCGCGCGCCCGAGGCCATGTTGGCCGGCCCGCACTCGGTGCGGCGGAGGGCCCGCCGTTCTCGGGGCCTGAGGGGAGGCGGGGCTGGGGCGCCCTCCTGGAGCGTCTTCCTGACTGTCCCAATGTGTGCTGATTGGGCCATTAAAAAGTGATACATGTAGGTATGGCTGGATTTGGATCCATCGAATGGGTGACTCGGATTTCCTCACATGTTGACGGTCTGATATTTCCATCAGGTAGCAGCTGAACGTGAAGTGGCTGCGATCTCCTCGAATCGAGGAGTGGGGATCAAGAGGGAGAGAATTTGAACAGGACCCGTATGCTGAGCATGGTTTTCTCTCCGGATGCCTGCGAGCCGGGTGAAATTGTCATTGCAGCCGGCTGGTTCGCCCATGGTTCGCGCGAGCGAGTCGTCTGCGCACATTCCGATCTGCTGCGAGGGAGCGTCGAGCGGAGCGGTCTGACAGCGGTCGTCCGCGAGGCGCGGGTCTCGTCGGCGGTGATCGAGGAGCCGGGCGAGGCAGGTATGACCGGCTGGGCTCTGTCGTACGAGATCGACCCCGCGGACTGTGTCGGTTTCGCGGCGTTCGCCGCCGCGGGCGACGCGCGAGGGGCCGCAGTCGCGGCGGACGTGATCGCCGCGTGGTCGCGTGCGTTGCGCACGAGGGTGCTGGTGAAGGAGGAAGCCGGGGCGGTGTGCACGGGCACCCGAAGGCTCCTGGAAACGGTGGGGCGGCAGGCCGTTGGGGCCGGCGGGCGCGTTGTGGTGTACGGCGCAAAGGGATGTGGGCGGGCGGCGGTGAACGAGATCCACCGGCTCGGGGGATATCTCGGCGATGAGGTGATCGCACCGAAGCCCGGCGACGTAGCGGTCGTCGGCCCCCTGCCGCTCAGCGAAGAGGAGCGAGCCCGTTCGGAGGAAGGGCTGTTGGCGCCAGTGGTGGATGCCACATGTGAGCGGTACAGGGTGGCCGCGGGCGAGGTCGGACGTCTCTCCGGGCAGGGCGAGCACGTGGTGCTGGCGGCTCCCGAACCCCATGGGGCGGCTGTCGAACTGCTGCGGGAAGCCACGGAGGGCCCGCTGACGGTTGTCAGCGACCTGAACGGAGCGGCGTCCGTACCGGTGCCGGCTCCCGACGCTGTCGGAGTCGTGCTCGTCCCTGGTCAGGCGCTGCGTCCCTCTCTTGCCATCGAGGGCGGTCTGCGGACTCGGTTCCCCCACGTGGTTCCGCAGCGACCCGCCACCTACTGCTGGGAGGCGGACGACCGTCGCGACACCGTGCGGTCCATCGCCGCGGTCGTGGATCTCCTGCTCGTGGCCGTCGACGCCGCCGACCGGGAACTGGACGACATCGTGTCGTGGGTGGCGTCCAGCACTCCGGTCCACGCCGTGGGCGCCTTGAGCGACCTCGAACCGGAGTGGCTGCGCTCCGTCGGGTCCGTCGGAGTCGTGGCGACCCCGGACGCACCTCCGCGGCTGGTCGAGGAGATTCTGGCCGGACTGCGTCTGTTGGGCCCGAGTGACACCGTGCTGCGGTCGGTCTCGACCAGGCGCATCGGATGACGGCCCTACCGTGCGACGGCGTGCGCGCGAGGGGCGGCTTTCCTGGAGCATGCGGACTTCAATAGTCCGTTTTCATCACGCAGTTGGATTCAGCACAGTCCGCCGGGCTTCCTCTTCCCGCCGTTCCCGGTGGCGGCCAATGTGGTGGGCATGAGTTCCAAGGCGTGACATGGGGTGCATCGTTCCTCAAAGGGACACACGTGACCGGATGCTGTGCGCGGATACGTCGGCGAGGCCACGCCGCCGTCGGCTGCCATCGTGTGTCTGCCGTGAAGCATTGCTCAGCCGTCCCGCTTCAGGGGGCTCGCGGAGAGGCGCCCGAGTGGGCCGCTCCAAGCCCCGACCACTCAGTTCAGCGAGGTACGTGTGCCCGGCTTCCACTCACTTGTCCGCGAGCGCTCGGCGGGATCTCTTCGCGCACGGTGAGTGGACTGCCGGCGGAGGTTTCCGCCCCTAGAGATCGGAACGTGTCATGAGTCGAACGCCGCGCGACGCCGTCGTCTCCGGCCTGAGCGGCCCCCTTCGAATCGACGCGGGACGTGCCCTGGTGACAGGCGCCTCCCGGGGCATCGGCCTGGCCTGTGCCGTGGCCCTGGCCGAGGCGGGATGCGACGTGGCCCTGGCTGCCCGTAGCACCGAGGCGCTCGCGCCCGCCATCGCGGCCGTCGAAATGACAGGTCGTCGCGGAGTGCCCCTGGCCGGCGACCTGGCGGTCACCGGCACTGCCCAGAACCTCGTCGAATCCGCCGCGGAGGCGCTGGGCGGTCTGGACGTGGTCATACACAACGCGGGCATCCTGCCCAGTGCCGAGGACGGCGCTCCCCTTCTCGTGCCGTTCGCCGACTCCGATCAGCGGGACTGGAACGAAGTCATCGGTGTCAATCTCAACGCGAGTGCTGAAGTGTGCCGTGCCGCCCATCCTCATCTGCTGAGGTCCGAGCGTGCGTCACTTGTGCTCATGTCCTCGGTGGCTGGTGTCATCGCCATTCCGCAGTTGGAGGCGTACGCGGCGTCCAAGGCCGCGCAGGTTTCTCTGGCGCGCAGCCTCGGGGTCGCCTGGGCGCGGTCGGGCATCCGGGTCAACGCACTCTGCCCAGGCTGGGTTCGTACTGATATGACGGCTTTTGCCCATGCCAACGGCCCCGTCAGCGACTGGCTGCTCGCCCACGTGCCGCTCGGGCGGTGGGCCGAACCGGAGGAGGTGGCCTCCGCCACTCTGTTCCTCGCGTCGCCCGCGTCCTCGTATCTCACGGGTCACGCGCTCCTTCTGGACGGTGGCATGTCGGTCGCGGACGGCGGACTGGCAGGCATCCCGAAGCCACCCTCGCCCTTCGGTGGCTGATCCCGCCACTCCCCTCACCGACCGACGTCCCTTGAACCACACGAGAGTCAGCGGCCTTGGCGGGCAGGGCGAAACGCAGTGTGCGGTCATGGTGCACCTCGTGGGGACACAATGACCGCACATGACCGAAGAGCGGGGAGGCCTCGTGGGCAAGTTGATGCGACCGAACCAGGCTCTGCGTGACCTGCTCGCCGAGGCCGGTCTGACGGCGGGCCAGTTGGCCGCGCGTGTCAACCAGGTGTCGGGCGAGTCGGGAGCGCCGCTCAGTTACGACCGCACCACAGTCGCGCACTGGCTCGCCGGGACGATGCCCCGGCGGTCGTCCCGGCCGCTGATAGCCGAGGCTCTGTCGCGCGCCCTCGGTCGGCACATCACCGTGCCGGACGCAGGGTTTGCCAGGCCGTCGGAGGCGGGGCTCCAGTCGCGGGTGCCCGTCCGGGACCCGGCCGAGATATTGTGGAGTATTTCTGAACAGAGTGCGAAAAAACGTTGCGGCGGCGAGCAGGAGGTGAAACCGGTCTACTCGCCCGACAGCGCCGTCCCCGCATTGGATGACGCCGCGGCCATCGGGCCGGGCCCCGCAGGCTTCCACCTCGACCACAGGCAAGCCGCTATCCGGAAAGCTGATGTACACGCTCTTGAGGCGATGGCGCAGGTGTTCCATCAGTCGGACATCACCTTCGGTGGCGGGCGGGCTCGGCATGCTCTGGCGCTCTACCTGGCGGGAGACGGTACGGAAAAGCTCCGACGACCAGCGTCCTCGACCCTGCATCGTGGCATTGTCCAGGCCATGGCCCAACTGGCCTACCTATGTGGATTCATGCACTTTGATGACGGCCTGCACGGCATGGCGCAGCAGTACTACCAGGCATCGTTACGACTCTCCATCGAGAACAACTCGGCGCTCCACTACGCAGTCACGTTGCGCGCCATGTCGGTGCAGGCGTGTCATCTCCGGCACGTACGGCAGGCCGTCGATCTCGCTGAAGCAGCCACCCGGGCCATGGCCGGCCCGTCGATTCACCGTGCTTTTGTGCAAGGCCAGTTGGCGGTGGCCTACGCACTCGACCATCGTCCGTCACACGCGATGCGCGCGGTTGCCGAGGCCGAACGTCTCCTGCACCAGTCCCGCGGACCCGGCACCTCGGTCACCGGTCGCTACCACGAGGGGTCGCTCCTGCGGCAAGAAGCGGCCGTGCGGGAGTTCCTCGGTGATTACGACGGTGCCGTCCGCGCACTCGGAGCCGCCACTCGCCATCGTCCGGAGGCCGAGCGCCGGTCGCGTGCGATGGTCCACGCGGACCTGGCCGCGCTTCAGCTGAAGGCGGGGCACCTGGGCGAGGCTGTGGACAGCGGGCTCCGCTTTCTTGACGACTATCCCCATCTGACCAGCGGCCGGGCGGATCAGGCGCTCGTGGAACTGCGTGCCGGAATGAGTCCATTTGCCCGTCAGCCCGCCGCGCGCAGATTTCTTCGCCGCGCGATGCGGATCACCTCGGAAGGAGCAGGAGCATACGCCGAGAACACCATCCGAGGTGACGTCGACCGGCCTCGGTGAAGCCTTGCGCACGACAACCGTTCAGGAGTCGTCATGGAAACCCGGATGAGCACTGCGGAACTCGATGTGTGGCGCGATCTTGATGACGTACGAATACTGCGATCCGATCAGGTGGGCGTCATCGAGATCAACCGCCCCGAGCGGCTCAACGCCTTCACCAGCGACACGGTGGATCACCTGTTGGACGCCGTTCGAATGATCCGCTCGGAACGTGCGGTCGGTGCCTTCGTGCTGACGGGCGCCGGCGACAGGGCCTTCGGCGCCGGCGGCGACCAGAAGACGCGATCCGAAGTGGGTGACTACGGCCGTGGGAGCTCCGGCCAGCTGGCGACCGAGGAGCTGTACCGAACGATTCGCGAGTGCCCCAAACCAGCCATTGCCGCAGTGAACGGATACGCCTTCGGAGGCGGTCATGTGATGCATCTGGTGTGTGACATGACGGTCGCGTCGACCTCGGCGGTCTTCGCGCAGCCGGGCCCGTCCGTGGGCTCGTTCGACGCGGGCTACGGATCCGCCTACCTGGCCAGAGTGGTGGGGGAGAAGCGTGCTCGTCAGTTGCTCCTGCTCGGCGAGCGGCTGGACGCCGCCACCGCCTTGTCCTGGGGGCTGATCAATGAGGTGGTCGCCCCCGAGTCGCTTCTCGCCACCGCTGTGGAGTGGGCTCGCCGTTGCAGCGCCTTTTCCCCGACCGCGCTCGCCGTGCTCAAGCACTCCCTCAATGCGGACACGGAGCATATTGCCGGTCTCGGCCGAGTCTGTTTCGACGCTCTGACGTTGTTCGGTCAGACAAGTGAGGCCGTTGAAGGCTACACAGCCTTCAACGAGAAGCGAGAGCCTGATTTCCAGCCGTTCCGATCAGGAGTGGATGGTGACGAGCATGGGCGTTGAGGGGGAAGCCGACTTCGCGCGCGCCTCGATTCAGGGCCATGAGACATTCGCCCGGCTGGTCGAGGGCGGAGGGGAACGCCTCGAAGGGATCTTCGCGCTCTCTGCGGGCCTGGCCGATCTGGCGGTGGGGACGGTGTACGGGCATCTGTACCACCGGCCGGCGCTGGATCCCCGCTGCCGCGAGATTGCCGCACTCGCCACCATCGTCGCCTCCGGGATGCACGGCACCCCACTCGCCGTGCATGTCCGTACGGCGCTCGCGGCCGGGGTGGCGCCGGGAGAGATTGTCGAAGTGCTGCTCGAATGTGCGGCGTTCGCGGGTATCCCACGTGCCGTCAGTGCGCTGTCCACCGTCACCGAAGTGATGGGCGCGGCAGGCGTAGCCATGCCCCCGCCTTTGCCGCCTCGGCAGGTCGTCATGGAATCGATCGAGGAGGCCGGGCGCCATGGCGCGGCCACGTCCGAGGCTCAAGTGGTGTGGCCGCCCTCGGTGCTGCGGCACGGCGCGAAGTTCGACGTCCATCCCACCGGCGGCGGGGGTGTCGTGGTGGTGGTAGACCTTCCTGCGGTGCTTGGCACACCCAGGTGCGTGCTTCATGTTCGAGTGGAAGCCAACCGCGTGGTCGAAGTGACCGAGTTGACCCCGAGTGAGAGTCCGGTGCCGGTGCCCGGTGGTTCAGCGGCCCGGCAGGTCCTGATCGACTTGCTGGAGCATGTGCGCGTGCTGGGAGTCGAATCCGGCGCCGAACTGGAGGGGATCGAGCCCGATCTGCTGGACGCACTCGCCCCCGCGGTCTCGCTGATCGTGTCGGACGGAAACCCACGTGTCGTCGGCATCGACGAACAGATGGCCATCGCGGCCCTCCGGGACGAGGCCGTGCCCGTGGCCGTCGTGGTCGCTGCCGGCATTCAGGCCGGCCAGGTCAAAAGGGTGAGTGTGAGCAAGGTCGTGGACGCCGCCTGAACCAGGAGTGTCGTCGACAGTGCTCTTGCCGGGCGGCGGGGTTCCGGCGAAGTGGCGGAGCCGGTCGCCGCTCCGCCGGGCTCGGGTGAGGACGGCCCGGGTGAAGCCGGCCGCGTCGACCTGGTATCCCCTGCCGTCGAGCACGCCCGCGAGTTCACCGGTTCCGCCCCCGGCGTCCCGCGCCCTCCCCTTCTCGGGCGCGGGAACGTGCTCGGCCGGTGACGTCCGATCCTCGACGGAGCCGGGGACAGCCCTCAGAACCGGGCGATGGTGTATCGGTCGACCACTGACTCGTCGAGCTCGATGCCGAGACCGGGGCCGGTGGGGACGGTCAGGGCGCCGTCGTGGAACTCCGGAGGACTGACCAGGATGTTCTCCCGGATGGGGTTGGGCAGTCGGTTGTATTCGTACGTGCGCAGGTTGGGGGTGGCCGCGCACAGGTGAAGGGCTGCTGCCAGGCTGACGCCGGAGCCGACGCCGTGCGGGGCGATGTCGACGTGGAACGCGGAGGCGAGGGCCGTGATCCGGGTGGCCTCGGTGATGCCGCCGCATCGGGCCACGTTGGGCATGAAGACGTCGATGGCCTGGTGCATCAGTGAGTCGCGCAGGTCGAAACGGGTGAAGTGGGTCTCGCCGTTGACGATCGTCAGACCGGTACGGCGCCGCAGCTCGGCCAGGTTGCGCAGGTCGTCGACCTGGAGGGGTTCCTCGTACCAGTTGATGTCCAGGTCGCGCAGGACCCTGCCGACGCGGGTGGCCTCGTCGAGGTCGTAGGCGCAGTTGACATCGGTGAGGACGCCGATGTCCGGGCCGACGGCCTCACGCACGGTGGTGAGGTGGGCCCGGTCGGTGCGCTCGCCTCGGCCGATCTTCACCTTCAGGGCGCGGAATCCCTCGCTGACGTAGTCGAGTGCCTGGCGGGCCGATTCCTCGGGGTCCGCGTGCAGGGCGACCGGACTGGCGTAGCAGTCGATGCGCTCGCGGACAGGTCCGCCGAGCAGCCGGTGCACAGGCTGCCCGGCGACCTTGCCCCGCAGGTCCCACAGCGCGAGGTCGATGCCGGCCAGCGCCTCCAGGTAGAAGCCGCGGTTGTGGCCGCCGGCCGCCTGTCCCTTGAAGAGCCGGTCCCAGACCGCCGTGGTGGCGAGCGCGTCCTGCCCCACCAGCAGCGGCGCCAGGACTGTGGCGATCACGGTGGCGGTGACCTGGGGGGAAGGCAGGCCGTAGCACTCGCCTATGCCGACGCTGCCGTCCTCGGCATGCACCTTGACCAGCGTCGCGTACTGGCCGTGGCGCGGCAGAACGCGGTGACTGGCGGCGGGGAAGCGCAGCCAGTCGGGGACGTCGTCGGGCGAGTCGTACAGGTCGGCGAAGCCGGCGGACAGGGCCAGCGTCTCGACCCTGGTGATGGGAAGAGGGGTATTGCTCATGTCGTACTCCACTGGGTAGATCAGGGGCGTGGTCCGGTACCGGCTCAGGCGGGGGTCGCGTCGTATCCCTTGGGAGCGCTGTGCGCCGTTTCCTTGCCCGCGAACACGGCGATCGACGTCACGACGCAGCCGGCGATGACATACAGCGCGACGGGGACGATGGAGTGGCTGGACGCCTGCAGCGCTGTGCCGATGAAGGGCGCGGTGCCGCCGAAGAGAGCGCCGCCGATCTCACGTCCGGCGCTGACGCCGCTGAAGCGGACGCGGGCGTCGAACTGCTCGGCGACCAGGGCCGCCTGGGGCCCGAAGACCATGTCCTTGCAGATCGGGATGGCCAGCACCATGGCGAGGTGGATCAGCGGGGTGCGTCCGGTCTCCAGCAGGGCGAAGAAGGGGAAGGCGTAGGCGACTGTGCACGCCAGGCCGATGGTGACCATCATGCGGCGGCCGATCCTGTCGGACAGCCAGCCCCAGAACGGGATGGCG
Organism: Streptomyces sp. NPDC026062; assembly: GCF_055568375.1. NCBI lineage: Bacteria > Bacillati > Actinomycetota > Actinomycetes > Kitasatosporales > Streptomycetaceae > Streptomyces > Streptomyces sp. NPDC026062. The sequence continues at coordinate 87,188 of NZ_JBVHOQ010000007.1, forward strand.
ACGATCTCCAGGGCGGAGGCCAGGGCGATGGCCCACAGCATCGTCGACTTCGACAGGTGCAGGGTGTTGGTGGCGTAGGCGAGGGCGAAGGCCTGGATCAGGTAGCCCCAGACGAACCCGGAGACGGTGATGCCCATGGTGCGCAGGAGCGCGCCCGGCTGCTTCCTCAGGGCGACGAGGAGCGGAAAACGTTCCCGCCGGCCGTGGTTCTCCAGCTCGGCGAAGACCGGCGTCTCGTCGATGCCCTTGCGGACCCACAGGCCGAACAGCACCAGCACCGCACTGATCAGGAACGGCACGCGCCAGCCCCAGCTGTTGAACGAGCTGTCCGGCAGCATGGAGACGAGGCCGAAGACGGCGCTGGCGAGGACGAAGCCGGCGCCGGTGCCCATGGCGGGAATGGCGCCGTACAGGCCCCTCTTGCCCGGAGGGGCGTTCTCCACGGTCAGCAGCGTGGCGCCCGCGAACTCGCCACCCACGGCGATGCCCTGGCAGACGCGCAGGACGATCAGCAGGACGGGGGCCCACATGCCGATCGACGCGTGGGTGGGCAGGACGCCGACCAGGGCGGTGGCCAGGCCCATGCCGACCATGGTCATCAGCAGGACGGTCTTGCGTCCTATGCGGTCGCCGAGGTGGCCGAAGAGGATGCCGCCGATCGGGCGGGCGGCGAAACCGACGGCGAACGTGGCGAAGGAGGCCAGCGTGCCGCCGGTTGAGGACGAACCGAAGAACAGCGGGCCGAACACCAGCGCCGAGGCCAGGCCGTAGAGGTTGAAGTCGTACCACTCCATGACCGTGCCGACGGTGCTCGCCACCATCGTGCGGCGGTCGGCCTTGGCGCGCCGCAGGGCCGTCTCGTTGTTTTCGGTAACCACGCCTGTGGTCATGTGGCTCTCCATCTTTGGACGGGGGACGGGCGAGAAGGAAGGTATTCGATATACGAAATGAGCGCCAGCCTCCCCGGGGTGGGAATCCGGCGACTTCCCCCTGTGGTCGCGGCGCTACACGGAGTGCTGAGTGGATTCCGGGCGGAACGCCCGCGCGGCAGGAGCCGACCACCGCGTGCGGCAGGTGAGGACCGCTCCGGCCAGCGGATCCGGACGCTCCAAGCCGTGACGTGCCGTACTCACGTACATGCGGCCGTGCCCGAAGGCCACGCTGCTGGGGTTGGGTGTCGGCAGGCGCAGGCGCGCCGACACGCTGCCGTCCGGAGCGTAGCGGCGTACTTCCGCACCGCCCCAGAGGGCGACCCACAGATGGCCCGAGCTGTCCACGATCATGCCGTCGGGACGCCCCTCCGCGGGCGCGAGCCGCGCGAACGTCTCGTGTGCGCCGAGGGCGCCGGTGTCCGCGTCGACGGTGAACCTCCTGATGATCCGCTCGGCGCTGTCGGCCAGGTACATGTGGCTGCCACAGGCACTGAAGACGGGGCCGTTGGGAACGGTGAGGCCGCGCAGCACCTGGTGGACACGGCGGTCCGGGCCGACCCGGTACAGACTGCCGACCGCGCCGATGCCCGTACGGGCCATGCTCGTTGCCCAGAAGCGCCCGGCCGGGTCGCAGGCGGCGTCGTTCATCCGCATGGCTATCGCCGCGCCCTCCTCCGGCCTGGCCAGCCACTCGGGAAACCGTCCGGACAGGGCGAGGGCGATACCCGTACCCGCGGCCAGGATCCAGTCGCCGGGGGAGCCCGCGAGAGGGGCCGCCGCTCCCAGTGGCACGTCGAGGTGGAGCAGCCGCTCGGCTGTACCGCCCGCCCGGTCGGGACAGCGGTACAGCGCGCCGCGCAGGAGGTCGACGAAGACCACGATGCCGTCGTGCAGACGCAGCCCCTCCGCCGGTTGGAAGCGCTCCGGGGTCCACGCCTGCCATGCGGTGTCCGTGTCGAGGGATGGCCGGCCCCGGTCCGGTGGTGGCTGCGCCTGCGTACCGTGGGCCAGCGCGCTGCGGGCGGCGTGGGGTCCGCCATCGTGTCCGGTGCTCATCCGAGGCCGCCTTCCGTGAAGGTCACCTGATCGTGCTGCCCGGTGCGACGGACAGGAGGTCCAGCTCCTCACGTGTCGGTGCGCCTTCCCAGTCACCGTTGGAGGCGACCGCGAAGGCGCCGGTCGTCACGGCTCGTTCCAGCCTGGCCGGTACCGGATCGCCGTCGAGAAGGCCGGACAGGTAACCGGCGACGAACGCGTCGCCGGCACCGACCGTGTCGCGGACCCGGACCGGCCTGGCCGGAAGGGACGTCGAGCCGCCGGTGTGGAACACCTCGGCCCCGTCGGCTCCGCGCTTGATCACCACTTCGTTCACCCCTTGTTCGAGAAGGGACTCCACGCGGGCGCGTTCCGTCGTCGCCCGCTCGTCGGCCACCAGCGACAGCTCGTCGTCGGAGGCGATGAGGATGTCTGTGTACCGGGCCAGCGGACGCAACACTGATGCGGCCTCGCCGGGCGGCCACAGCCGGCTGCGGTGGTTCACGTCCATGCTGACAAGAGTTTCGCGATCCGCCGCGCCCTGGACGGCTTCTGCGACGGCCCCCCTGGGACCGGGGCCAAGGGCTGCCGTGACGCCGGAGACGTGCACGAGCCGGGTGCCGTCGTCGAGTGCCGCGTGCAGATGGGCGGCGGACAGGGTGCTGCCGGCGGAGTCCTTGCGGTAGTACGTCACCCGGACCACGTCGGCGATGCGGGGCTCGAAGACCACCAGGCCCGTCGGCCCGGCGTCGGTGGTGCCGGCGAAGGTGACATCGACGTTCTCCGCGCGCAGGGTCCGCAGCACCAGACGCCCGAACTCATCGTTGCCGGTCAGCCCGGCCCATCGGGTCGAGTGGCCGAGCCGGGCCAGGCCGATCGCCACGTTCGACTCCGCACCCGCCACGGACAGGTCCAGGCAGCCGCCGAGCCGGAGCGGCCGGCCCGCCCGGAGGGCGGCCATCGTCTCTCCGAAAGTCAGTACGTCGATCATCGGGACGTCACCTCGCGAAAGCGTGCCGCACGCTCGGCGAGCGCGTCGAGCGGCCCGCCGCGCGCCGCGTCGCCGACGAGCGGACCGCCCACCCCGACGGCCAGGGCGCCGGCTGCCAGATAGTCCCGGGCGGCCTCCGCGTCCACGCCGCCCACGGGTATGAACGGGATGTCGGGGAAGGGGTCGCGCAGAGCCTTGAAGTGCGGCAGTCCGCCGCTGGAGGCGGGGAAGAGCTTGACGGCACTCGCGCCCTCGTCCATCGCCGCGGCGACCTCCGTAGGGGTGAAGGCACCGGCGAAGACAGGCAGGCCCAGGGCCCGGCACTCGGCGATGGCGGCGGTGACACCCGGTGTGACGCCGAAGCGGGCGCCGGCCTTCGCGGCCGAACGGGCCTGTCGCGCCGTCAAGAGGGTTCCGGCGCCCAGCAGGGCGTCCGGGCCGAGTGCGGCTCGGGCCCTCTCGATGACGGTGAGCGCGTCGGTGCTGGTCAGGGAGACTTCGACGATGCCGACTCCGGAACGGAACAGGGTGAGCACCGTGTCGAGCGTGGCGTGCGGGTCGGTTCCGCGCACGATGGCCAGCAGTCTTTCCCTGCCGAGTTCACTGAGGAGTTGAGGGGTCGGCATGGGCGCCTCCTGGTGCCGTTGCTGTGATTTCGTAGATCGTATACTTTTCCTTGGATCCTTCAACCCCCGCCCCGGGACCGGCCCGAGGCGTCAGTGCCACAGAACAGGTGGTTGTTTCCGGATGAGCAGAACAGCGTTGATCACTGGTGCCGCAGGCGGCATCGGACGCGCGGTCGCGAGCCGCTTCGTCGCGGACGGCTTCCGTGTGGTGGGTGCCGACCTCCATGACCCGGCACTGGACGGTGTCGTCCCACGCCGCGCCGACGTGACCCGCGCACAGGACGTACGAGAACTTGTCCACGGCGTGATCGCCGACCACGGCGGCATCGACGTCCTGGTCACCTGTGCGGGACTGACCGAGGGGACGGCTCTCCACCGCACCAGCGAGGAGGAGTGGCACAGGGTTCTCACGGCCAACCTCACCTCCGTTTTCCTGTGCGTACGGGAGGTGCTGCCATCAATGATCTCGGCCGGTGGTGGCCGCGTCGTCATGATCGGTTCGGTGCTGCACCGCACGGCGGCTCCCGGGCTTCCGGCCTACGCGGCCGCCAAGGCTGCACTGGCCGGCCTCGGCCGTCAGCTCACCGTCGACTACGGACGCCACGGCATTTCCTTCGTGACCGTCTCGCCGGGCTGGGTGCGCACCCCCGCCACCGAGTCGCGCCTGGGCTCGGGCAACGACGAGGAGAGACTGCGCGAGTCCAACCCCATGGGCATGCTCGGCACCCCGGAACAGGTCGCTGCCGCGGTCGCCTACGCCGCGTCCGAGGAGTCGGCGCTGCTGGCCGGCTCGGAACTGGTGCTCGACGCGGGCGCCTCGGCTGTCAGCGCGGCCAGTCTGCTGCGTGACGAGCACCGGGAGCGCATGGGGCTGCCGCCCCTGTATCAGGACTGAGGCATCCGTCCGGCTTCGAGAGCTGGAAGAAGGCAACTCGTCCCATGCCCGCCATCACCTCTGTTCGGCCACCTCGTGGCCGGCCTGTGAAAGCGTGTGTGCCTGCGCGGCGGCGGCCGCTGCCGCAGGGTCTTCGCGGCGCAGCGCGTCCATGATGGCGTCGTGCTCCTCGATGATGAGGGACCAGTTCTGGGTGTCCTTCGGCGCCGCGATGCGGTAGCGGCGAATGGTCAGCAGCAGTTGTTCGGTCAGCTCCGCCAGGATGCGGTAGCCGCTGGCCGTCGCCAAAAAACCGTGGAACTCGGAGTTGAGCCGCTGTAGTTCGTTGGTGTCCCCGGTGCGCAGGGCGGCCCGCATCTCGTCCTGTACGCCCTGAAGGTCGGACAGGAGCCGATCGTCACTCTTCTCGGCGGCCAGCCTGGCGACCAGCCCGTCGATCGCCTCGCGGGCCAGGAACACCCCGCGCATCTCGGTCCTGTCGACATGGGTCACGACCACACCGGAGTGGACGCGTGAGGTGACCAGCCCCTCGGACTCCAGCCGCTTGATGGCTTCACGGATCGGGATCTTGCTCACTCCCAGATTCCGGGCCACCTCGTCCATGTTGATGCGCTCGCCCGGACGTACATGACCGGCAACGATGGCGTCGTGCATGCTGTCGTACGCCAGCTCGGCCTTGCTCTTCACCTCGGGGAGCCGGGTGGCCCACGTCTTCTCCGCCATTCGTCCATCGTATGCGATATTCGGTCCAGCTCGGAGAGGCTTCGAGCGGCTCTCCGGCCCTCCCGGACCCCGTACGGCCCTGCCACCGGCCGACGGCTTCGTGGCGGGCCATGGCCACGCGCATCCCACCAGTCCCGCTCCGTCAGGTCCTGTGCATGCTCCGGTTGCCAGGTGGAGGGGGCTGCCGGATCGCCCAAGGCGACGAAGCGCTACTGGGCGCGCTGCTCCGCGTCGAGCGCCCGGGCCCTGGCCAGCAGTGCCGCCCGCCGCTCCAGGGGTGCCGCCGCGGCGAGCGCCCGCCAGACGGCGAGGTCCTCCGTGCCCCACGGGCTGTGCGCCCAGTCGGCGAGCAGCTCCGGATCACCGCACGCGATCAGCGCGGCCCGCAGCTGGCCGGCGATCCTGCGGCGCTGCCGGACGACCGCGGGTGCCTGCGAGCGGGGCAGCAGGGGACCCGTGTAGGCGCCGAGCGCCGCTGCCACCGCACCGGACTCCAGCCTGCGCGCGACGGCGTCGAAGTCGGCGTCCACCGGTGCACCCAGCCGGTACGGACGCGAGCGCAGCAGCTCGGGCCCCAGAATCCGCCGGAGCCGGGCGAGTTCGGCCCGCATCGTCACCGGGGACACGGACTCGTCCGCGTACAGCGCGATCAGCAGTTCATCACCGTCGAGGCCTTCCGGATGGAGGGCCAGCGTCACCAGGATCTCGCTGTGGCGTCTGCTGAGCCGGATCCTGCGCCCGTCCCGTACCAGCAGGGCCTCGTCGGCGCCGAGAGCGGAGAGCCGGGCCGGAGCGCCGGCGGGAAGGGGCGCGACGAGTGCGAGCCGGGACTCGGCGGCATGCGCCACTGCCTGCACGAAGGCCAGGCTGTGCGGATGTGCGAGCCCGTGCCCGCCGGTGATGTCGACGGCACCGAGCAACCGGCCCGAATGCGGATCGTGCAGCGGGGCTGCCGCGCACGTCCACTGCTGGACGGGCCGGAGGAAGTGTTCGGCGGCGAACACCTGAACGGGGCGGTCGACCGCGAGTGCTGTGCCGGGGGCGTTCGTCCCGGCCTCCGACTCGGACCAGCGGGCACCCTCCACGAAGTTCATCCGCTCCGCCCGCCGACGGGCACGCGCGTGCCCCTCGACCCACAGCAGCCTGCCGTGCACGTCGCAGACCGCGATCAGATGCTCGCCGTCCATGGCGTAGGCGCCCATGAGTTCGCGGATCACCGGCATGACACGAGCCAGGGGATGCGCGTCCCGGTACGGACCCAGTTCGCTCGGGCGGAGCTCGACCGATGCCGCGCCGTCCGGGCTGACCCGCGCTCGGGCGGAGCGTCGCCAGGACTGTGCCACCACGGAGCGTACGGGTGTCTCCAACGGACCGCCGGAGGTGAACTCCTCATGCGCGCGCCGTAGTTCACCGAGCCGGGCGCGGGGGTCCGCGTCGGCGGGCAGAGCCACCCAGGGGTCAGTCAACTCACTCTCCCGTCCAAGGCGGCATTCCTGCCCATCGTCGGTGCAAGGAGCCCGCGCGACAACCCCTTGAAACCGCCACCACTGGGCGCGGGCCAATCCTGTGGGGAGCCCGGAGCCCGGAGCCCGGAGCCCGGAGCCCGAGGCCGGGAGGCCTGGCGAGGAGGGCAGTCCGGCCGCGTTGCCGACCGGTCGTGCCGACTTCACTCCGGCTTCAGTGCGTGCGGGCCGGCGGCAGGCAGCCCGTCTCCGGGAAGTGGCCGTTGACCTCTGTCCAGACGCGGTCCTGTGTGACGGCGCCCGTGAGGCATGCGGACTCGCCGATCCAGATCCCGTACATGCTGCCTTGTGCGGCAGTCTGTCCGTCCCGGTCGGACCGCTTCTCCACGACCAGGCGGGCGGGCGAGGCCAGCCGCGCGAGCACCGGGCGGACCTGCGCGGGCTGAATCCGATTCTGACGTCTGAGGTCCTCCAGCGCCGACCGGATCTTCTCGGCCTTCTCCCGTGCGCTCCGCTCGTCCGCCGCACTTGGCTGATCCGCCCGCACGGCACGGCTGTTGTCGCCGTAGTTCGGGGGCTCATTCGCCTGGGTGGCGTCGCCCGAAGGAGTCGGGCGGCCTGATTCCTCCGGCGTCGTGTTGCCGTTGAGATTGGAGAAGAGATCGTCCGCGCTCTTCCCGCAGCTCGTCAGGGCGAGGACACAGAGCAGGGTGATCGATGCCGTCCTGGTACGTCGGGTCATGGCTGCCATTCTCCACAGCAGGGGCCGTGGCGCCGTGAGTACGGGTACTCAGCCGTCGATCGCCCGTCGGTACCGTCCCGGCGCGCGAGTGCGGGGCCCCTCGGTGAGGAGCCCCGCACGGGCTGAACGTACTGCTGGTGCTACAGGTTCATCTCGGCGAGGGTGCGCTCAAACGAGTTGGCGTAGAGGCGCGCTCCCGCGATCTTCGGGTGGAACGACTGCGCGGACAGACCGAAGTTCGAAATGATCGGGTAGTCCGTCGCGGGCTTGTCGGAGTCCACGAGTGTCTTGACGACGCCGTGGACCGACTCGGGGTCCCCGCAGATGGCCTTCCCCGCGAAGTCGGACTTCGGGTTGGAGAACCAGGCCTGGATCCCCGCTGCCTCGGCGTCGTCGACCGCTCCCTGCATCTCCGTTCCGAGCGTGTCGGCGACGGCGTTGAGCCAGTCCGAGGAGCCGGCCGACAGACCGATCTGGAAGCCGGGGATCGTGATGCTCAGGCACTCGCCGCGGTTCTCGATCAGCGACGGGTAGCCCATGAGTGCGATCTTCGCCTTCGGAGCCCTGGCGTGGATCTCCTTCAGCGTTTTGACGATGTCCGGCCGGACGATCTCCTTCACGATGCCGGTCATGGCAGTCTCCAGGGGCTGACCGACGAACTTGCGGTCGCGCCCACCGACCGGGCCGTCCACATCGTCCTCCTCGAACACCTTGTCCTTGCAGTTGGTGTTCACCGCGAGGAGGCATTTCTGGATGATCTTGGAGAACCGGGTGTCGTTGCCGCCGACGGAAAGGGTGACCAGGGTGGTATTGCCGTCCAGGTAACCCTGGTCCATCTGAGGCTTCTCACCTCCGTTGCCCTGGATATTGCCGTTGTGCACCACGTTGTAGGTGCGAGCGCCCGAGCAGGCGATCAGGTGGTAGTCCATGCTGGAGCCGTTGCCGTCGGCCAGTGCGCCGATCGACGCGGACCGGCCGGGAATGGTCGCCTGCCGGGACCATGCCTGGGTCGAACGGTGGCAGGCGTTCCGGGTGCTCGAGTTCTGCGTGTCGAGGTAGTTCGTCTCCGGGTAGTAGTCCCGGTTGCCCTCGGACGCCCCTTCACCGGCGGTGAACGAGTCGCCCATGGCGACGACGAAGTCCTTCGGCTTGGCCGACAGAGGCTGGAAGGCGACCGAGTCCCAGGCGATGTCCTCGTCGCCCGTCCCGTCGTCCGTGTCGGTGTCGAGTGTCACCGACGGGGTGCCGGTGAAGTTGAATACACCGAGGTCCACCCACTCGTTCTTTCTGATCCGCTGAGGATGGACGCGGACCGGGGCATTGGTACTTCCGGCCTCGGTGCCGCCGATCTCGTAGGCGGCCTGCCGAGTGTGTGCGCCGTGGTCCGGCATATGGACGAAGACCCGCATCCAGCCCCGGGTGGAGCTGTTGAGCGTCCACTTTCCGCTGACCTCCAGCCGCTTGCCGTCGGCGGTGGCGAGCCAGCGGGTGTGCCCCATCCAGAAGTGGTTCCCGTTGCCCGCGCCTATCTGGTGCAGGTCCACCTTGGACGGGTACTTCCCGCCCTCACTGGCAAAGGTGAAGTCGAATGATCCGTTGGAAGTGACCGCACATGTCCGTCCGGCGGATCCGGCGGGTACGGTGCCGTTGGGCAGGTCGTCGACGATCAACGACCCCGACGGCAGGCCGGTGTTGCAGCGCGGCGGATAGGAATTGGCGTCGGGCTGCTCAGGGTAGGTGTCATCGAATCGGTGGACGGGATTGCCGCACCTGGCTTCCGATGTGCAGTTCTTCCAGCTGACCGGCTCGTTCCACCAGCACTTCAGATAGAGCGGGTCGTCCGTATAGGGGTCTCCGGGCAGGGCGCACGGTCCCTTGCCGTCGTCGTTGGAGGCGCCTTCACCGATCATCGAGGGCACGCAGGTGTTCTGGGGTCCGCAGAAGGTGAAGATCGGCGGCTTCGCGGAGGTGCGGGCGTCGTTGGTGTTCCACCATGCGGCGCGGTAGCCGGCCTGCATGTCGCCGGGTGCGAACATGGCGGCGATCGGACGGGCCGCCCAGCCGATGACCTTCTCCTCGTACGGCCAGTACTGCGGCGTCGAGGCGTGGCTGTAGTCGTCCTTGCCGGCCGCGTCCTCGAGGAACGGCGTGCGGTTCTCCTTCCACAGGGGGTTGGCCGGGTTGTTGGTCCAGCCCACTCCCCACTTGCCGTTCCGCGGAGCCGACTTGGGGTAGTAACCCGAGTTGTACGCCCACAGGGCGTAGAACCAGTTCTCGATGTACTTCGGATGGCCGTCGTTGATCGTCAGGCCGTCCTTGCGGGTTTCGTTCCACTTGCCGATCAGGATGTTGACACCGGCGGCGATGTTGGCGGCGTAGTCGAGAGCCACCGCCTCCTGCTCCTGCGTGGTCTTGGCTTCCTCGTCCTCCTTCTCCTTGCCGTGCATACGCATGCCGTCGGTGACCTGCGTGATGCCGTAGCCGCAGTCCGCCTCCGCGAAGTTGACGGCCCACGGGTCGTTCTGCTGACCGGAGGCGGAGTACTTGATGCCGTAGAAGTTGCCGATCAGCGAATTCGCCGTGACTCCGGGCACCGCAAGCCGGGTGGCCTGCCACATGTTCGACTCCTGCGCGGTGATGCCGAGCATCACCTGCGCGGGCACGTGCCAGTCCTCGCTGTCACCGCCCGACATCGGTTCCAGAGGGAAGAGCGACTGCGGCGCGTACGCCGACATGCCGGTGTTCTTCCAGTTCGCCCCTCTGGTGGCGCCCTTGTTGAGGGTGCCGACGACGGCCTGGTCCACTGCCCATTCGACCTGACGCGGTGTCGGCTGGAAGGCCTGCTTCTTGGGATCGTTGCGTGGCACCGAGCAGTAGCGGTCGTCCTCGACCACGCTGCTCGCCGCGACAGCGGCCGTGCCGCTGGTGCCGCCACTCTGCGCGAGGAGGACCGGGCTGGTCTGCGTTCCTCCGGTCACCTGCTTCTGCGAACCGATATAGGCGCTGGCCGGAGGAGCGTCCAGGACGACCGACTGACGCGTGTCGGCCGTCTGGATCGTGGTCCGGACCGTGCGCGCTTCCAGGGCCTCCTCCGGGCGGATGCGCGAGTCCTTGCCGTCGGCCCAGCGCGAGGACACGAATGCCTGGCCGTTGCTCGACACCCGGGCGTCCTTCTCGATGCGGCCGGGGTTGTGCAGACCGCCTCCTGCCCGCGTGACGCTCTTGGCCTCACCCGTGACGTACACCTCGCCCTCGGGCGTGGCCGTGAGGTCGAAGTCGGTCAGCTCACCCTGCGCGAGGCGAAGGGGCGTGGTGCTCGCGTCGTGCGCGCTGATCTGCTCGGCGCTGACGCGCGAGACGCTCGCGCCGGTCGGGGTCGCGGTCCCGGATGCCGTCGCGGACTTCTGTGCGACGGCCGGTGCGGCTGGATCGATGAAGGTCACGCCACCCGTGGCGTCGGCCTTCAGCTGGAAGGGCCAGGAGGCCGTCTTCGCGACGGTCCTCACCTTGTTGTCCGCGACCGCGACGATGCGGTTGCCGGCGGCCGCGACCAATCCGTTCGGAGTCGGCACGGCGGAGGTGACCTGGCCGACGACGGTCTGCCGGGCGGCGGTCTTGCCCGTCCGGGCGTCGACCGAGACCAAGCGGGTCTGGTTCTTTGCCGTTGCGTCGTCACTCAGTGCGGTGAAGACGGTCTCGTCCTTGTGACCGCACCCGGGGGAGAAGTAGGCAAGTGTCGCCTGGAACGGCAACTTCGTAATGTGTCCATTGCGCAGGTTCACCACAGCGGTGAACGCGCCACGTGTCATCAGATCGGGCTTGTTGGTAAATGTGCGCGGTGCGTAGGCGACTGCGGCGTAGGTACCCGACTCGGTGACGCAGGCGTTGCCGATCCAGGTGTCTGTTTCGAATCCCGGCTCGGAAAGGGAGGCGGCTGTCCGCCACGCGTATCCGTCGCGCTCGTCGGCGATCATTACATGAAAGCCGGTGCCGTCACCCGAGGTCGTGAACGCCCGGTCGGACGAGCTCTTGTAGTCGGAGCCCAGGGTGGCCTGGCGTGCCTTCGTGGGTACTGCCGACGGCTTTGCACCGGTATTCGTCCCCGCGCCGTCGGCTGCGGCTGCCGGAGTGCCGTCCGTGGCGTTGTGGGGAACGGGTGCGGCCAGGGACTGATTGGTCGCAATGCCCGCAGAAAGCGACAGGGCAAGCGCAATCACCGGTATTCGCGCATGTCTGAAAATGCTGCGTTTCAAAGAGTTTTCCTTCCGAAAGTGTGATTCTGGTACGCCGAGAGGATTCCGCCGTCTGTGAACTGCCGGTGCGTGGCGCGCATCGTGAGGTCGAAGAGTGCGCAGCCGTGTTGGCCACGGCGCGCCAAGAACCCGCCGTGAGGGCGGGCTTGTCATCAGCGGAATCAGAGGTCGCACATGAGGGGGGGGCTGGGGCCAAGGGTGTTCCCGGCGGCATGTACGGATTCATGTCACCTGGCGCACCGGGCTCCCGAACCGGAGTCAGCAGTACGTGTGAAGCCGCTTCGGCTTCACAGTCGTTGGTCGCCCGCAGCCACGGCTGAACGAGCGGAAGCTGCCATCCCTGAAACATGGAAAGCGCACAGACCAATGCGCATGATCGTTCTTATGGCCATGTGGAACCGACCCCCCGGTGTGTGCACTCGAGCTGCTGGGCAGTCACATGCCTCGCAGATGAGGGGCACAAGGTATTCACAGGCGGCCCCGGCGGGCTGTGACGAACGACACAGGAGTGGCGTGCTTAAGCCTGATTCTGGCCTGAACTGGTGGGTGGGTGAAGAAGATCTTCGGTGGGGTGCCGGTGATGGCGTGAAGGCATATTGATCCGCAAGTCGGCCGCTTTGCCCGTTTCTATGGCCGGGGTGCGGTTTCGGAAATCCGATTGCTGTCCCAATCGGTCGCGCTGCGGGTCTGACCGGCTTGGCTCGGCCGCCATGTCGCCTTGGAATTGCTGTGGGCATTCGCGTAATCGAGACTTCGGGGGGTGCGGTGTCGGATTGGGCGGGTTAAATTTGCAGGATCTCCGCATGCCGCCTCAAAGCGAACCGGCCAAGCGGGTATCCGAGTTGTCCGGGCGGTGCGTTCGGTGTCGGTGATGTTGACCGAAAACCCCCGGGTCCGGGGTTCCGGTCCGGGTGCGGGCCGGTCACCAGTGGGGCGTGGGCACGGTCGGCGTGTCGTCATCGTCGCTCCGCACCGGTCGTGGGGGCTGGTTGAGGACCTCGCGGGCGGTGCCCCTGTCGCCTCCGGAAGGGGACTGCCGGGCGCGGAACCGGCTGCCGAGGAGGAGCGCGACCAGGCCCAGTAGCAGGGTGATTGCCCCTTTGATTCGTTCCACGGTGATTCCTTCCAGGGGGTCTGGGAATATCTACCGCGCATCTGAACAATAGACATCGGTATGGGCGAGAGCGGAGCCATCTGGCTGACGAGGGGGTTGGATGGGCGGCATAGATGAGAACGGCGCGTTAGCGGGTCTGCGCGGAGCGGCCGGGAAGGCGCCGTCCGGTGCGCGGTTGTCCGAGGATGCCATCAAGGTGTTCCGGTGGGTGAGTGATCACGGATCGTGCGAGTCGAAGACCCTGGGCCCGACACTGGGGCTGCCGGAGAGCCGCGCTGCCTCGGCGGTGGTGACGCTGACCGAACTGCTGCTGCTGCGCTACCTTCCGGAGGACTCCGACCGGCTTGTCGCGGTGGCCCCTGACGCGGCCATTGCCGCGCTGGTCGCGCCGAAGGAGGCCGGACTTCGCAGGCAACTGGCCGAGATCGAACAACTGCGGTGCGAAGTGGCCCTCCTGACACCGTTCTACGCGGAGGGGCGGCGCCGGTGGCAGGGGCGTGCGCCGCTGACCGAGGTCACGGATCTGAAGACCGTCGTGGGCATGATCACCGAAGCGACCATGGGGTGCCGGCAGGAGGTCCGCACCTGCCACCCCGGAGGCGGCCGTTCCCCGACGCTGCTGGAACAGGCGTTCATCCAGGACCGGGACATGCTGCGCCGCGGTGTGCGGATGCGCACCCTGTACCAGCACACGGCGCGCTACCACCTGCCCACGCAGGAGTACGCGCGGCGGATGACCGGCGAGGGGGCGGAGATCCGGACGATGAGTGAACTGTTCGGCCGCATGGTCGCCTTCGACGAGGAGACGGTGTTCATCCCGCATCAGGACGACCTGGACGCGGCCATCGTCATCCATGAACCCTCCACGGTGGCCTACCTCTGCGCGACCTTCGACCACACCTGGTCGCTGGCCGAGCCCTACCACCCTGCCTGGACGGAGAGTTCGGCACGTGACGAGGTGAAGCAGGCCATTGTGCGACTGCTGGCGGAGGGGATGAAGGACGAGATGGTGGCCCGGCGGCTGGGCATGTCGCTGCGTACCTGCCGCAAGCACATCGCCGAGATCATGGAGCAGTTGGGGGCGGCCAGCCGCTTCCAGGCCGGGTATCTGGCCCGTGTGCAGTCCTCCGGTCCCGCGGCGGCGGCCACGGGCGCCGGCTGACCGCCTTGCCGGAGTGAACCGCCCGTGTCGGCCGCACGCTCGCGGCCGCCGCGGCACGGGCCGCTCCGGCCGCTCCCGCCCGGCTCGGCCCGGAGCCGGGAGGAGGGCTGCGGGCGGCACTGCTCCGTGCCGCACTGCTCTGCGCAGGGTGGCTGCGGGCCGGACTGTCACGGGCCGGTCGGGCCCGGCCCGGGCATGTGCGCGCCGGTGCGGCCCTAACACCGCATACCCGGTCCGGCCGCCTGCTCGCGCGCGAACAGCAGCGTGAGCCACGGCAGTGCGTAGTGAACGGCCTCCTCGTCCGCCGCTGTGTGCGCGGCCACGTCGGGGCCCGGCGGCGGGGCCAGGACACCGGCGTCGATCAGGTCCTCCAGAGCACGCTGTGCTCTGCGCCTGTCGATGCCCAGGGCGCCGGCGGCCGTGGACAGGGAGAAGGACGGGTCGGGCAGCGCAGCCAGGGCACGGAGCGTGTCCCGCGCGGGGGCGGCCAGCCGGGCCCAGGCGCCGGTCAGACGGGCGCGGACGCCGAGGCCGCCGGCCGCGAGTTCGTCGAGGGCCTCCAGCGGGTGTTCGAGACGGTCCGCGTACTGCCCGAGAGGCATGTGGCGCAGCACGGACAGCCGGTTCCCGCCCGCGCGCAGGGCGAAGGGGAGGAGCCCGGTGGCGGTGACGATGCGTGCGGCGGCGGTGCGCTCGGCCGCCAGCCGGGTCCGGCCGATGATGGTGCCGAGCAGCTCCAGGGCCTCCTCGGCGGACAGGGGCGGAAGTTCGGTCCGGTGCGCGGATTCCAGACAGGGCAGCCGGCTCCGGGAGGTGATCAGCGCGGCCGTCGGGCCGGAAGGCGGCAGCAGCGGGCCGAGGGCGGCCGCGTCGGGGACGTCGTCCAGCAGCAGCAGGATCCGGCGCCGGGACAGCCAGGAGCGCCAGGCGGTGGCGGCCTCCTCCCGGTCGGCGGGCAGCCGTTCGGTACGGCCCAGGGATCGGGCCAGCTCCGCCAGCACCGACGCCCACGGGCGCGTGGAGCCGTCCTCGGCGCAGAGCCTGGTCGCGACGACGCCGTCGGGATAGCGGGCGGCCAGGCGGTGCGCGATGTGCACGGCAAGCGCCGTCTTGCCGACGCCGGCCGGGCCGGTGAGAACGACCGGAGGGCCGTCCTCACGGCCCAGCTGCGCGCTGACGGCCGCCAGTTCCCGCTCGCGCCCGGTGAAGTCGGCGAGGTCCGGCGGAAGCAGCCGTGACCCGGCCGGGCCGCCCGGTGGCCGGGCCGGGGCCACGTCCTCCAGCAGTGAGCGGTAGGCGCCCTGCAGCGCCGCCCCGGGTTCGAGGCCCAGTTCCCGTGAGAGCTGCTGGCGGCAGTCGTCGTACGCGGCCAGCGCCTCCGTTCTGCGGCCCACCTGGTGCAGCGCGGTGAGCTGCGCGGCGCGCAGCCGCTCCCGCAGCGGATGGCGGACGGCCATCTCGTCCACGGTGTCGGCGACCGGCCCCGGCTCGCCGGTCTCCAACTGGGCTTCCGCCCAAGCCTCGTAGACGGCGAGACGACGGGTGTGCTGCCGCTCGACAGCGGCGAGCAGTACCTCGGCGCGGGCGGCGAGATCGCTGAACGGGTCATGCCGCCACAAGTCGAGTGCCTGGCGGTAGAAGCGCGCGGCCCGGCTCGGTGCGCCCGCCCGTGCCTCGGCATCGCCGCGCCGGGCCAGTTCCTCGAACCGCAGGCTGTCGCACTCGGCCGGGGTGAGATGCAGGACGTAGCCGCCAGGACCGTGGTGCAGCCGGCCGAGGTCGTCGGGGTCGAGTACGCGCCGGAGAGTCGAGACGTATACCTGGAGGTTCTTGCGAGCGGTGCGGGGCGGATCGTCCGGCCAGACGGCGTCGGTCAGCTCCTCCAGCGACACGGGCGTGTTCGGACGGGTGAGCAGGACCGCCAGAACGAGGCGCTGCTTCAGCGGGCCCAGAGGCAGCGGCAGGCCGTCGCGGGAAGCTCGCAGCGGACCGAGAAGGGAGAGGTACAGAGGCGCGGTGGCGCTTGTGCCGCCGTCTGCGCGCTCTCGCGGATTCCCGGGATCCGCCGCCCTGTCGCGGCGTTCCGCAAAGGTGTCGGTCATTTTCTCTCAACCCCTTCCCCAGCCGGTGTCGTCCGAGTTCCGGGAGAAGAGAACAATTCCTTGCACGAAAGCCTCCGGGGAGCGGTCGGGGGGGGGTGAGCGAATCCGCGAGGAACCCTGAATACGGTGGGAATTCGTAGGAATTCCTTCCGTTCTTCACAGCATGGTCACAAGTCGATGGCGGGGCTACGGGCCCGAGGGTGGCTCAAGGTGCATGCAGCAACGCACCCGCCGGGATAAAAGTCGAATACAGGAACATAGCGAGGCGAATCGTCGGGCCCCGTGCGGCGTCGGACCGTGCTGTGCGGTCTACCGGCCCCGAACCGGACACCAACCGCGACCGAACCGGTCCCGACGAAGCTGACGCCGCATGCCCGGGGACCGGACGGAGGTGACGCGATGCGACTGGCGGAGATCATCGAGCTGCGGCCCGTGCCGGCTGCCGGGCTCCTCGCCACGCTCACCAGGCGATGCCCCCTGAGCTGCGCCCACTGCTCGACCTCGTCGGGGCCGCGGGGCGAGGACGTCCCGGCGGAGGCGCTGCGCCGCTTCGTCGGCGGTTTCACCCCCGGCGACCGGCCGGAAGTGCTCATGCTCACGGGCGGTGAGCCGCTGCTGCGCCCCGCGCTCGTGGGCGAGCTGGCGGCGCTCGCCGCCCCGGCCGGAACAAGGACGTCGGTGCTCAGCGGGATGTTCTTCGCGACCGACGGACGGATACCCGCCCGCATCATGCGCGTGCTACGGCACGTGGCCCACTTCTCGGCCAGCATCGACGTATTCCATGAACGTGAGGTCCCGCGAGCGGCGGTTTTCCGTGCGGTCCATCACATCATGGAAAGCGGAATCGAAGTGAGTTTCCATGTGGCGGGTAATGCGGCGGACGATCCCTATCTCGCGGACATCACCGCGTCCATACGGGCCGAGTTCCGCGACCGGGCCGCCGTACTGGTCAATCACGTCCGGCCGGTGGGGAGGGCGGCCGCGTGGGCGGCCGCGCGGCAGGTCACGCCCGACGGCGGCGCGGAGCCCCCGGTGCCGGCCCCCTGCGTGATGGCGGCGTGGCCGGTGGTGGCCTTCGACGGCACGGTCACGGCCTGCTGCAACCAGCGTGTGGTGGACGCCCGCCCCATGCCGGAACACCTGCGCCTGGGACATATCGCCTCGGACGACTGGCAGGGGATCAGGCGCCGCTGCCAGACATCGCCCGTGCTGCGCACCATCCGTACCTCCGGTGTCGGTTCCTGTGCCGACTGCCGGGGCCTTGCCGGACGGCCCTCGGCCCTGAACGCCGCCGAACGGGCCGGGGCCCGCCCGGCGGCCGGCGCGGTGGACGCGCTCGGCGCCCGGCTCCAGCGCGACGCGGGGGCCGAGGCGCTGTTGCGGCGGTACGGAAACGAGCGGTACGCGCCGCTGGTCCTGCTCGGCGGTAGCGGTAGCGGTAGCGGTAGCGGTAGCGGAAACGGGGACGGGGAGACGCCCGTATGAGCCCGTCGGCCGTCGCGGGCCTGCGCCTCGAACTGTCCCTGGTGCAGCCCGTGCTGCGGGCCGCGGCCGCCCGCATGTGGCGCTCCGACGCCGGGCTGCCCGGCAGATACCGGCACTACCTGCGCTCCATGCACCAGGTGATCCGCGCCTCCGTCCCGCTGATGGAGCGCGCAGCCGCACGGTGCGAGGCGCTGCCGCACGACCCGGTGGCGCCGCCCCTCGCCCGGTACCTGCGGGCGCACGCCGAACAGGAACAGGGACACGACGACTGGCTGCTCACCGACGCCAAGGCGTCCGGGACGGCCCCCGACACGCTCACCGGCACCGCCCCGCCGGCCCATGTCGCCGCTCTGGTGGGCGCGCAGTACTACTGGATCGAGCACAGCCATCCCGTAGCCCTGCTCGGTTACATCGCGGTGCTGGAGGGCAACGCACCGGCGCCCGGCCTGGCCGGACGGCTGGCACGGGAGACCGGCCTGCCGCCTGCCGCCTTCGAGACCGTACGCCTCCACGCGGCCCTCGACGACGGGCACAGCGCCGAACTGGACCAGCTCATCGGCCGGCTTCCGCTGGACCGTGCACAGCGCTCGCTGGTCGCGGTCAGCGCCTTGCACACGGTCGCCGCCCTCGCCGAACTGTTCGACCGCATCGCCACGGCCCCCCACGTATCGGAGAGCGCACATGACTGACCACGCGCACGCTGGAGACCGCCTCCGCACGCTGGAGGACGCCGGGTTCCCGCTGCACAGCCTTTCCCCCGAGCAGCGCGAGGTGCTTCAGGAGCTCAGCGACGAGGAACTGACCCTGCTGCTGGGGCTGAAGGAGCGGCTGGACGCGGCCGAGCCGGAGGTGCAGGCGCACAGCGAGATCGCCGGCGGAGCGCTGTTCTGATGACCGGGACAGCGATGACATGCCCCCAGTGCCCCGAACCACCACCGGACGGTGCGGCCTTCTGCCCCAGGTGCGGAACCGCCTGTGTGGCGACGGCCGGTCCCGCCACGGCCGAGGAACGCCGGGTGGTGACCGTCGTCTTCTGCGACCTCGTCGGATCCACCGCGCTGTCCGGGCGGCTCGACCCGGAGACACTGCGCACCGTCACGCTCCGGTACTTCGCCCTGATGCGGGCCCGGATCGAGGAACACGGCGGCACGGTGGAGAAGTTCATCGGTGACGCCGTGATGGCGGTCTTCGGGGTTCCCGCACGCCACGAGGACGACGCCCGCCGGGCCCTGGCCGCAGCCCGCGGGATGGTCACCGCCCTCGACGGACTCAACGCCGAGCTGGAGCGGGAGCACGGGGTCCGGCTCGCCGTCCGCATCGGAGTGAACACCGGCGAGGTCGTGGTGAGCGTCGATCCCGCCGCCCGGCAGGCCATGGTCTCCGGTGAGGTCGTCAACATCGGCGCCCGGCTCGAACAGCATGCCGGCGCCGGCGAGATCCTGATCGGCCCCGCCACGCTGCGCGCAGCCGGGCCGTCGGCGGTCACCGAACCCGCCGGGGCGCTCTCCCTCAAGGGGGTGGCTGCCCCCGTCGCCGCCCGCCGTCTGATCGCCCTGCACGAGGACGACCCCGAGCGGGTCCGCCGCTTCGACACCCCGTTCATCGGCCGCGAGCAGGAACTGGCCGAACTCCGCCTGCTGTCACGCAAACTGGCGGCGGACCCCCGCTCGCATCTGGTGACCGTGTACGGGGAGGCGGGCCTCGGCAAGACGCGCCTGCTGCGCGAGTGGCTGAGGGAGCGCCCTGCGTACGGCGAGGGCCGGTGCCGCCCGTACGGCGGGACCGGCACCCTGTCACCGCTGGCCGAAGCGGTACGCCAGGTGCTGGAAGCCGTCGGCGAGGAAGCCGGGTTCGCGGGGCTGCCCGCACACGAGCGGACGGAGGCGGAACAGGCGCTGCGGCTGCTGCGGACCGGTCTGCTCGCGGACGGCACACCCAGCCCCTCCGCCGACGACACCCTGATGGCGCTGGCATGCCTGCTGGACGGGCTGTCCCGCGAGCGGCCCGTGGTGCTCGTACTGGACGACTGCCACTGGGCGTCCGCGCCGCTGCTCGACATGGCGGACCGGCTGCTGGACGAGCTCGACCGTTCGGCCGTCGCCCTGGTGTGCGCCGCGCGCCCCGAACTGCTGGAGACCCACCCGGGCTGGGGCAGCGGCCGCATGCGTTCCGCGTCACTGATGCTGACACCGCTCACGCGGGAGGAGGCTGCCGTGCTCGCCGGTGAGCTGGTCGAGGTCGCGGCCCACCGGCAGGGCGTGCTGGAGGGAGCCCTCGACCGCGCGGAGGGCAACCCGCTGTACCTGGAACACCTGACGGCGGTGGCGGCCGAATGCGACGACCTGCCGCTCACCGTGCACGCGCTGATCGGCGCCCGCATCGACGCGCTGCCGCCCGAGGAACGGACCCTGCTCCAACTGGCCGCCGTCCTGGGACGCGAGTTCCGCCGCGCCGATCTGACGGAACTCGCCACCGCCGAGCACTCCGGGCCCGCGGAGTCCGCCGCCGGACTGCTGCGCGGACTCGTACGACGCAGGCTCATCGAAGCCGGGGGCCGTACCCCGGCCGCGAGCGCCGTGCTCCGGTTCGGGAGCGCCCTGGTGCAGGAGACCGCCTACCGGGGGATGGCCAAGAAGGTACGCGCCCGGCGTCATGAGCACGCGGCCGGCGTGCTCGTCCGGCACGAGGCGGGTGACGCGGCCGTCGGCACCCACCTGGCCCGTGCCCACCGCCTGCTCACCGAACTGGGGACGCACGACGGCGCCACCGAGGTGCTGCGAACGCGCGCCGCGGGTCTGCTCGTCCGGGCCGGCACCGCCGCGCTGGCACGCTCCGACCTGCCGTGGGCCGACGACCTCCTCACCCAGGGGCTGGACCTGGCAGTGCCCGGAGAGCCGGCCGCCACCGAGGCCGCCCGCCGGCTCGGAGAGACGAAGGTCGCCCGGGGCGAGCCGGTGCGGGGCCGGGAACTGCTGGCAGGCGCTCTCGGCACGGCGGAGCAGACCGGTGACCGGCTGGGTGCCGCCCATGCCCGGCTGGCCCTGACCGCCCTCGACCCCCGGCACGGGTCGGCGGCGGACGTGGCCGAGGCCGCGCTCGCACTGTTCACCGAGGCCGGCGACGACCAGGGCATCGCGCGTGCCTGCGTCCGCATCGCCCAGGACCGCCAGCGGCGCGGCCTGCACGCCGAGGCCGAGGCGCTGCTGAGCCGGGCCCTGGACCACGCGGGCCGCGCCGACGCCGAACCCGAACGGGCCCTGGCGCTGGGCGCGGTCGGCATCTCCCTGTGGCGGGGCCCGACCCCCGTACCGCGTGCGGTAGGCCGCTGCGAGGAGCTGCTGACGGCCCACGGCGCCGGCCGGCCGACCGTGCGGGCCACCCTGGCCTGCCCGCTGGCCGTGCTTCTGGCGCTCCAGGGCCGCCACGACGAGGCACGCGAGCGGCTGGCCGAGGCGGCCCGCCTCGCCGACGGCCTCGGCTACGCCGAAAGCGCGCTGTTCGTCCCGCTGTTCGCCGCCGAGGTCGAGGCCCTGACCGGTACGCCGGAACGCAGACTCGGCCTGCTGGACGAAGCCGCCCGCGCATGCCGTGAACTCGGCGCCACGGGTGCGCTGCCCGGCATCGCCCGCGAACGGGCCCGCATCCTGCTGGACCGGGGCGAGCCGGCGCACGCGCTGGCCCTGCCGGACCCTCAGGAGGCCGGGCTCCCTCCGGCGGAGTCCGCCGACGCGGAAGGGCTGCGGGCACGCGCCCTCGCACTCACCGGAGAGCCGGCCGCCGCACGCGTCTGCGCGGACCGGGCGACCGTGGCGGCCGGTGAAACGGACTCCCCGGTCGTCCGGGGCACCGCGGCCCTCGACCGCGCGTACACGCTGCGCGCACTGGATCTCCCTGCCGACGCGGAGCGGGAGGCGCGTGCGGCGGAGCGGTACTTCGCAGCCAAGGGGTACCGGCTCGGAGCGGAGCGCGCGGCCGCGTTCGCCGACGCCGGTGCGGCCGATGCCCGGCGCACCGGTACCGGCAGCGCCGCCGAGGGCCGGATCACCGGCGTCCACATCGCGGCCGAGGCCCCGAGCGCGGGTGCCGACAGGACCGCCGGTGCCCGGATCACCGGCATCCACACCACGGCCGCAGCCTCGAGCTCCGACACCGACAGCACCGCCGCGGCCCGGAGCTCCGACCGCCCGGCCGGACGGAAAGGCGGGACCACATGACCACCGGAACGGCAGGAGGGCTCACCTGGAGCCTGCGCGACCGTACCCCCGAGGACCTCACGATGCTCGCCGACACGGTCCCGGCCCTGCCGCCCGCCGACCCTTCGGCCTGGTCGGACGGCACAGGGGTACGCGTCTGCGTCGTCGACACCGGGGTGGAGTGCGGCCACCCCTCGGTCGGCGCGGTCCAGGGCTCCTACGAGGTGGCCCCCGCCCCCGACGGGACACTTCAAGTCGTCGACAGCGGCCCGCTGCCCGACGGCGCGGGCGACGGCTGCGGGCACGGGACCGCGTGTGCCGGAATCGTCCGGCGGGTGGCGCCGGGCTGCGACCTGTACAGCGTGCGGGTACTGGGCGAGGGCTTCACCGGCAGCGGCGACGCCCTGCTCACCGGGTTGCGCTGGGCGGTCGACCAGGGCTTCGACGTGGTCAACCTCAGCCTGTCCACCACCCGCCCGAAGTTCCTCGAAACCCTGCGGTCCCTGGCCGACCAGGCGTTCTTCACCGGCACCACGCTGGTGGCATCGGCCCACAACACACCGGTGGAGAGTTTCCCCTGGCGGTTCTCGTCCGTCATTTCCGTCGGCACGCACCGCGAGGACGACTCAGGGCTCTTCCTCTACAACCCGGCGCCCCCCGTGGAGTTCTTCGCCCCCGGCCAGAACGTGCAGGTGGCCTGGACGGGCGGCAGGACCATCCGCACCACGGGGAACAGCTTCGCCACCCCCTTCATCAGCGGGATGTGCGCGCGGCTGCTCGGCAGCCGGCCGAAGCTGACGCCGTTCCAGATCAAGCACGCGCTCTACCTCTCCGCCGCGAACGTACGTATCGGCGCACCAGAATCCCGAGGTGAATCATGAGCCAGTCCCACGGCCTCGTCCCCGCCACCGGCGCGGGTCCCGCGACACAGGCCGGCAGTGCGGAGCGCGATCTGCTCCAGTCCGTCGTCGAGACCGCGCGGGCCATCTTCGGCGCGGCGGCCAGCTCCGTCCTGCTGCACGACCGGGACGCCGACGAACTGGTCTTCCAGGCGGTGGCGGGAGAGGGCGAGGAGGCTCTTGTGGGTTCCCGGTTCCCCGCCGGCCGGGGACTGGCGGGCTGGGTGCTCGTCTCGGGTGAGCCGAT
Organism: Streptomyces sp. NPDC026062; assembly: GCF_055568375.1. Lineage (NCBI taxonomy): Bacteria > Bacillati > Actinomycetota > Actinomycetes > Kitasatosporales > Streptomycetaceae > Streptomyces > Streptomyces sp. NPDC026062. Next base: position 110,050 of record NZ_JBVHOQ010000007.1, read on the forward strand.
GGTCGCGGACGACCTGAGGAAGCAGGGCATGTTCGCCCAGGACGTCGCGAAATCGACCGGATACGTGCCGGACGCGCTGATGGCGGCGCCGCTGGCCCACCGCGACCGGGTGCTGGGAGTGCTCGAAGTGCTCGACCCTGTCGAGCAGTCCCGGTCCAGTCTCTCCGAACTCGATCTGCTCGCCCTCTTCGCCCGTCAGGCCGCTGCGGCCCTCGCGGTGGTCACCGAACGGCGGCGCGACGAGGAGGCATCGGCCGTACGGCTGCGGAGCCTGGAGCTCGTGACCGCGCTGCGGGACGTGCTGCTCGACGGAATGCCTGCCCAGAGCCCGCACGAGAGGTGAGCGCCCCACGGGCCGGAAGTCAGTGCGCCGCCGACTCCACGGCGTCGGCGGCGCGTGTCTCGCTCTTGCCGTCGGCGAGCAGCCCGCCGACCTCCTCCACGCGTGCCCGCAACCCGGCGTCGCGGGCGGCGCCCTCGACCGCCTCGCGCAGCTCCGGCGCGGGGGAGCCGGGCTCCGGGAGGCCGCGGGCCACACCGGCGCGCAGACAGGCTGCCGCGAGGACCCGCTGCTCCGAGCCGTTGGGCGCGACGAGCAGCGGCTTTCCGTGCAGGAGCGCGCCGAGCACGGGCGCCGACGTCGCGTTGGTCAGGACGAGGTCGGCCCGCTTCAGGAGCGGCCCCATCCAGCGGCGGCGCCCCACGATCAGGTCGGCGTCCGGTGCGGCCTCCGGGGCACCGGACCGCCCCAGCTCCACGACACCCCGGTGCGTGCCCGAGGTGAAGGCCGCGTTGAGGCGCGGCCAGAGGCTGGTGCCGCCGAAGGTCCGGCCGAGATGGACGTACGCCAGAGGCTTGGAATCCGGCAGCGGTTCCGCACCCGGGGGCTCCGGCTCCCACCAGCAGGGGCCGACATGCCTTACGGCCCCGGGCAGTTCGGCGTCCGGTACCTCCATGACGGGGTGACCGCGCAGCAGGAAGGCGGTGCCGAGCAGCGGAGTGTCCGGGAACCGGTCGCGCCGAGGGGCGAGACCGGCCTGCGCGCGTACGGCGGCGTAGTGCTTCAGGGTCTCCGCCAGCCGCCACGCACGGCCGTTGCCGTCCGCAGGGCCCGAGCGGTAGGGCCACAGATGTGCCGCCAGCCCGATGACCGCCACCGGTACGTCGGCGGCTTCGGCCGCCACCAGCGCTCCGTGGCAGAGCACGGAGGTGACCAGCACGTCGGGCCGCAGCCGCCGGACCGCCCGCGCCACGGCCGCGTGCTGCTCGGGTCCCCGGACCGTCCAGTGGGTCACCGACAGCGCGGTGCCGTCCGCGACTGCCGACAGTTCCAGGCCCGCCGCGGTGACCGCAGCCGCGGCCGACGGCCCGGCGAGGACGTGGACCGTGTGGCCTCGGCGGCGCAGTTCCCGGCCGGCCGCGAGGGCCGGGTACAGGTAGCCCGGGTCGCTCAACGGGCACAGGAGTACGTTCATTCCAGGGCCTCCCTCGTCAGGTCGAGGCGCAGATGGTGGGCGAGGAAGGCCATCACGTCCGCGTACAGGCGAGCACTGCGCGAGGCTCCGCGTGTGCTGTGCCCTACGCCGCGCTCGGTGCGCAGGACCACCGGACCGTCACCCGAACCGGCCCACTGCAGGGCGGCGCACATCTTCCGGGCGTGGCCGGGGTCGACGCGGGTGTCCCCGTCGAAGACGGCCAGCAGCACGGCCGGGTAGCGCGCGCCCTCACGCACCCGGTGGTACGGGGAGTGGGCGAGCAGCCGTGCGAACTCGGCAGGGTTCTCGGCGCTGCCGTACTCGTCGCGCCAGCTCGCACCCATGCCCGACAGTTCGTAGCGCACCATGTCGAGCAGGGGCGCCGCGCAGACGGCGGCGGCGTAGGTCTCCGGCCGGCGGGTCAGCGCGGCGGCGGTCAGCAGGCCGCCGTTGGAGCTCCCGAGAAGGCCGAGCCGGCCGGGCGCCGCCCATCCGGCACGGAGCAGATGATCGGCGGCCGCGTCGAAGTCGTCGAAGCTGTTGTGCTTGTGCTCGCGTCGGCCGGCCCGGTGCCACTCCTCGCCCTCCTCGCCCCCGCCGCGTACGCAGGCAACCGCGTACACACCCCCCGCGCGCACCCAGGGCACGGCCTGCGGTGTGAAACCGGGAGTCATCGAGGCGCCGAAGCCGCCGTAGCCGGTGAGGACGGCGGGGCGCGGCCGGTCGGGGCGGCCTTCGGGGGACATCACGAACATGCGCACCTCGGTGCCGTCACGGGAGCGCACGACCTCCTGGCTGACCCGCACACCCCGGGCCGCCGCCCCGGCCGGCAGCCTGCCCGGCCAGGGCCGCAGTTGGCCGGTGGTGGCGTCGTAGTGCAGGACGGTGGTGGGCGTGATGTGGTCGGTGTACGCGAACCACACCTCGTGTCCGCGATCCTGACGAACCATCAGGCGTGTCACCGTGCCCCGTCCCGGCAGCGGTACGGTCCCGGCGAGGGCGCCCGTGCGGGCGTCGTGGAGGGTCATCTCGCCGACCGCGTGCCGGGTCCGTACGACCACCAGCAGGGGGCGGTCCAGCTCCGGGCCGTCCAGTACCGCGAAGTCCTGGAGAACGGTGCCGGGTTGCTCGTCGACCACGGTGCGCCACTGGCCCGGGTCCGTGGCGTGGCGAGGGGCCCTGACGATCCGTCCGCGCGGGGCCCCCGCAGTCGTCCTGAGCAGCAGCGGTCCGTCGCCCGGCCGGAGACGGACGACCGAGCGGGCGTCCGTGCCGTGCTGGAAGGGGCGCAGCGCAGGCGAGTTCGGGCCGGTCTCCGTCAGGTCGGCGGTCCACAGGTCGGTGCGGGGCGCGGTGCCCTCGCTGGCGCCGACGACCAGGAGCCGGCCGTCGGGAGAAGTGGCCACGGTGTAGTACTGGGTCTCCGGCCGCCCCGCGCCGAAGATCTCCGCGTCCCGGTCTGCTGAGGTGCCGACCTCGTGCAGATAGACGCGGCGGTGGCGCCCCGCCCCGCCGGGGGCCTGCCCGGGCGGCAGCCGGCGCACGTAGTAGAAGGCCCGGCCGCCCGGCAGCCATGCCACGGGGGAGCGGCGGACCCGGTCCACGGGTCCGTCCACCACTTCGCCGGTCGCCGAATCGAGCACGCGCAGCACCGAGTGCTCCGTACCGCCCGAGGACAGCTGGACCGCGACCAGGCCGCCCTCCCACGACGGTTCCCAGGCGTCGAGCACCGTCGTGCCCGAGGGGTCGGTCTCCAGCGGGTCGAGCAGCACCCGGGTCCGGCCGCCCTCACGGACGGCGAGCACCGCGAGTTCGTGCCCGGGTTCCCTGCGCAGGTGGAACTCGCGCGGGCCACGCGCCACCGGCGGTCCGGCACCACCGCCGGCGAGCAGCGCCGCCATCCGCCCGCGCAGCGCCTCCCGGCCCTGCCAGCGCGCCGCCTCGGCGGTGTAGAGCAGGTCCTGGGCGGCGCTCCACGCGGTCGTGTCGGGGGACCGCGGTTCCTCCAGCCAGCGGTAGGGGTCGGCCACCGGCTGTCCGTGCAGGAGCTCCACCGGTCCGCTCCGGGGGGCGGCCGGGTAGGTGTACCGGGGCGGGGACACGGTCATGGCGGCACTCCAGGCAGGACGGTCACGCCGGACACGGGACGAGGACGGGGTCAGCTGCGGCCGGTGTCCCGGCGCGCTACGGGAGGTGCCGGGACCAGCCCCACGGACGTGGTGCCGTCCGGGGCGGTCCGTGCGGGACCCGGACCGTCCGCGGGCCGTTCGGCATGGCCTGATCCGGCGGGGGAGTCCGGCTGTTCGGACGGCGTATCGGTGCCCGAGTCCTCCCGGTTCTTCGCGCTGTCGCTGTCGCTGTCGCTGTCGCTGTCGCTGTTGTTGCTGCTGTCGCTGTCGCCGGTGGCGTCGAGGCTGGTCTCGCGCAGGAGGGGTACGGACGAGAGCACCGTGACCACCGCCGCGGCGCCGGCCAGTACCAGCCAGGTGCGGCTGCCGCCCAGGGAATCCACGAACGAGCCGGCCAGGACCGGACCTGCGGAGGCGAGACCGGCCATCAGCAGCCCGGTCGCCGTGCTGACCCTGCCCAGGAGATCGCGGGGCGCGAGCACCAGGATCGCGCGGCCGACCACGATGCCCGCGGGCGGGCTGAAGAAGACGACCACGACCAGCACCGGGCCGATCAGCCAGGGGTGCGTGGTCCCGGAGAAGACGGCGAGGCCGAGCGCCCAGACGGTGCCGATGAGCAGGAACAGGCGGCCGGCGGTGATTCTCTTGATCAGCCATGGTGCCGCGGCCGCGCCGAGCAGCCCTCCGATGCCGGCGCAGGCCATCACCGCTCCGATCGCGGTGCCGCCGGCGCCGCTCTGGCGCAGGGAGACGACCATGGTCGTCTGGGCCGCCGCCGAGACGATGTTGATGCCCGCGGCGAAGAGCAGCGCGGCCAGCAGCGCCCGCTGGTGCGTGAGCCAGCGCAGCCCGGCCGTCAGCCGGTTGTCGCGCTCGCTGTCCGCGACCCGCTGCGAGGGCAGGACACCCATCCGCAGCAACAGCACGGCGGACACACCGTAGGAGGCGGCGTCGACCGCGAACGGCAGGATCGGATCCAGGGTGAACAGCCAGCCGCCGAGAAACGGTCCGATCAGCGAACTCGACGCCATGGCGGTCTGACTGCGGCTCAGCGCGTCGGTGAGATCCTTCTCCGGCACCACGTCGCGTACGGCGATCGTGGCGGCGGGCGAGAAGAGCGCGGTGGCCGCGCCCTCCACGATCGCCACACAGAGCAGATGTGCCTGGCCCAGCTCTGCCAGTCCCGACGCCAGCGGAATGCTGGCCAGCGCCACGAGACGTATCAGATCGGTACCGACCATGATCATCCGCCGGTCGAGCCGGTCGGCGAGATGACCGGCAGGCAGGCGCAGCAGTGTCCTGGTCACCATCGAACAGGTCGCCACCGTGCCTGCTTGCGCCGCGCTCCCGCCGATGGACAGCACGAGCAGCGGAAAGGCCAGCAGCGACAGCTGGGATCCGAGGGTGGAGAGCGTCGAACTGATCCAGTAGCGGCGGAAGTCGGGGTTGGTGCGCAGGATGCCGGCGCTTCTCATCCCAGCCGTCCGACAGCCTTGAGGCAGTCCAGCACTCCGGCGTCGACCCGGTCCTGGAAGGTGGCGCGGACGGCCGCCTCCTCGTCGTACTGGTAGTGGTCGTGGCAGCTGACCCAGCGGCCTTCCGTCTGCTCGGCGCTCAGATAGCCGTCGGCGAGGGTGCCGACCTCCATGCCGGGCTTGCCCGCCGTCTCCCAGCAGCTGGCGAGGACACCGTCGGCGTTGATGACCGCGCCGTAGCGTCCGTCGCTGAAGGAGCAGGCCTGGCAAGGGACATGGGCGCGCGGCCGGGCCACCATGAAGCCGAGCTCCAACGCGCGGGAGTGCCAGCGGACGAAGTCCGAGACGAGACCGTCCTCGTGCATCAGGTTGTTCGCGTAACCGACGCCGACATCGCCGACCCGCGCGAAGTGGATGCCGCAGCGAGCCGGATCGAGGTGCGAACCGAGGCGTTCCACCAGATCGTCCACGCCGTTGCGGTTGAGATGCGAGACGTTGACCCGCAGCATCCAGCGCAGAGAGGTCTTCTCGATGGCGCGCGCGATGTTGGAGACGATGACATCGAAGGTGCCGCCCCCGGAGCGCTTGACCCGGATGGAGTCGTGGTCGGCCCGGTCCCCGTCGAAGGTGACCTGGACGGAGCCGAGGCCCGCCGCGTTGAGCTCCTTGGCGATCAGCGGTGTGAGCAGGGTGCCGTTGGACGTCATCGACGCGGTGAGCGGGCCCAGCTCCGCCGCCCGGGTGAGCAGGTCGCGGCAGCCCCGCGGGTTGAGCAGCGGCTCGCCGCCGAACAGCAGGAGCGCAAGCCGGTCAAGACCGGCCGCGTCCATCCGTTCACGGGTGAAGTCCAGTACCTGTCCGACGGCTTCGGGGGTCAGACGGGCGTGCTGGATCCGCGGCGGCCTGCTGCCGCCCTTGGGATCCTGTGCGGTGTTCTGGAAGCAGTAGCCGCAGCCGAGATTGCAGTCCGTGCTGGTCAGGACGGTGAGCGAGTACGAGGTGTAGGGGCGTACGTCGTACAGCCCCGCCTCGCGCAGATAGCGTTCGGCCGATGGCCGCAGGGTGCCGTCCGGTTCCACCTGGCCGGGCCGCATCAGCGCGTATCCGCCGGCGCCCAGGAACCACCACCCCCTGTCGGCGCGGATCAGACGGGCCCCGGCGGTGGGGACGGCGACAGACTGCGTACCGGGCACGGCAACCTCCGGGTCGGGATGGTGGCAGAAGAGGGATGGCCGGCGGCCGACCCCGGCCGCGGCGGCATCGTGCGCCGAGGCGGCCGGGGAGGACCGGTCAGTTGGACCGGATCAGGCGTTCTGCTCCTGGTGGACGCCGCACCACGGGGTGTCCTCGCCCTCCTCGGAGTGCGCGATCACCTCGGGCTCCTCGGCCACTTCCTGGTGCACACCGCACCAGCCGACGGGCGACTCGACGTGCGCGAGCACCTCCGGATCCTCGGCGACCTCCTGGTGCACACCGCACCAGCCGACAGGCGACTCGACGTGCGCGACCACCTCGGGGGTCTCCTCGGCGGGGGTCTCGTTGGGCTCGACGTTCTCGGCCATGATGGTCCTCCATACGACGGGCGATCGGGACGACGGACGGCGGCACTGCGCCGACCGGCAGGAAGCTAGGAGCAGGAGGTTCGGGACCGGTTCGCCTCCGGTTGTCCCACGGTGAACCGGCCTGGTCGGCGCACGGGCGGGCCGGTGCGGCGCGCGCGGAGGCATACCGCAATCGCACCGGGCGCCAACCGGCGCGCAACCCGCCGTCCCTAGCGTGGCCGCAGCACACTCCGCGACCGCGAGAGGACGCCATCGCATGGACACCGAACCCGCCGTCACGGACGGCGCGCCCTCATCGGCAGGGCAGCAGCTGTTCGGGGCCGGCTTCCTGCACCGGCCGGCCGAGGCGCTGGCCGGGATCCGGGAGACCTGTCCCGTCGCACGGGTCAGGACGCCGGCCGGACGGCCGGTGTGGCTGGTGACCCGGGCCGAGGACGTGCGGGCCGGATTCCGGGACCCGCGCCTCTCCCTGAGTGGCGGGCACGTTCCCGATCCCGGTGTGCGCCGCCGCGCGCTCGATCTGACGCTGGTCAACTACGACCCGCCCGACCACACACGGATCCGCCGCCTGGCGACACCGGCTCTGACCCCGGCGCGCATGGCGGTGCACCGCGAGCGGATCGAGCGAGCCGCCGGTGAGCTGCTCGACGCCGCCGACGCCGCGCGCGGTGACGGCCCGGTCGAGCTGATGGACGCCTTCGCGCGCCCTTTCGCCTTCCGGTCGCTGTGCGAGGTCTTCGACGTACCGGAGGAGGAGCGACGCGCGCTGTACGAGCCGGTGGCCTGCCTCGCGGACAAGAAGGGCCGCACCGCCGCCACGATCGAGGAGAGCGTCGACCGTATCGACGCCTTCGTGCGTTCCACGATGGCACTGCGCGCCGGCGCCCCCGGTGACGACGTCGTCTCCCGTGTACTTGCCGCATGGCGTGAGCAGGGCGGTGCGAGCGAGGACGAAGTGGCCTCCCTCCTGGCGATGCTGCTGCTGGCCGGCTTCGACAGCACGGTGCAGGCGATCGGCATGAGCGTGGTGGCGCTGCTGGACCACCCCGCGGTACTGCGATCGCTGCGGGACGAACCCGGGCGGATCCCGCGCGCGGTGGACGAGTTGCTGCGCTGGGACACCCCGGGCCCCTTCAGTACCAAGCGAGTGACGCTGGAGGACGTCCGGTTCGGGTCCACGGTCATTCCGGCGGGCAGCGGCGTCCTGCTCTCCGTGGCGGCGGCCAATCACGACCCGCGCTGCCATGCCGACCCCGGAACGCTGGATCCGGACCGGAACACCGCGGGCCGCCACCTGACCTTTGGTGCGGGCCCGCACTACTGCCCCGGTTCGGCGCTGGCCCGGCTGGAGCTCACGGTGGCCCTGACCGGCCTGCTCGGACGCTGGCACCGGCTGAGCCCGGCGGTGCCACCGCGTGAACTGACCTGGGGCGGCGGCTATCTGCACCGCCGCCTGGCCGCACTCCCGGTACTGCCCGCCGGGCCCGCGTAGGGGGATGGCGGGTCTTCCCGGGACCACTCCGGGACAGTCGGGACTTCTCCCGGGACGCCCGGATCGGGCTCTCCCGGGACATCCGGGATCGGGATTTTTCTTGGGACATCCCGGGCGTCTTCCCCGGGCTCCCCCGGACTCCTCCGGGGGAGACCCCCGGGACGCCGCTTCTGGCCACCCACCCCCGCGACGCTCCAGGGCGCGCGGCACGGATCGAGCCCAGAATGAATCGATTCACGTCGTGGGGCGAAGCTAGTGGTCCACGCGCGAGTAGTCAAGGGATTCCGTCGGACAGCGGGTGTGTTGTCGGATCATGTCGTCAGTGAGGTCCGGGTTGTCCCTGGGGCCTTGCATCTGCGCTCCGTTGCTGCCTGACAACGTTTTCTCCGGCCCTGTCGTGTTTCGCGATGCCGGGCGCGGAGCACCCCTTGACGTGTTCGTCGGGGCAGGGCTAGCTTCCCGGAAACTCTACTGAAACATTTCATGTCGAGTGCTCTGCTCGGCACAAGCACGGGAGAGTACCCATGACGCACCCCGAACCGGAGACGACTCCGGTACTCGCGCTGGAGGGGGTGAGCAAGTCCTTCGGTGCGGTCCGGGCGTTGCGCGGTGTGTCGCTGCGGCTGTACGCCGGAGAGGCCCACGCCCTTGCCGGTGAGAACGGCGCGGGCAAGTCGACCCTGATCAAGGCGCTGGCAGGGGTGCACCGCCCCGACACGGGCACGGTCCTGCTGGACGGCAGACCCGTCGAGTTCCACGGTCCGGCCGACGCCCGGGACGCCGGTGTCGCCGTGATCTACCAGGAACCCACTCTCTTCCCGGACTTGTCCGTCGCGGAGAACATCTTCGTGGGCCGGCAGCCGAGGCGTTCATTCGGGCGGGTGGACCACCGTGCGGTCCGGCAGGCCACTGCCGACCTGTTCGAACGCCTCGGGGTCGATCTCGACCCCGACCAGCCGGCGCGCGGACTGTCGATCGCCGATCAGCAGCTGGTCGAGATCGCCAAGGCTCTCTCCTTCGACGCCCGCGTCCTGATCATGGACGAGCCGACCGCCGCGCTCACCGGCAGCGAGGTCGCGCGTCTGTTCGGCGTCGTCAGGACGCTCCGTGCGCAGGGCGCGGCCGTGTTGTTCATCTCGCACCGTCTCGAAGAGATCTTCGCGCTGTGCCAGCGCGTCACCACCTTGCGCGACGGCTCCTGGATCGCCAGTGAACCGCTCGACGGTCTGAGTGAGGACGGCCTCGTACGCCGCATGGTCGGCCGTGATCTGGACGAGCTGTACCCGAAGGAGTGCACGAAGATCGGTGAAGTGGCCCTCAGCGTACGGCGGCTGACCCGCGAGGGGGTGTTCACGGATGTCTCCTTCGAAGTCCGGCGGGGCGAGATCGTGGGCCTCGCCGGCCTGGTCGGGGCCGGCCGCAGCGAAGTCGCGCGCGCCGTGTTCGGCGTCGACCGGTTCGACGGAGGCGAAGTCGAGGTACTCGGCCGTAAACCGCGAAAGGGGGCCCCGAGCTCCGCGATGGCCGCCGGCCTCGCCCTCGTGCCCGAGGACCGCCGGGCGCAGGGCCTGGTGATGGACATGTCCATCGAGCGGAACGTAGGCCTCACCGGTTTCGCCACGACCACACGCGCCGGTCTGATGAACCGGGCTGCCGAACGCGACCGTGCGGTGGACTGGGCGGTCAAGCTCCAGGTCAAGTACGCCAGGCTCGCCGATGCCGTCGGCATGCTCTCCGGCGGCAACCAGCAGAAGGTCGTCCTCGCCAAGTGGCTGGCCACCTCCCCGCAGGTCCTGATCGTGGACGAGCCGACCCGCGGAATCGACGTCGGCACCAAGGCCGAAGTGCACCGGCTGCTCTCCGCGCTGGCCTCGGAGGGGGTCGCGGTGCTGATGATCTCCTCCGACCTCCCGGAGATTCTCGGTATGGCCGACCGGGTGCTCGTGATGCACGAGGGACGGCTGACCGCCGACATCCCCAGGTCCGAGGCGACCGAGGAGACAGTGATGGCGGCGGCGACCGGCCGCACCGACAGGGGAAGGACCGTGGCATGACCGTGACCGCAGATCCGGTGCGGCACAAGCCCGCGCCCCGGTCCGCCGCCTCGCGACGGCTTGTCGACAAGGTGTTCAGAGCCCGCGAACTGGCCGTGGCCCTCGTCCTCGTCCTGATGCTCGGCGCCACCCAGCTCTCCAACACCGAGTTCCTGTCCGAACAGGGCATCAAGGACCTGATGCTGAACGCGACCATCCTGGTCCTGGTGGCCGTCGGCCAGGCGGTGGTGGTGATCACCCGCAACGTGGACCTCTCGGTCGGCTCCGTCCTCGGCATCTCCGCCTTCGCCGCCGGTCTCTACCTCCAGGACGGCGGAGACCCCCTGATCGCGGTCCTGCTCGCCGTCGGCCTCGGCGCGCTCTTCGGTGTCCTCAACGGAGCCCTGGTGAGCCTGGGCAAGGTACCCGCGCTCGTCGTCACCCTGGGCACGCTCTACATCGTCCGGGGCGTCGACTCCATCTGGGTCGGCTCCCGCCAGATCACCGCCGACGCACTGCCCGCCGGGTTCGTCGACTTCGGCCACGACGGCATCCGGATGCTGCCCCATCTCGCCCTGCTCGCCGCAGCCTTCACGGCCGGGGTCGCGTACTACCTCCGCGCCTACCGCAGCGGTCGCGACCTCTACGCACTCGGTTCGAGCCCCGAGGCCGCCCGGCTCGCGGGCATCCCGGTCCGGGCTCGGATCATGACGGCCTATGTGCTCTGCGGAGCGCTCGCAGGTCTCGCCGGGGCCCTCTACCTGGCCCGCTTCGGCAACGTCGACTCCGCCACCGGCAACGGATACGAACTCACCGTGGTCAGCGCGGTCGTCGTCGGCGGCGTCGCCTTCACCGGCGGCTCCGGAACCGTCTACGGCGCCGCCCTCGGCGCTCTCCTGCTCACCTCCATCAACAGCGTGCTCCCGGCCGTCGGCGTCAGCTCCGTCTGGGTCACCGCGATCAACGGCTTCCTGCTGCTGCTCGCCATCGCCGCCGACCGGATCCTCGCCCTGCGAGTGGCCGCGGCGCTCCGCAAGAGGGCCGCACAGATGAGGAGCGCCCGCCATGCCTGACACCACCACAGCCACGTCCCCGGCCGCTCAGGCACCGGCACTCGCCCGTCTCGGGGGAGCGGTCCGCTGGGACACCGCCGTCGGCGCCCTGCTGCTGACCCTTCTGATCTGCTCCTTCTCCTTCGTCGACAACTTCGGCAACGCGCTGAACCTCTCGTTCCTCATCGGCAACACCCTGCCGATCGCCCTGATCGCCCTGCCCATGACCATGCTGGTGGTCTCCGGTGAGGTCGACCTGTCCGTCGGCTCCACGGCGGGCCTGTCCGGAGCGGTGATGGGCGCGCTGTGGAACGCGGGCATGACCATCGAGACGATCATTCCGCTGTGCCTGCTGCTCGGTGTGGTCTGCGGTCTGGTCAACGGAGTGCTTGTCACCCGGCTCGGGCTGCCCTCGCTCGCCGTGACCATCGGCACCATGGCCGCCTACCGGGGCATCGCGCAGATCGTCCTCGGCTCCGACTCCGTCACCGACTTCCCCGCCCCGTACCTCGACTTCGGGGCCGGCCGTATCGGCGACACCTTCGTCCCGTACGCCGCCGTCCCGTTCACCGTGCTGCTTGCCGCGGCTGTCGTGGTCCTGCACGCCACACCGGCCGGCCGGTCCCTGTTCGCCATCGGAGCCGGCGAGGAGGCGGCGCGGTTCTCGGGCATCCGCGTCAAGCGGCTCAAGCTCTCCATGTTCGTGACCACCGGCGTGATCTCCGCGCTCACCGGCGTCTTCTGGGCGCTCCACTACGCAAGCGCCCGCTACGACAACGCCACCGGCCTCGAACTCTCCGTCATCGCGGCCGTGCTGCTCGGCGGCATCGACTTCGACGGAGGCAAGGGGACCCTGGGCGGAGCCGTCGCCGGCGTGCTGTTGCTCGGCACCCTCCAGAACGTCATGAGCCTGATCAACGTCTCCGCCCAGTCCCAGATCGTCGTCACCGGCGTCCTGCTCGTGTTCTCCGTCCTCGCTCCCCGGGCCGGCCGCCGGGTCTCCCGGGCCCGGGCCCGCAGAAGAACCGCCGCCAGTGCCGTCGCACCCTCGCCCGGCACCCCCTGACCCTCCGGCGAACACACAGGCCGCACCACCGGGTCCCGTCCACCGCGCGCATACCCCTGTACACAGTCCCTCACCGCTCGGGCATCCGCCCGACAACCCCTGCCGCTCGCGGCAGCGAAAGGAACCGTCATGTACGGCCCCACCGCCCGAAGCGCCCGGCTGACCGCCGCCCTCGCCGTCACCGCCGTGCTCGCCCTCGGCGCGACCGCCTGTTCGGGCACCACCAAGGACTCCGCGAACAAGGAGGCCGGCCCGGCCGCGGCCACCGGCAAGGCCGACCCGGACAAGGCGACCAAGAAGGGCCTCACGGTCGCGTTCCTGCCCAAGCAGGTCAACAATCCCTACTTCACCACGTCGGACAACGGCGGCAAGAAGGCTCTCGGGCAGCTCGGCTCCACGTACAAGGAGGTCGGCACCAGCAGCGGAACCGACACCTCGGGACAGGTCTCCTACGTCAACACCCTCACTCAGCAGCAGGTCGACGCCATCGCCGTCTCCGCCCAGGACCCGGGCGCGCTGTGCACCTCGCTGAAGCAGGCCATGAAGAACGGCGTCAGCGTCGTCACGTACGACTCCGACACACGCGCCGACTGCCGTCAGGTCTTCGTCTCCCAGGCCGGTGCCGAGGACCTCGGCCGTACCCAGATCCAGCTGCTGGCGAAGCAGATCGGAGGCAAGGGCGAGATCGCGATCCTCTCGGCGGCCCAGACGGCCACCAATCAGAACACCTGGATCGATTTCATGAAGGACGAGCTGAAGAAGCCCGAGTACAAGGACATCAAGCTCGTCAAGACCGCCTATGGCGACGACGACGCCCAGAAGTCCTTCCAGCAGACCCAGGGCCTGCTTCAGGAACACCCCGGCCTGAAGGGGATCGTCTCCCCGACCACCGTCGGCATCAAGGCGGCCGCCCAGTACCTGTCCGGCTCCAAGTACCGGGGCAAGGTCAAGCTGACCGGCCTGGGCACCCCGAACGACATGCGCGCCTACGTCAAGAACGGCACCGTCGAAGCCTTCGAACTGTGGGACCCGGCCAAGCTCGGCGCACTTGCCGCCCACACGGCCGTGGCCCTGGAGTCCGGCCAGATCACCGGCGCCGAGGGAGAGAGCTACAAGGCGGGCGACCTGGGCTCGTTCACGATCGGGAAGGACGGCGTCGTCCTGCTGGGCAAGCCGACCGTCTTCGACAAGGCCAACATCGACCAGTTCACGTTCTGAGCCGGTGAACGTGGCGGCCCCCGCACACGGATGACGCCGTTCCGCCCACTGCCCGAAGGCGCCCGGCCCCCGCCCCGAGCGGGAGACCGGGGCCGGCAACGGCAGACGGGACACGGCCCGGCGGGCCACCGCCGCTGCCGCCCGCGCCTCCGGTCAGGAGCCGCGACCGGCCGGGGTGCGAGGAGCCACCGCCGGGACCGGCCGGGGGTCAGGAGCCACCGCCTCCTGCTACGCCACGCGCTCCTCCAGCATGTTCCCGGGAACGAACCCGGCCTCCGCGAGCCGCTGCCAGAGCTCGTCCGGGACCGGGAAACGGGCGGCCGCCGCGTTCGTCGTCACCTCGGCCGCCGAACGGCAGCCGAGGACGACCGAGTCGACGCCGGGATGCAGCAGCGGGAACTGGATCGCCGCGGCATGGATCGGCACCTCGTACGCGTCGCACAGCGCACGGCACTGCCGGGCCCGCTCCAGCACCTGAGCGGGAACCGGACGGTAGTTGAACATGGCGTCGGGTGACGGGTCGGCCAGCAGACCCGTGTTGAAGACACCCCCGACGACGACCGAGGTACCCGTCCTGGCGCACACGGGCAGCAGCGTGGTGAGCGCCTCGTGGTCGAGAAGGGTGAGCCGGCCCGCGATCAGTACGACATCGACCTCGTACTCCGTCACGTACGAGGCGAGCGGACCGCTGTGGTTCATGCCGAACCCGATGGCCTTGATCAGACCCTCGTCGCGCAGCCGGCGCACCGCCGGATAGGCCGTGCGGCGGATCTCGTCCGGGTAGTCGTCCGGGTCGTGCAGATACAGGATGTCGACGCTGGAGCGGCCCAGGCGGGTCAGGCTCGACTCCAGGGACTCCCGGATGCCGCGCTCGGTCCAGTCGGTAATCACCTCTCCGGGGGAGCCGTCAGGCCGGGGGCGCAGCAGCCAGCCCGTCTTGGTGGAGATCACCGGGGAGGCGATCCCGGACGGGCCGAGCAGCCGGCCCAGGCGCTGTTCGGCGAGGCCGTGTCCGTAGCGGGGCGCGGTGTCGAAGTACGTGATGCCGGCGTCGGCCGCCGCCTTCAGGGTCGCGGCGGCGTCCTCGTCGCTGACGTCCTCGAAGAGACCGCCGAGGGGAGCGGTGCCCAGGCCGAGGCGGGGCAGGGTGAAGGGCAGCCGCTTCGCTGCCGGTCGGTCGGTCATTCCGTCTCCCACGGTGAGGCACAGGCCGCGCGGCCCGCGCGCAGTGTCATGGTCAGGGTCAGCCGGATCCGCGAGTGGCCCGGGAGGCCGACGCGGCAGTACGGTCCGTCGACCGGCTGTTCGGGGCCGTCGTCCACACGGACGGTGCCGACATGGTGCTCGGCGAACGAACCCGCCTGCACCAGCAGGGACCGTGCGGTGCCGCCCAGGTTGACCAGCTCCACGACCGTGTGGTCCGGGCGGATGTCGGAGACGAGCGCGGCGACCTCCGGCGGAAGGCCGGGGCGGCGGGCGTCGGCATCGTGGTAGCGGACGTGCAGGTGGGCGAGGCCGCCGTTGTAGAGGACCTGCGGTGAGCCGGTCGTCAGCTGCAACAGGGCCTCGGTCACCACGGGGTTGAGGTGCTGCCAGTGATGGATGTCCAGCGCGTCCGGCCCGACCGCCGGGTCGACGGTGTCGTTCTCGATGGCCTCGACCCGCTCCGCGCAGCTCGCCAGGGCGCTGAGCAGCATCCGCTCGGGGTACCGGGGGTTCCGCCCGTGCAGGAACTCGTACCAGGGCTCCTCGTGCCCCGCTTCGTCCTTGATGCGCTGGGTGTGCACGGCGGTCCAGTCCCAGCGGGACCCGGTGCGCAGCCGCTCGATCCGTTCGCGGTCCGCCTCGTCACGGCTGAAGTGCCACAGAGCGAGGGGGAGTTGTCCCGGCATGACGGTGAAGTCGAACCAGCCGGAGTCGTTGTGCCGCTGGGGGACCATGAGCGTGCGGTCGCCCGGCATCGCGCGCAGATGCGGCGCCCAGCGCTCGCCGAGCGTGCCCATCTCGTCCGCGCCGCGCTGCTCGGCGTGGGCGAGCACCGCGTCGAGGGGATTGCGGGCCAGGTCCAGATAGCCCCGGTCCCCGGTGAGGAGCGTCGCGTTGGCCGCGCCGATGACGGCGGCGCTGCCGACGGGCGAGAGCCCGTGCGGCCAGGACCATCCGTAGTGTCCGCCGTACCAGCGGCCGTCCAGGTACTGGCCCACCTCACCGTTCAGGCCCGCGTTGTCGGGTACGACGTCGCGGCCCTCGAGCCGCTCCTGCCACACGCCGACGTACTCGGCCACCCAGTCCGCGTAGCGCTGCTCGCCGCTGAGCAGGAAGGCCTGGGTCGCCAGTCCGGTGGCGGCCAGATTCGCGATCGTGTCACCACGGCCCATCCGGTCCCACATCGCACGGCCGTACGCGCGCGCCCGTTCGGGGGACGCGGCCAGGTCGTCGAAGGACGCGAGCGTGTCGACTCCGTCCAGCGGCATGCCGTACGGGCGCAGGGCCAGGCTCCACGGGAAGTACGGTTCCTCGTCGCTGAAGCCGAAACGAGGACCGCCCGAACCGTTGTGCGGGGCGCGCACGACCCGGTGCTCGGGGTCGTAGTTGGGGCCGCCGGGAAGGTAGAAGTCGGCGAAGCGGAGCGCGAGTCCGCGCAACTCCTCGTCGTCCGGGTCGGCGAGGCACAGTCCGTAGAAGAGGAGCAGCCCCTCTCCCTGGTGGAACCAGTCGTAGCCCCGCTCCAGGCCGCCGGAGAGCATGCCCATCTCGGTGAGCTGCGCGGTGACGCCGCTCCAGTGCCGCCGCGCGGCGGCCAGCAGATCCGTGCTGCCGCCCAGCAGGTACAGCGTCGGCCAGTTGAAGAACGGCTCGTAGAAGTCGTCCACGCCGTCCCGCCCGTCCAGCCCCTCGCCGAGGGCTTCGCGGAAGACGAGACGGCCGTCCCCCTCGGTGTAGCGGTCGGCGAAGAGCCGCCACGCCTTGTTCTGGACGTCGAACAACTGCCTTTCCAGCTCTGCCCATCGGGGGAGCTCGGTGACGCCCCGGGTCGCGGTCAGTAGTGGTCCGTGGGCCGCTGCCCCTGTGTGTGTGCCGGTCCGCTCAGACCTGAGCATCGAGAACACCTGCTCCCTCGTCACGTAAGCATTGAATAATCGCCCATCGATAGCCGATGGTTAGACTCACTGGCGGGGAGCCGACGTGTCAATACTCAGGAGCTTCCCCGCACACCCCGAGGAGGAGGCACTCCGTGATCGACTGCCATGTTCACCTGTGGGATCCGGCTGCGGGATTCCCCTGGATCAAGCCTGGTGGTGAGCACCATCACACCTTCGGTGAGGACGACTTGGCGCAGTCGGGCGCCGGGCTCGGCATAGCCGGCGCGGTGCTGGTCGAGGCGTCGCGCGGAGACGCGGGAGAGACCCACGCGCTGCGCGAACTGCGGCTGCGCCGCCCGGATCTGGTCGCCGGGTACGTGGCCAACCTGCACGTCCACGGCGGCGACGGGCCGGACCCGTTCCGCGCCCTCCTGCACCGGCTCGGCGGCTCGCGCCCCAACGGGATGCGGCTCGGTGGCGCTTCGTGGACGGACACCCCCGAGCCGGCCCGTGCGCTCGTCCCCGTACTGGCCGAAGAAGGCCTGGTGCTCCAGCTCAACCTGCACCGGGGGGCGTTGACGGCGGCTGCCGAGGTGGCCTCCCGGCACCCGGAGCTGACCGTTGTCGTCGACCATCTGGGCAACCCCCCGGACCTGCGCACGTCCGGGGCGGTGGAGTGGTACCGCGACATCGAGCGGGCCGCGGCAAGTGAGAACGTGGTGGTGAAGGTCTCCGGGCTGCTCACCCAGCAGCACGGGAATCCACCGCAGCGCATCGCCCATATGGTGCGGCACGTGGTGGACGCACTCGGCCCCGACCGCTGTCTCATCGGCTCCGACTGGCCGATCTGCCTGCCCCGCGGTTCCCGGGCCGACTCGCTCGCGATGTCCGGGCTCGGGCTGGCGCACCTGACGGCCGATCAGTGCGAGCGCGTACTGCACACGACCGCGGTCCGGGTGTACGGACTCGAATCCGGCCGTCCTGTGGTTGACCGCCCGGGTGGTTGACAGTGCTCGAACGCCCCTGATTCGATTCTCTCGATGATCGATAGGCGATGATCAGTGACCGACTCCGCCTCGCGGTGAGTCGGCCCCGACTTCCGCGGAGATACGCATGGCACATTTCGACTTTCCCCTGGACAAGCTGGAGAGCTATCGTCCGGCTCTCCCCGAGCCGGACGACTTCGACGCCTTCTGGCAGGAGACACTCGCGCAGCAGGAAGGCTTCGGTCTCGCGGCGACGTTCGAGCCCGTCTCCAACGGGCTCGCCACGATCGACACCTTCGACGTGACCTTCGCCGGCTACGGCGGCCACCCGGTGCGCGGCTGGTTCCATCTGCCGGTGACCCGTACCGGCCCGCTGCCGGTCGTCGTGGAGTACCTGGGCTACGGCAGCGGCCGGGGAGCGCCGCACGAGATACGGCTGTGGGCCGACGCGGGCTACGCGCACTTCGTCATGGACACCCGGGGTCAGGGGGCCGAGACCCCCGACCCCGACCCGGCGACCGGTGACATCGCGGCTCCCGGCTTTCTCACGCGGGGGGTGCTGGACCCGTACCGCTACTTCTACCGGCGCCTGTACACCGACGCGGTGCGTGCGGTCGCGGCGGTGCGTACGCATCCGGACGTGGATCCGGCTCGCGTCGTGGTCACCGGAACCAGCCAGGGCGGCGGCATCGCGCTCGCCGCCGCCGGGCTTGTCCCCGACCTCGTGGCCGTCATGCCGGACGTGCCGTTCCTGTGCAACTTCCCGCGCGCGACGACGTTCACCGACATGCCGCCGTACGACGAGGTCACCAGGTTCGTGAAGCGGCACCGCGAGCACGCGGCCACGGTGGCCCGCACCATGTCCTACTTCGACGGCGCCACCCTCGCCCGCAGGGCGAACGCGCCGACGCTGTTCTCGGTCGGTCTGATGGACCGCATCTGTCCGCCCTCCACGGTGTACGCGGCGTTCAATCACTACGGCGCCCAGCGGAATGTCGAACAGTCCGACAAGCAGATCCAGGTGTATCCCTTCAACGACCACGAGGGCGGCGGGCCCACCCATGAGGTAGTCAAATTGGAGTGGCTGGCCGGTCAGCTGGAAACCTCGGTGTGACTCCATCGAGGGAAGACGGGCGCGTATTATGTCGCAACTGACGTGCCCCAGTGCAGGATTGGGAATTCATGGCATCGAATGCTTCCGGTGGATTCGTCTCCACGCTGGCCACCAACAAGGACCGGTTCCGCAAGACCCTGATTTCGGACCAGGTGTACGACCTGCTCCGCCAGGCCGTTGTCGAAGGTGATCTCGCGCCGAACGACCGCGTGGTCGAATCGGAGATCGCGCGGCGGCTCGGCGTGAGCCAGGCCCCGGTGCGCGAGGCAGTCAAGAGGCTCGCCCGTGAGGGCCTGTTGACGCATGTGCCGCGACGGGGGCACTTCGTCGTCGAGGTCTCCTCGCGGGACGCGGAATACGCCCGTCAGGTGCGTGAGCCGCTGGAGAGCCTTGCCGCTCAGCTCGCCGCGGAGCGCATCACGGAGGAGCAGCTCGCCGAACTCGACGCGCAGGTCGAGCGGATGCACGAGGCCGTCGCCACGAATGACGTGAGCAACTTCCGTGACGCCGACATCGAGTTCCACAGCCTGGTGAGCCAGTTCGCGGGAAATCCCTTCCTCACCCGTATGTGGGAGGTCATCGAGCCGAGTCTGCGTACGCTGCGGGCCATCTCCGACCCCCTTTTCGACGGAGACCGGCGGGCCATGGCCGATGAACACGGGCGGCTGGCGCTCCTGCTGAGGTCCAGGGAGCCCGACAAGGCGGCTCGGGCGTTCGCCGACCATGCCGCCGGTCGCGGGCCCGTTCCGGATGCGCGGGAGGCGAAACAGCCGCGCAAGAAGGCCGCTGCGGCGAAGCGGACCACGTCGAGGAAGTCCGCGCCCACGTCGGATTGAACCAACGGACAAGGGGCCCCGATCCGGAGAATCCGGATCGGGGCCCCTTGTCCGTGCCGTGCCGCGCGGGTTACCGCCGGGCGCCCGCGGTCCAGACAGGTGCTCCGTACTGGTACGCACCCAGGCTCGGGGCCGGGTCCGTGGACCCGTCGTTGATCCCGGGAATCGCGATTCCCTGATTACGGGCCGGTGAGCCGTCGGTGAGCCGGAAGTCGTGGTTCGCCGCGTCGGCGAACAACGGATCGGTCTCCGGGGGAAGGTTGTTGGAGAGGACGAGTCCGCCGTCCGTGGCGCCGGCCAGGCCCCGGATGGTGCCGAGGTTGTTGTAGATCTTGGTGCCGGTCGACTGCCCCGGTTCCTTCACGTAGAACAGAGTCATCCCGCCGGTGTTGTTGTACACACCGTTGTTGTGCGAGCCGGTACCCAGACCGTTGAGCATCACCGTGCCCTCGCGGTTGCCCCAGCCCACGTTGTTCGCGATCACGAGGTCGCTCTGGCCGTTGTCGGCGTAGACCCCCGAGATGCCGAACGTGGTGGAGGTGGTGGCCGGTGCCGGGTCGTGCAGCACGTTGTGATCGATGGACGTGCCCATCATCCAGGCGCTGCAGCAGGTGTAGATCGCGGCGACGTCGAGGCTCATCCGGGCGTACCCGGAGATGTCGTTGTAGGCGATCAGGTCCTTGCCCGGGGTGAGGCCCTCCACCTCGTTCCACTGGAGATTGATGCCGCTGCGGCCGACCCGGGAGATCGTGTTGTGAGTGACCGTCTGGCTGTTGCCCTGCACCGCGATGCCGGCGGCGTAGGTGCCCATGTAGTCGACGTCGTGGATCACGTTGTCCGTGGCGGTGTTGTTCTGCCCGCGCAGCGCGACGCCGTTCCCGGCGCTCAGCGAGAGATCGCTGTTCACGATCTTGTTATGGGTGCCGTCGAGGATGATGCCGCTGTCGCCCACGCCCCGCGTCACGGTGCTGCCGCAGTCCGTCGCGCCCCGGGTGATGTCCGTGTAGTGCGAGAGGTACTGGCCGCGGATGCCGTCCAGTGTGACACCCGTGCTGGTGGGGCCCGTGGCGATCGTGGTGGCGAACACACCGATGCCGTCGACCGTCGTGTGAGAGGTCTTCGTCAGGTCGAAGCCGAGGGTGCGCCGCTTGGCCTCGATGGTGTGGGTGTCCGGGTCCTCGGTGCCGTACATGTACAGGCGCTTCGCGGACGCGTCGTAGAACCACTCGCCCGGGTGCGCGAGTTCACCGATCTTTCCGGAGAGCGCGTACCGGGTCTCCTTGGGAACGACCTTGTGGACACATGGCGGCGCCACGTCCAGCGTCACCGAACCGACGGCGGAGCTCTTGACCGTGGTGGTGGCCGAGACGTACCAGTATCCGGTGAGCGCGCGCGCACCGTCCCAGTACCCCGCCGGGCGTGTCAGAGCCGGGTCGGCGACCGTGGCGTCCGCGCTGCCCGCACCGGCGTACTGGAGCGTGGGATCGAGCAGGTCGAGGCCGGGGTAGGGCCACTGGGCCTCGACCCCCATCTTCTTGTCGGTGAACACCTGCACCGTGGTCACGTCCGGGCCGAGGTCGACGGACGTGCTGTATATGTGCCCGTCCGCCACCGCTCCGCTGAACGCCGAGTCCGCGGCGAACGGGTCGGTGGCGGCGATCCGGGTGACATCGGCGGGGGTGACCGGATCGAAGCCGCCGATCCTCGACGCACCGCTCACCGTCACCTTCGCACCCGGTGCGGCCCGGTAGGTGATGGGCAGCTGGGCGGTACCGGAACGGGCCGGCACCACGGTCTCCTCGTATGTGCCGGACAGGACCAGGCAGGTGTCGCCCGGCACCATGACATCCGCGCACTTCTGGATGTGCCGGAACGGCGACGTGGCGGTTTTGCCGCCGGCCACGTCCCGGCCGGTGGGCGACACGTAATAGACCGTGCCCGCCTGGGGTTTGACGGGGTGGGCGGCGGCAGGGTGGCTGACCGCCACCATGGTCAGCGATGCGAGCAGGGCGGCTGCGGACCACGGCCCCTTGCGGGACCGTGTTCTCCGGCTTCTCAGCACTCCGTGGTCCTTTCTCTACTCTCGGCTCTTTGTCGGAATCGGACAGGGAAGGGCGAACCCTGTCACCCCTTCACGGCGCCCACGGTGAGACCGCTGATGATGTGGCGCTGCATGTAGATGAAGAAGATGACGACGGGCGCGATGGCGAGCAGAAGGTTGGGGAACACCTTCGTCAGATCGGTCGAGTACTGGCTGATGCCGGCGTAGACCGCTGTCGTGACCGTGTAATGCCCGGAGGACGGGCTGAGCAGGATCTGCGGGGAGATGAAGTCGTTCCAGATTCCGATCGAGTTGAGGATCAGCACGGTGACCACAGCAGGGCGCATCAGCGGGAAGATGATGGACCAGAACGTCCGGTAGCGGCCCGCACCGTCGATCGTCGCCGCGTGGTCGATGTCCACCGGAATGGTGCGGATGAAGCCGACGAACAGGAAGATGCTCACCGGAAGCGTGGAGGCCACATCGTGCGCGACCAGACCGGTCACGGTGTTGGCCAGGCCGATTTCGCGCAGCACGTAGATCACCGGGATGATCACGGCGGCGCCCGGGATGAACGTGCCGGCCAGGAAGTACAGCAGGACCAGTTGCGTACGACGCTTGAGGCTGCGCGCGATCGCGTACGCGGCGGGCCCGGCGAGCAGGATGCACAGCACGTCCACGAGCACGACGAGCAGCAGCGTGAAGCCGTAGCCGTCGATGACGTTGAACTGCGGGCTGCTGATCGCGGCTGACATGTGCTTGAAGGTCAGCCCGTTCAGCGGGATCGAGAAGGGGTTGTCGAGAATGTCCTGCTGCGACTTGAAGGCGTTCACCACGAGCAGGTAGATCGGCACGATCATGACGACGAAGAGGACACCGAGCATGGCCCACCCCATGGGCGACCGGCGCTCCTTGCGTTCCGTGTCACTCGTGTCCTCGCGCTTGGGCGGCGCGGCCTTCGGCCTCTCGCGGACCTCTGCTTCCAGTACGACCACCAACGGCTCCTGACTAACTTGTCGCTGCTTGGTCCTGGCGGTTGCGCAGCGCCGTCACCGCAAGGGCGAGCACTGCGGAAACCACCATCAGGAACACCGCCTGCGCGGTCGCGTAACCGACCTTGGTGCCCTCGAAGGACCGGGCGAGAATGAGATAGGTGAAGGTCTGCGTCGACCCGGCCGGACCGCCGCCGGTGAGGCTGATCACGATGTCGTAGGCCCGGATGAGCCCCACCAGGTTCAGCACCGTCGCCACGGTCACCACGGGAGCGATCATGGGGATCACGATCCGCAGATTGATCTGCCGCTTGGACGCACCGTCGATCGCCGCCGCTTCGAGCAGCTCGGCCGGTACGGTCTGCAGGGCGGCGACGAACAGGACGACGTTGAAGCCGAATCCCGCCCACACGATCACGCCGATCAGGGTGATCAGCGCGAACTGTTCGTCGAAGAGGAACCCGACCGGCTCGATCCCGAACTTGGCGAGCGTGTTGTTGATGGCGCCGTTGGTGCCCAGGATCGCCGCCCACAGGTACCCGAGGATCAGGGCGCTGATGACGTGCGGGAAATAGGCGACGGCCCGGAAGAAGGAGTTCGTGCGGGAACGGCCCTTGAGCGCGAGCGCGTACACGAGCCCCAGGCCCACCATGAGAACGGTGCCGAACGCCGCGATCAGCGCGGTGACGTACCAGGCGTCCGACGAACTCGGGTCGTCGAAGAGGTGCTTGTAGTTGTCGAGCCCGGTGAAAGTGGCCGTGGAGAAGCCGTCCCAGTCGGTCAGGCTGAGATAGACCGCGACTCCCACGGGCACGACGGTCATCACGGTGTAGAGGAGGACTGCCGGACCCATCATCCCCAGGGATACGGCCGAGTCCCGCAGCCGTGCCCGGCGCCGCGCCCGGTCGTTCAGTCCTGTGTTCAGCTCTGCGAGTTCCACCACTTGTCCAATCCATCGGCCGCGTCCGCGGGGGACGAGCCCGTGTACAGGGACTGGATGTGCTTGTTGAGCTCGCCGCTGAAGCCCGGAATCGGCTTGCTCTCGCCGGCCTGCACGTAGATCGACGGCGCCTTGTCCAGGATCTGCTGTACAGAGGTACCGAGACTGGACATCGGGTACGTGAAGCCCTCACGCAGGTTGCCGTCGGAGGCGAGCTGGCTCTTGATGGCCTCCGGGTCGGTGGTCGCCCACTTCACGAACTCGATCGCCTCGGCCTTGTGATGTGACTTGTCGACCACCACGTACGGGTTCGAGATGTTGCCGAACTGGCCGGACGGGTATGTGCCGTCGGTCGGCATCGTGAACACGCCGAGGTCGTCGCTCTTCTTGGCGGCGTCCGCGGCGGGAACGAAGTACGAGCCCATGATGTACATCGCGGACTTGCCGTTCAGGAACGCCGTCTGGCCGTCCGCGTAGGTGAGTCCGAGCGCGCTCTTCTCCACGAATCCCTTGTCGATCCAGCTCTTGTAGCGCTCCAGGTAGGGCAGGTAGCCGCTCTTCGCGAAGGAGGCGTCCCCCTTGTTGCGCTTCGCCGTCCACTGGGGGTCGGCGGTGAGCACACCCGCGTCGGCCATCATCGAGAACTGGGAGCCCGTGACCCACTGGCCGGACGTCTGGAGCGGCTTGTAGCCCGCCTTCTTCAAGTCACCCATGGCAGAGGTGAACTGATCCATCGTCCGTATCTCGGAGGCGTCGAGCCCCGCCTTCTCGAAGGCGGCCTTGTTGTAGAAGACGAGTGACTGGATCTGCTCACCCACACCGACCACAAGGCGCTTGCCATCGATGGTGTACTGGTCGGCCAGCGGCGTCTTGGCGGCCCAGGGCTGGTCGGACAGGTCGGCGAAGAGCGAAGCGGTGTCGGGGCCCGGGATGATCAGCTGGGCGACATCCGGCGGGTCGCCCGCGGCCATGTCCTGCTTGAGCTTGGCGTCGGCCGAGATCGTTCCGGTCAGTTCGAGCTTGACCGTCACACCGGGGTGAGCCTTCTCGTACTTGGCGAAGAGATTGTTCCAGTACTTCTCCGTCAGGTTCGGCGTGATGTTCACGATGACGCGGAGGGTCGTGCCCTCCGAGGCCTGGTCGGTCCCGCCTCCGCAGGCGACGGCCGACGCCATCACCAGGGGAGCCACGGCGAGTCCGCAGGTGCGGCGCCACATTGCTTTCATCGGACACGCTCCGTTGCGTAGTCGTGAATAATCGATAGATGGTACTCAGCCGCAGAACTCCTGGTGGAGCGGCGGCGCGAGGGGGTGCGGGCGGTCGGGGGTGTGGCTCGCCCGGGGGATGCTGTGATGCGACGGAGGCGGGGCGGGGCCTTCACCTCCATCACGCCTATCGTCTATCGATTGTTGATGCTAAAGCCGGCTCCTTGCTTCTTCAAGAGTGCTGCCGCAACCTCTGGGATCTGTTTTCGCCGAGCGGCCGGCCGGGCCGTCCGATCCCGGTGGACATCGCCGCCGTACCAGGGCGAAGTCCGGCGCGAGCGACCCGATTTCGGACATGACCCGGCCGCCGGTCTCACTGCGGTCCGTCCAGCTCCAGCTCGATCACCGGGAGCAGTACGTCGGGCCGGGCGATCGGCAGGGTCAGCGTCAGCGTCCCTGCCGGCTGGCTGGGCGGTGCGAGGTTGTTGTGCTCGTGCCGCGCGCCGTCCGTCTCGTGGTAACGGATCTCCGAACCGTCGTGCAGGAGCTGGGCATAGCGCACGCGTCCGGCAAGTCCCGGCAGATGAAGGTGTTTGAGCGGCCAGACCGGCAGGTGCAGATAGAGGCGGTTGCCGGACTGTGTGTACAGGGTGTGCGAGGGCGGCTCGAACGCGCTCGGCCCCGCGCCGTGCACGGACCGGGCATGCAGCTCTGTCCACTCGCCGATGGCCCCGAGCGTGGAGCGGGCCTGCGGATCCAGGGCACCCCGGCCGGTCGGGCCGACGTTCAGAATGAGGTTGCCGCCGCAGGCGACCGACTGCACCAGCATGCGGACCAGCAGAGCGGGGTCCTTGTAGTCATGGTTGTCGCGGTCGTACCCCCATGAGCCGTTGAGTGTGTGACAGGCTTCCCAGGTCACCCGCTTGCCGCCGCGTTCCAGCGGCCGGTCGGGCTGATACTGCTCGGGCGTGACGTAGTCGCCGGGGATGCCGAGCCTGTCGTTGACGAGGATGTCCGGCTGGAGCTCCTTCACCGTGGCCAGCAGGTGCTCAGCCCCCCATTCCTCGGGGCCCTTCTCCGGATAGGTGAAGTCGAAGAAGAGGGTGTCGATCGGGCCGTATCCGGTGAGGAGTTCGCGTATCTGCCCCTCCATGTACGCGCGGTAGCGCTCCATGTCACGCGGCTCGCGCTCGGCCGGGGTGCCGCGCAGCGGGTGGTGTTCGTCGACGGTGAAGTCGGGGTGGTGCCAGTCCAGCAGTGAGTAGTACAGGCCGACGCGCAGGCCCTCGGCACGCATCGCGTCCACGAACTCACGGACCAGATCGCGGCCTGTGGTACGTACCGAGTTGTAGTCGGTGAGCGCCGAGTCGAACAGGCAGAACCCGTCATGGTGCTTGGCGGTCAGCACCGCGTACCGCATGCCGGACTCGCGTGCGGTACGTGCGAGTTGACGGGCGTCGAAGAGGTCGGGATCGAAACGGGTCAGGTAACGGTCGTACTCCTCCTGGGACATGGACTCCCGGCTGCGGACCCACTCGTGCCGCGCTGCCAGGCTGTACAGGCCGAAATGGACAAAGAGTCCGAAGCGTGCCGCCTCGAACCAGCCCGTGGTGCCGGTGGAATCGGCGGAATCTGTGGAAGCACCGCTCATGATGGCTCCTGACGCATTGACAGCACTAATCGATTGGCTGTTATCTACCATCGATAGGCGATGATGTCACTGGCGTTGCGTGCGACGAGCGCGCGGAAAGGCACGTGCATGCACTCGATCGGGGACCAGGAAGCTGCGTCGGCGGGGGAGACCCGCGTCAAGCCGGCGGGGGACATCCGCATCAGCGGGACGGAGGGGAGCCAGGTCTACGAATCGATGCGGGCGCCGGTCCACACCTCGTCCTATGTGCGGCCCACCTCGCAGATGGTGGACGCTCTCAAGGACGTGAGCGCGGCGACGGCCTGCGCGAAACTGCATCAGATGGGCATCACCCGGACGTTCATCGACGGGCCGGTGCCGCTGCACCGCGAGCCGGACGTCAAGGTCACCGGCGGCGCCGTCACACTGCAGTTCCTGCCGCAGCGGGAAGACGTCTTCAATGGCGCGGAGCAGGAGGACATCGAGCGCAAGACCCCGCTGTGGGGCGTCCTCGAATCCATCCAGCCCGGGGATGTGCTGGTCGTCTCGGCCTACGGCAGTCACTTCACCGGCTGCCTCGGCGACATGCTCGTGCGCTACTTCAAGCTGCGCGGTGGCGCCGGAATCGTGGTGGACGGACGGGTGCGGGACGCGGCCCGGGTACGTGCGCTCGGCGTGCCCATCTGGTGCACCGGAGTCACCCCGCACTACGCCTCGCAGACCGAACTGTTCCCGTCCGCCTTCAACGTTCCCGTCGGTGTCGGCGGCTCGCTCGTGACGCCGGGAGACCTGATCGTCGCCGACGAGGACGGCGCCGTCGTCGTGCCTCAGCGGAACGCGATCCCGCTGGCCGAGGACTCCCTGCTCCACCAGGACCGTGAGGCGTTCGCCCGCCGCCGTCTCGACGAGGGCGGCCGGCTTTCCGACTACTACCCGCTCACCGGCGAGGGCATGACCGAGTACCTGGCGAGCCGGTCCGCCACCTGATCCGCGGGGCGCCGGGGCGGGAGACCCCCGCGGCTTCCCCGGCAGGTGTCCGGGCACCTCGCGGGGGGTGTACGACCTCCGCGCCCTCCCCGGCGGTGCCGGTGCGCCCCGGGGCCCGCGAGCCGGTGGCGCTGCGGTCTGCCGGGCAGCTGCCGGCGTGCCTGCCTCTCCGCGTCCGGTGCGGTCGATCAGGGCCGTGGGGCAGCGGGGGGCGGGGCCTCCCCGGGCAGGCGGGCGCGGAGGGTGCCGGCGAAGTCCTCGGCCCGGGAGAGCTGGATGCGGAGCCGCGTGACCTGTTCCGCGGCGGCCCGTTCGTACTCGCGTACGCGCTCCAGCAGGCCATCGCGTTCGCCGGAGTCCAGGCCGTCGCCGGCGTCGAGGCGGTCCGTGGCGTCGAGCAGGTCGCGCATCTGGTCGAGAGTGAAACCCAGCGGCTTCATCCGGCGGATGACCATGAGCCGCTGGATGTCGCTCTCGGTGTAGAGCCGGAAGCCGCCCTGCGAACGGGCGGAAGGAACGACGAGCCCCGTCTCCTCGTAATGGCGGATGGTGCGCAGGGACAGCTCGGTCCGCGCCGAGACCTCGCCGATCTGCATGTGCTTGTCGTCCACGCCCGTGCTCCTGGCCCTTCTCCTCGTGGCAGGCCCCGTCCGCGCGGCCGCCACCCGCCTCTACTCTAACGTCAGGGTAGAGTTGTCGACGGGAGAAACGGTTCGTCCGTTTCGTCCTGCCGTTCCGGGGCCGATGGCGGCCCCGACGAGGATCCGATTCCTGCAGGAGTGAGCGTGCGCGAGCCCGGAGTGCCGACTGCCGCCGCCTGCCCGCCCTGAGTCCCGGCTCCCGGATGTGAGCCGCGCGGCCGTGCGCCCGCGCTCCGTCCCTCCCTTCGACTTCCGGCCCGTCGGGGCCGGGTGCGGGGTGCCGGCCCGGCTCCTTCGCTCCTTCTACCGCACGCCCCGGCCTGCCGGGCGGGGGCTGCCCGAGCACGACAGGTACTTACCTCCTTGTCTTCTTCCGTCATGACGCCCGCCGCGGTCCTGCGCGGCCTGAAGCCCGACTGGCTGTCCGACCCGAAGGTCTGGCGTACCGAGGTGCTGGCCGGTCTGGTCGTCGGGCTCGCGCTGATCCCCGAGGCCATCTCGTTCTCGGTCATCGCGGGCGTCGACCCGGCGATCGGCCTGTTCGCCTCGTTCACCATGGCTGTGGTCATCTCGGTCGTCGGTGTCCGCCGGGCCATGATCTCCGCCGCCACCGGGGCCGTCGCACTCGTGATCGCGCCGCTCAACCGGGAACATGGCCTGGGCTACCTGATCGCCGCCGTCATCCTGGCCGGGATCTTCCAGGTCGCGCTCGGCGCGCTGGGGGTCGCGAAGCTCATGCGGTTCGTACCCCGTTCGGTGATGGTCGGTTTCGTCAACGCCCTGGCGATCCTGATCTTCATGGCGCAGGTGCCCGAGATGCACGACGTGCCCTGGGCCGTGTACCCGCTGATCATCGGCGGCCTGGCACTGATGGTGTTCTTCCCGAAGGTCACCCGGGTGATCCCGGCGCCGTTGGTCTCCATCGTCATCCTCACCGTCATCACGATCGCGGCGGGGATCGCCGTGCCGACCGTGGGGGACAAGGGCGCCCTGCCGTCCTCGCTGCCGGTGCCAGGGCTGCCGGACGTCCCGTTCACCATGGACACCCTGACGACGATCGCCCCCTACGCGCTCGCGATGGCGCTGGTCGGGCTGATGGAGTCGCTGATGACCGCGAAACTGGTCGACGAGATCACCGACACCCACTCCTCCAAGACACGCGAGTCCATCGGCCAGGGCATCGCCAACATCGTCACCGGATTCTTCGGCGGCATGGGCGGCTGCGCGATGATCGGCCAGACGATGATCAATGTGAAGGTCTCCGGAGCCCGCACCCGGCTGTCCACCTTTCTCGCCGGCTCCTTCCTGATGGTGCTGTGCATCGTCTTCGGCCCGGTGGTGTCCGACATTCCCATGGCCGCCCTGGTGGCCGTCATGGTCATGGTGTCGTTCGCGACCTTCGACTGGCACTCCATCGCCCCGAAGACCCTCCGGCGGATGCCCCCGGGTGAGATCGCCGTCATGGTCATCACCGTGGCCGTGGTCGTCGCCACCCACAACCTCGCCATCGGTGTCGTCGTCGGCTCGGTCACCGCGATGGTCATCTTCGCCAAGCGCGTCGCCCGCCTCGCGGACGTCACCGCCGTCACGGACCCCGACGGCACCAGCGTGGTGTACTCCGTGAACGGAGAGCTGTTCTTCGCCTCGTCCAACGATCTCGTCGGCCGGTTCGACTACGCCGGCGACCCCCAGAGGATCGTCATCGACCTGTCCGCGGCCCACATCTGGGACGCCTCCTCCGTGGCCGCCCTGGACGCCGTCGAGACCAAGTACGCCCAGCGCGGCAAGACCGTCGAGATCATCGGCTTCAACAGTCCGAGCGCCGATCTGCACGGGAAGCTCAGCGGGGAACTCACCAGCCACTGACTCCCCGCCGCGACCGGACGGACCCCTCCGTCACGCCCCGTCCGGGCCCGAGACGGTGAACAGCGCGCCGGCGGGGTCACGGATGACGAAGGCGTCCTTCGAGCAGCCGAGCGGGGGAGGAGCCGGTGAGGAGTCGCCGCCCGCCGCATCGGCTGCCGCCGCGGCCGCCCGGCTGTCCGCCACATGGAAGTCCACCACCCACCGCGGCCGCATCCTCGGGTCCGGGGTGGATTCGACGCCCCCGCCCCGCACGGTGGCCACGGTGTGCCCGGCCACCTGCACCCTGACGTGGTCCTGTGCGTAGGCCACCGTGCAGCCGCCGTCCGGCCTCGCCCAGTCGAAGATCTCGGCGTAGAAGATGGCCGCCTCGAAGGCATGACGCGTCCTGAGGTCCAGATGCGCGGGCGCGCTGCCCCGGCCCACGGTCCAGGCCAGGGCCGGCCCCTCCCAGAAGCCGAAGACGGCGCCGTCGCGGTCCGCCGCCAGGGCGGCACGCCCGTCACCCAGCCGCGCGGGCCCCACGGCGAGCGTGGCACCCCGCTCCCGGACACGGTCGGCCGTCTCGTCGGCATCGGCCACCGCGAAGTACGGCGTCCAGCGGGCGTCGAGCCCGTGGCCGTGGCAGTACCCCATCCCCGCCACCGGCTCGCCGTGAGCCGTCGCGACCGAGAAGTCGCGTCCGAGGGAGCTGTCGCGGAATCCCCACCCCATCACCCGTGCGTAGAACGACCGGGCCGCACGCGGATCGGGCGTCACCAGGCTCACCCAGCAGGGCGCGCCGGTCACCGGCGTCGTCATTCCGAGGGCCGGCATCGAGAACTCCTTCGGGGCGGTGCTCGGGGGGTGGGGCAAGCCGACATCGGCATAGCGGCCTGGCCGCCTGCTCTCCCTCTCAACTGTGCGCCCGGACGGAACTCCGTCGCACCCCGGCCGCTCCCCGCGCACCGCATATTCCTCATGCCGCGGAGCTTCGCACCGCGGGGACCGGGGCCTTTGCGTCAGAAGGCGCCGGCCTGCGGGGCGGCGTCGGTAGGGAAGCGCAGGTCAAGTACGTACCGGTCGCACCGTGTGCCGTCCCCCGAGCGGGCCCGTCCGACGGGAGCGAATCCCGCCCGCCGCGCGACCGCGGCGGACCGTATGTTGTCCGGTTCCACCTGGATCACCGCCTCCTACCCGCCCTCACGCGCCGCGCACCGGCTCACCAGGAGGACCGCGCGGGTGGCCAGGCCGCGTCCCCTCCAGGACGGGTAGAGGCCGTACGCGACGTTCACCTGACCGGGAGCCGTGTCCTCTCCCGTGAACCTCAGGTCGACCGTCCCCGCGAGTGTTCCGTCCGCGCCCGCCCGGATGCCGAAGGCCCGCAACGGCCCGGCGCTCTCCCACTGCTCCCGGCAGTGCCGGACATACGCTTCGACGCCTTCGCGCGTCCCGGGACCGCCGTTGAGCCGGCGGACGAGCAGCTCGTCCTCGCCCGCGAGGTGCGCCTCCGCGTCGTCCGGGCACAGCGGGGACAGAGTGACGGTTCCGTCGGACAGTTCGACTTCACGCATGCGGCGATTGTCGCCGCGGGCGTCGCGCCGTTCCACCGGATTACGCGGGACACCGCACAGCGCAGACGTGATCCCGGGCAGCCGGGCACCGACAGGAAGTGGCTCCCCGCCTCCGGCGTCGGCCGGAGGCGTCTCCGCCCCTCCGGGATGTCTCCGTACCTCCGGCACCGGCTGCCCCGGCCCGTACGAAACGACCGGCCGCGGTGCCCGCGGAAGATCCGGCTACCGTGGGGCGGCATGACACACACCGACATGGAGATCACCGCGGAGCTGGTACGTGACCTGTTGCGCGACCAGCACCCCGATCTTGCCGACCGCCCCGTGCGGCTCGGTGCGCGGGGGTGGGACAACCAGCTCTGGCGGCTCGGCGACGACCTGGCGGTCCGGCTGCCCTGGGCGACGCGGACGGCGGATGTCATGCTGCGCGACGAGCACACCTGGCTGCCGGTCCTCGCCCCGGTCCTGCCGCTGCGGATTCCCGTCCCGCAGCGCCTCGGTGAGCCATCCGAGCGGTTTCCGAGGCCCTGGATCGTCACCACCTGGGTGCCGGGCGACCCGGCCGACCGGATCCCCGCCACCAGGACGACGGACGCGGCCGATGCCCTGGCCGGCTTTCTGAGCGCCCTTCACCTCCCGGCCCCCGAGGCGGCGCCGGCCGGCCGTTTCGGCCGGGGCGGGCCGCTGTCCGCCCGCTTCGAGGACCTCCTCAGGACGATCGCAACGGCCGCCGAGCAGAAGCTGATCCCCGAACCGGACGCCGTGCGCGCGGTCTTGGAGGATGCCGTCGCCGCACCCGAGTGGACGGGCCCGGCGCTCTGGCTCCACGGCGACCTGCACCCGGCCAACGTCCTCACCGCCGAGGGCACCATCTCGGGCGTGATCGACTTCGGCGATCTCTGTTCGGGGGATCCGGCCTGCGACCTGGCCGCTCCCTGGGTGCTTCTGCCGGACGGCGGAGTCGACAGGTTCCATGACACCTATCAGCCGGCCGTCGACGCGGCGACCCTGCGCCGCGCGCGTGGCTGGGCCGTGGCGCAGGCCCTCGCCGGCATCTTCGTCGGGGACGCCGGCGTCCACGGCCGCCCAGGCGGCAAGGCCACCTGGGGCCCGCCCGCCCGGGCCGCACTGCGACGCCTGGTCGCCACAGCCCGCTGAGGAGCCAAGGGGCCTGCGTGTGCGCCGCGTTGACGGGCACGGTGGACGGGCTCGCCGGAAGCGGGGCCGTCCGCCGTGCCCGCCGGGGTACCCGGTGCGTCAGGGACGGCTGGTCAGGTATCCGCCCATGGAGGTGAAGTACTCCGCCGCGGGCATCTCCTGCCCGTCCTCGGTTCGCACGCGCGTCACGGCCAGGCCGTGGTTGCGCCCCGTGCGGGCGTCCGCACCGGCGACGATCACCACGCCCTCGCCCTCGCGGTAGAAGATACGGCCCGGCGTTCCGCCGTAACGGCCCTGGGACACCACTGCGGTGACGATCTCCAGCCGCTTGCCCTTGTGGAAGGCGAAGGCGCTGGGGTACGGCGCGGACTGGGCGCGCACCAGGCGTTCGAGGTCCTGCGCCGGCCAGGTCCAGTCGATGCGGATGTCCTCGGCGGAGCGCTTGTGGAAGAAGCTTGCCAGGGAGCGGTCCTGCTTGGTGAACTCCGTCTGCCCGGCGGCGATGAGGGCGAGCGCGCCGGTGGTGACCGGGGCGATGAGGTCGACGGTCTTGTGGAAGAGATCGGTCGCGGTGTCCGCCGGACCGACCGGAACCGCTTCCTGGCGGACGATGTCGCCCGCGTCGAGCTCGTCGTTCATCATGTGCGCGGTGACGCCCACTTCGCGCTCGCCGTTGATCAGGGCCCAGATCAGCGGCGAGAAGCCGGCGTACTTCGGCAGCAGTGAGTCGTGGATGTTCAGCGTGCCGTGGCGCGGCAGCGCGAAGATGCGCGGAGGGATCCAGGTCCGCCAGTTGTTGGCCACGATGATGTCCGGGTCGGCCTCCTTGAGGCGGTCGAACAGCTCCTGGTCATCGGGGCGGTTGCGGATCAGTACCGGAACGCCGTGCTTCTCGGCGAGGTCGGCGACGGAGTCGCTCCAGATCTTCTCGTACGCGTGGTCGCTCCGGGGGTGCGTCACGACCAGCGCCACGTCGTGCTCGGAGTCCAGGAGGGCCTGCAAGGTGCGGTGCCCCCAGGTCTGGTAACCGAACATGACGACCCGCATAGGGGTTCCTCCTCAGGCTGGGAATGGAGCGAGAGCCAGTAAAGCAAGGCTTACCTTATCTCGCAATGGGCGCATGACGCCTTCCAGTTGGCGGTCGTCGTGCGCCCCTGTGTGGCGCCGGCCTATCGACAGCATCACAGGATTAGCTTAGGCTCACCTAAGTTCCACCGGGTCGCTCCGTCGGCGTGCCCGTCTCTCGCGCTTTCTCCACACCTGACAGGCGGCTTCCCCGCACGATGGGAGTGACATGTCACAGGTTCGTCCTGGCGACGCACCACCGGTCCACGACCTCATTGGCATCGGCTTCGGGCCGTCCAATGTGGCCATGGCGATCGCAATCAGTGAGCACAACGCACGCAGTGGCGCCCAGGAGGCGGTCAGTGCTCATTTCTTCGAGCAACAGCCGCGCTTCGGCTGGCACCGCGGCATGCTCATCGATGACGCAACGATGCAAGTCTCCTTCCTCAAGGACCTGGTGACGCTCCGGAACCCGTCCAGCGAGTACAGCTTCCTCTGCTATCTGCAGAGCAAGGGGCGGCTGATCGACTTCATCAACCACAAGAACCTCTTCCCGCTGCGCGTGGAGTTCCACGACTACTTCGAATGGGCGGCCGCGCAGGTCGACGGCATGGTCTCCTACGACCACGAGGTCGTCGGTGTCACACCCGTCATTGACGACGGAGCCGTGGAGTTCGTGGACGTGACGGTCCGGTCGGGGGAGGGGCTCACGGTTCACCGCGCCCGCAACCTCGTCATCGGCACCGGCCTGCGGCCCCTCGTGCCGGAGGGTGTGGAGCGCGGCGACCGTGTCTGGCACAACTCCGAACTGCTGGCCAAGGTAGGCACGTTGGAGGGAACTTTGCCCTCGCGGTTCGTGGTCGTGGGCGCCGGGCAGAGCGCCGCGGAGAACGTCGCCTATCTGCACCGCCGCTTCCCCGGGGCCGAGATCTGCGCGGTGTTCTCCCGCTACGGCTACAGCCCCGCCGACGACAGCAGCTTCGCCAACAAGATCTTCGACCCCGGGGCGGTCGACGAGTACTTCGCCGCCCCCGAGGGCGTCAAGCGCAAGCTGATGGACTACCACGGAAACACCAACTACTCCGTGGTGGACATCGATCTCATCGACGACCTGTACCGCCAGATGTACCAGGAGAAGGTCCTCGGCACGGAGCGGCTGCGCTTCCTCAACGTGTCCCGCCTCGAAGAGGTGAAGGAGACACCGGACCACGCCCGCGCCACCGTGCGCTCCCTCGTCACGGGGGAGGAGACCGTCCTGGACGCCGACGTCGTGGTGCTCGCCACCGGCTACAGCCCCGCCGACCCGCTCGGCCTGCTGGGTGACGTCGCGGAGCGGTGTCTGCGGGACGAGGAGGGCCGTGTACGCGTCGAGCGGGACTACCGCATCGCGACGGACCCCGCCCTGCGCTGCGGCATCTACCTCCAGGGGGGGACGGAGCACACGCACGGCATCACATCGGCCCTGCTGTCCAACACCGCGATCAGGGTCGGCGAGATCCTGGACTCGCTGCTCGGCCGGGGTGCCGAACCCGCCGTCGGCGAGGCGCAGCCGGTAGCGGGCGGCTCCCCGCGCTGAAGCGGTCACCACGGCATGGACCACCGTGCCGTCCGAGCGGACCAAAGGGATAACGTACGCCGACATGAGCACGACTGCAGTTGAGCGCTCCGCTCCCCGGGGCACAATGACGGCTCGCCGAAGGCGGGTTGTGGGGCTGGCCGCGCTCCTGGCGATCCTGGTGATCACGGGAGCACTGTCGCTGGCCGTGGGTACGCGGGCGCTGAGTCCGGCAGAGGTGTGGCACGGGCTCTTCGCGGCACCGGAATCCGATCAGCGGCTCACCGGGATCCGGCTCATCGTGCAGACCGTGCGGGTGCCCCGGACGGTGCTGGCCGTCGTGGCCGGCATCGCTCTGGGGGTCGGCGGTTCCCTGATCCAGGGGTACACGCGCAACCCGATCGCGGACACCGGGCTGCTGGGGGTGAACGCGGGAGCCTCGTTCGCCGTGGTGTCGGCCATCGCCGTGTTCGGGTTCACCGATCCCTTCCAGTACGTCTGGTTCGCCTTCCTGGGCGCGGCGGCGGCCGGTGTCGTCGTGTTCGGACTGGCGAGCATCGGCAGGGGCGCCGGCAATCCGCTGACGCTCGCCCTGGCAGGTCAGGGGATCACCGTGTTCCTCGCGGCCATGACGACCGCTGTCGCGCTGTCGGACCAGAAGTCGCTGAACGCGCTGCGGTTCTGGAACGCCGGATCCGTCGCCGGCGTCGGCTTCGAAGTCATCTGGCCGGTGACCGCGTTCGTCGCGGTCGGGCTGGTCCTGGCGCTCATCATGCTGCCCTCGCTCAACCTGCTGAACCTCGGTGACGACGTGGCGCGAGGGCTGGGTGTGAACATCGCGCTGAGCCGGACCGTCGGCATTCTCGCCATCACCCTGCTGGCGGGCGCGGCCACCGCGGCCTGCGGGCCCATCGCGTTTCTCGGGCTCATGGTCGCTCATCTGGCCCGCTACGTGACCGGGCCGGACTACCGATGGCTGGTGCCGTACGCGGGTCTCCTCGGAGCCGTGGTCCTTCTGGTCTGCGACATCGTGGGCCGACTGGTGGTGAGGCCGGGCGAGTTGGACGCGGGTGTCGTCGTCTCCCTCCTCGGCGCCCCGTTCTTCGCGGTTCTGGTGTGGCGTGGAAAGTTCAGGAGCGCGTGAACGTGACAGAGACGAAGCCCTCGCTGGCGCCGGGCGTGCGGTTCGGCCAGGTGTCGTTCGTATGGCGGCCCTGGATCGTGCTGGTGACGCTGGTGCTGGCGGCTGCGGCCTTTCTGGTGTTCTGCCTCTCCGTCGGTGTCGGGGACTTCCCGATCGGTCTGTCCCGGGTGATCGCCACGATCTTCGGCAGGGGCGAGCAGGTCGACGAGTTCGTGATCATGGATCTGCGCATGCCGCGCGCTCTGGCCGGCCTCGTGGTAGGGATCGCGCTCGGGGTGTCCGGGGCGATCACCCAGTCCGTCGCGCGCAACCCCCTTGCCAGTCCGGACATCCTCGGGATCACCGGGGGTGCGAGTGTGGTCGCGGTGCTCCTGGTGACGGTGTCGGGCGGGGCCAGCGCGGCGGTCGTCGGCGCTGTGGGCCTGTCCGGGGCGGCGCTCGCCGGCGGTCTCGGTACGGGACTGCTGGTGTACTTTTTGGCCTGGCGGCGCGGGATCGACGGCTTCCGGCTCATTCTCATCGGTATTTCGGTGAGCGCCATGGCGGAGGCGGTCTCGACCTGGCTGCTGGTCTCGGCCGACATCAGGGATGTGGCGCGGGCCCAGGCCTGGCTGGTCGGCTCACTGGACAACCGCTCGTGGGACGAGGTCCGGGTGGCGTTCTGGTGCTCGCTCGTCCTGCTGGCCGTTGTGGCCTGCGTGGCCTTCCAGTTCAAGCCGATGCACCTCGGTGACGACGTCGCTGCCGGGCTCGGCGTCCGGTACACGAGGGTCCGGGCCGTCCTGCTGCTCTGTGCGGTGCTGCTGGCCGCGGTGGCGGTGAGCGCGGCGGGCCCGGTCCCGTTCGTGGCGCTGGTGGCGCCGCAGGTGGCGATGCGTCTGGCCAGGTGCCCGACGCCGCCGATGGTGGCCTCCGGACTCGTCGGCGCACTGCTGCTGACCGGATCCGATCTGGTGGCGCGCTCGGCGCTGCCGATCGGCCTCCCGGTAGGCGTGGTCACCGCCGCGATCGGCGGTCCGTTCCTGGTGTACCTGCTGGTGCGGGCGAACCTCAGATAGATGACAGACGAGTTGCACTACCCGGACAGAGGGGGGCCCGTGGCCGTTCACCACACCATCACCGAGGCCGAGCCGGCGAGCAGGGACGCCGCACGGCTGGCGGCCAGAGGCGTCACGGTCGGCTACGGGGGCCGGACCGTCATCGACGGTCTGGACGTCGAGATCCCGCCAGGCGTGATCACCACGATCATCGGTCCCAACGGCTGTGGGAAATCGACCCTGTTGCGCACCCTGACCCGTCTGCTCAAGCCGGCCGGCGGGGCGGTCGTGCTGGACGGGGAGGACATTGCCGCGCTCAGGACCAGGGACGTGGCCAAGAAGCTCGGCCTGCTTCCGCAGGCCCCCGTCGCCCCGGAGGGGCTGACCGTGGCCGACCTGGTCGCCAGAGGGCGCCATCCGCACCAGAGCTGGCTGAGGCAGTGGTCGTCGGACGACGCCGGCGTCGTGGCGAAGGCACTGGCCATGACCGGGGTGTCCGAACTGGCCGACCGCCCCGTCGACTCGCTGTCCGGCGGACAGCGCCAGCGCGTCTGGATATCGATGACTCTGGCCCAGGGCACCGACCTGCTGCTGCTGGACGAACCGACCACCTACCTCGACCTGGCGCACGCGGTCGATGTGCTCGACCTGGTGGACGACCTGCACGAGTCGGGATGCACCGTGGTCATGGTGCTGCACGACCTCAATCTGGCCACGCGGTACAGCGACAACCTCGTCGTGATGCGGGACGGAGCGATCCTGGCGCAGGGGCACCCCCGTGACGTCATCACCGCCGAGCTGCTGCACGAGGCTTTCGGGCTGCGCGCCATGGTGATCGACGATCCGGTCGGCGACCGGCCGCTCATCGTTCCGATCGGCCGTACCCACGTTCATCTCAACTAGGTTTCGGACAGGGCGAATAGCGTGGTTAGGCTAGGCTGCCCTCATTCGATCGCGGTAAGGTTTGGCTGCCCTTATGTCGGGGCTCAGTGGACAGTACGAAAGCAAGGGATTCCGGATGCTCACCCATAGAACGATGCTCACGAAGTCCTGGCGGCGGCTTGCGGCGACGGTGTCCGCCGCGACCCTCGGCATCGGTCTCCTGGCGGGATGCGGTTCCGACTCGACGGACGACACGGACAAGGCGAGCGACAAGGCTCCGGCAGCATCCTCCGGCGCGTTCCCGGTCACCGTGGAGCACGCGTTCGGATCCACGAAGATCACCAAGGCGCCCCAGCGGGTCGTCTCGGTCGGCTACACGGACGACCAGACCATCCTGGCGTTCGGGATCAAGCCGGTCGGCATGGTCGACCAGTATCCGAACCCGGCGGGCAAGAGCCCCGACATCAACACCCAGTGGCCCTGGGTGAAGGACAAGTGGGGTGACGCCCGCCCCGAGGTCATCATGAAGAACGGTGACGCGGGCCCCAACTACGAGAAGATCGCCGCCCTTCGGCCCGACCTGATCATCGCGGTCTACTCCGAGGTCGACCAGGCCGCGTACGACAAGCTCTCGAAGATCGCCCCGACGGTGGGCCGTACCAAGGCCGAGAAGGAGCCCTTCAGCGCGCCGTGGCAGGACAACGCGATCCACATCGCGAAGGCGCTCGGCAAGGAGGCCGAAGGCACCAAGATGGTGGAGGGTGTTCAGGCGCAGCTCGACGCGGCCGCTAAGGCCCACCCGGAGTTCGCGAAGCAGACCGGTGTGGCGCTGTCCTGGTACGAGAAGTCCGTGGCGCCGTTCACCACCACCGACGTACGCGGACGGCTGGTGACGGGCATCGGCTTCAAGGGTGCGACGGAGATCGACAAGATCGCGGGCGGCAAGTTCTACACGACGCTCTCCCCGGAGCGCATGGACCTCGTCGACGTCGACCGTGTCTTCGTCATCAACGACAAGGCGGACCAGGAGGCGCTGAAGAAGTCCGAGCTCTTCAGCAACCTGTCCGTGGTCAAGGAGGGCAGGGTGTCGTACCTGCTCGACAGCGAGGGACCGGCAGTCGGCGCGGCCATCTCCCAGGGCACCCTGCTGTCGATGCCGTACGCGATCGACGAGCTCGTCAAGTCGGTCGACCAGTGACGTCGGCCGGAACCCTCGGCCGGCCCGTCCCGGCCCGCGTGTGAACGCCACCGGCACCCGTTCCGCCCCGGCGACCCTGCGCACGGCGACCGGGGGTGAGGCCACCCGGTGGATCACTGCACACTGCCGTGAGGTGCCGTGGCTGGCCACCGCCACCGTGCTCACCACGGTGGCCGGGGCGGCGCTCCAGGTGCTTCCGGTACTCCTGCTCGGTCAGGTGGTCGACGGGGTGGTCGCGGGTGAACCACGTTCGCTCCTCGTCAGGATCGGGGCGCTGATGGTGGCCGCCGCGCTGCTCGGAGCGGCGGCCACCGCCGGATCGACGTATCTGATCGGACGGCTGGGCGCGGACCTGCTCGCCCGGCTGCGGGAAAGCGCCGTCCGCGCGGTGCTGGGGATGCCGAGTGCGCGGATCGAGCAGGTCGGCCGCGGGGACGTGCTGTCCCGGGTGGGCGACGATGTGGCCGTGCTGTCCCGGGGCATCCGGTCGGCCATTCCGACCGTGTTCACGGCCGGCGTGCTGGTCGCCATCGCCACGGCCGGCATGTTCGGTCTCGACTGGCGGCTCGGTCTGGCCGGCGCCGGTGCGCTGCCCGCGTACGCGCTGGCGCTGCGGTGGTATCTTCCCCGGTCCGCGCCGCTGTACCGGAAGCAAAGGGCGGCTCAGGCCGACCGGGCGCAGGCGCTGATCAGTGGCCTGAACGGGATCGAAACGGTCCGGGCGTACCGCCTGGAGGGGGCGTTCCGCGAAAAGGTCACGAACGAGTCCTGGCGGGTGCGTGAGCTCGGCATCGAGGTGTTCCGGTTCTTCGGCCGCTTCGTCGGCCGGGAGAACCGCGCCGAGTTCATCGGGCTGGTCCTGATTCTCCTGGTCGGATACGCCCTGCTGGAAGGGGGCGCGGCCACCCTCGGTGAGGTGGCGGCCGCCCCGCTGATGTTCCACCGGCTCTTCACCCCGCTCGGTGCCATCATGTTCACCTTCGACGAGGCGCAGAAGTCCGGCGCCAGCCTGACCCGGCTGGTCGGGGTGCTCGGGGAGGACGCGGAGGACCGCCTCGTGGGCGATGCCGCCGTGCCGCCCGCGGACTCCGCGCCGTACCAAGTGACGGTGGAGGGGCTGACGTTCAGCTATCCCGACACCGAGGATCCGGTCCTGAGGGATGTCGACCTGACGATTCCGGCCGGCGGTTCGCTCGCGCTGGTGGGGGCGACGGGTGCGGGCAAGTCGACGCTCGCCGCACTGATCGCGGGCATCGGGACACCGCAGGCCGGCTCGGTGCGCATCGGGCCGAACGACCTCGCCGGTCTGGACGAGGCGGGGGCGCGGGCCCTGGTGAGCATTCTGACGCAGGAGACACATGTCTTCTCGGGTCCGCTCGCCGACGACCTGCGGCTGGCCGCACCGGAGGCGACCGACGGCGAACTGATGGACGCGCTGCGGACCGTCGGTGCGGGCGGGTGGGCGGAGGCCCTGCCGGACGGGCTGCGCACGCTGGTCGGCGAGGGCGGTGAGCGCCTGGACGTCACCAAGGTCGCCCAGATCGCCCTGGCCCGGCTGGTGCTGTCCCGGTCTCCGGTGGTGGTCCTGGACGAGTCGACGGCAGAGGCCGGAAGCGAGGGCGCGGCCGAGTTGGAGCGCGGCGTGCTTGCCGCGTGCGCGGGCCGGACCACGCTGTTCGTGGCGCACCGGCTGACCCAGGCGATGGCTGCCGACCGGATCGCCGTGCTGGATGCGGGACGGGTCGTGGAACAGGGCACACACGAGGAGTTGGTGGCTCTGGGGGGCCGGTACGCGCGACTGTGGCTGGCCTGGCGAGAAGGTAGTTAGGTAAGCCTTACTTAGGCTAGGCTAAGTCGCATACCTCGGATGGGAAGCGGAGTCTTCGATGTTGGAACCGGGTGCTCGTCCCGTACTGCTTTCTGACGTGGCCCTCGCGGGCCTGCGCCGGCGAACCGGCGATTACGGCGACCGGACCGTCGCCGCGGCCTGCGCCGTCGCCCTGTCCTACTGGGCGACCGGCAGGAGCCCCGAAGGAATCGGCCTCACCCCCGCCACCCTGTTCGCCGACGTCCTCGGATGGGTCGACAACAGCGGTCCGGCAGAGGGGAGTTGGGGAGTCGAAGCGGACGGCCGCAGTATCGCCGTACCCGAGGGCGTCACGCCCGCCGAAGCGCAGCTCGCCCTGGACGACCTCGCCGACTTCCCCGACCGGCCCCTCGGCACCATCGGCCCCTCCGGTGTCGCCACGAGGATCGAGGCCCTGGCCCGGTGGAACGACACCGAGGCGGACCGGGTCCGCCCGACCATCGTGGAGATGTTCCGCGAACAGGCACGGGCCCGGCCCGACGCCGTCGCGATCGTCGCCGGCAACCGCACGCTGACCTACCGTCAAGCGGACGCGTACGCAAGTCAGCTGGCGCACCATCTGATCGAGCGCGGACTCACCGCCGAACAGGTCGTCGGTATCTCGCTGGCCCGCTCCGCGGACATGGTCATCGCGCTGCTCGGTGTGCTCCGGGCCGGATGCGCGTTCGTGCCGCTCGATCCGGTGTGGCCCGCCGCGCGCCGGGCCGTCGTCGTCGAGGACGCCGGAGTGGTGCTCCAGCTCAACAGCTCGGGCGAACGCGGCCCGGGCGAGCCGGATGCCGTGGCCGTCGACCTCGACGACTGGGGGTTCGCCTCCCACCCCTCCGAGGGCCCCGATGTCGCCGTCCCCGGCCCCGCCCTGGCGTACGTGATCTTCACGTCCGGCTCGACCGGCCGGCCCAAGGGCGCGATGATCCGCCACGAAGCCATCAGTGAGCGGCTGTTGTGGCAGGTCGACGAGATCCTGCACTTCGGTCACGACGACGCGTCCCTGTTCAAGGCACCGCTGTCCTTCGACATCTCCATCAACGAGATCTTTCTGCCGCTGGTCTGCGGTGGGCGGCTGGTGGTCCTGCGGCCCGGCGGCGAACGCGACCCGCAGCACCTGCTGAGCGTGATCGCCGAACAGCGTGTCACCTTCACCTACCTGGTGTCGTCCATGCTGGACGTCCTGCTGGAGATGGCGGGGGACTCCGGACGGCTCGACAGCCTGCGCCATGTGTGGTGCGGAGGCGAGGTACTGACGCCCGAGCTCTACGAACGCTTCCGTACCCGCCTCGACATCCCCATGTACCACGGCTACGGCCCCGCCGAGACGACGATCGGCGTCTCGCACGTCATCTACCGGGGTGCGGCGGAGCGCCTGTCGACATCGATCGGCAAGGCCAACCCCAACACCCAGTTGTACGTACTGGACGACGAACTGCGCCCCGTCCCGGTCGGGGCCGGCGGCGAACTCTACGTGGGCGGATTCCTCCTGGGGCGCGGCTACGTCAACGCGCCGGGCCTGACCGCGTCCCGCTTCGTGGCGAACCCCTTCGCAGCCGACGGCTCCCGGCTCTACCGGACCGGCGACCTCGCCCGGTTCGCCCCGGACGGCTCTCTGGACTTCCTCGGCAGGGCCGACAACCAGATCAAGATCCGAGGCATGCGCCTGGAGATCGAGGACGTCGAGGCGGGCCTCGCGGAGCATCCCGGCGTACGGCACAGTTGCGTCGTCGCCAGGAAGAACACGGCGGGCGGAACCTATCTGGTGGGCTATGTGATCCCTGCCGCCGGAAGCGAGGACCTGCACGCCGACGAGGTCAGGGCGTGGGCCGACGCGCACATGGTGGAGTACATGGTGCCCACCCACACCGTCGTCATGAAGGAGTTCCCGCTCACCGCCAACGGCAAGCTCGACCGTGCCGCGCTGCCCGAACCCGTGACATCGGCCGGACCGGTCCTCGCGCCCGCCACCGAGGACGAGCGCGTCGTCTGCGCAGCCGTCGCCGCGGTGCTGCGGCTGGACGAGGTCGGCGTCGACCAGGACTTCTTCCGCCTCGGCGGGGACAGCATCCTGGCGATCTCCCTGCTGAGCGCCTTGCGCGAGGCCGGCCTCCATGTCACGGCACGGCAGATCTTCACCCACACCGTCGTCGGCGCCCTCGCCGCGGTCGCGAGCCGCGATGACGTGTCCCCGGCCGAGGACGACGACGTGCCGACCGGTCCCGTCGTGGGATCGCCCATCGTCCAGTGGCTCGGCGGGACCACGGACGCGGTCGACGGCTTCGTGCAGTCGGTGGTGCTCAACACCCCGGCGGACCTGACCGCCGCCGCCCTGGACCAGATCCTCACCGCCCTTGTCCGGCGGCACGACATGCTGCGGGCCGGACTGGTGCGCGGGGAGCGCTGGAGCTTCGACATTCCGGCGCCGGACGACGCCGTCGCCGGGTGGCAGGAGAGCGACCGGCCGCTCGACGCGTGCGTGGCACTCGCCACCGACGGGCTCGACCCGGACAACGGCGTCATGCTGCGCGCCGTCTGGCGGCGCGAGGCACGGCAACTGGTCGTGGTCGTCCATCACGTGGTGGTCGACGGCGTCTCCTGGCGGGTCCTGATGGAGGACCTGGCCACGGCATGGCGTCAGATCACCGCGGGTGAAACGGTCGAACTGCCACCTGTCGGCACGTCGTTCCGGCGCTGGACGGAGCTGCTCGGGCGCACCGCGTTCGACACGGACCGTGCCTACTTCGGCCGCCCCCTGCCCGGGCCGGACGAACCGCTGGGCAGGCGCGCGCTGTCGGAGACCGACACCGTCGCCCAGGAGCGGGTGCGGACCGTGCCGGTCGGTCCCGAGATCACGTCCGCGCTGCTCAGCGAGATCCCCGCGAGGTTCCACGCGGGCGTCAACGACGTGCTGCTGACCGCGCTCGCCGTCGCACTCGCCCGGTGGCGCCGCGACCTCGGCCAGGACCAGACGTTCGCGCACATCGAACTGGAGGGCCACGGCCGCGAGGGACGGTTCGTGGCGGACGAGGCCGGCTTCGAGCCGGAACTCTCGCGGACCGTGGGCTGGTTCACCACCCTCTTCCCGGTGACCGTCGACCCCGGTGCCTCGGCCGACCTCACCTCACCCGCGTACCTGGCCGCCGCGTTGAAGGCGGTCAAGGAAGACCTCGCCCGGGTGCCGAGCAACGGTGTCTCCTACGGCGCCCTGCGGTACCTGGCCGGTGAACGGTTCGAGGCGCCCGCGCCCCAGGTGCTGTTCAACTACCTGGGACGTTTCGACTCGGACACCTCGGGGGACTGGCAGCTCACCGGAACCACGGGACAGCTGGGAGAGAGGCGCGACCCGAGGATGCGCCTGCCGCGCGCCCTGGAGTTCAACCTCATCGCGGAACCGGCGGCGGCCGGCGCCTACGAACTTGTCACCACCATCTCCTGGCCCGACGGCATGTTCACCGACGAGGACATCACGGCCGTCGCCGGATACCTGCGAGAGGCC
Source organism: Streptomyces sp. NPDC026062 (assembly GCF_055568375.1). Lineage (NCBI taxonomy): Bacteria > Bacillati > Actinomycetota > Actinomycetes > Kitasatosporales > Streptomycetaceae > Streptomyces > Streptomyces sp. NPDC026062. The sequence goes on from NZ_JBVHOQ010000007.1 coordinate 154,813, forward strand.
ATGGCAGGACTGGCAGCACTCGAAGAAGGCGGCCACTCGCCCAGCGACTTCGCCCGGGTGCGGCTGACGCAGTTGGATGTCGACGCCCTCGACGGCCCCGCGCTGCACGACATCCTGCCGCTCACCCCGTTGCAGGAAGGCCTGTACTTCCACTCCGTCTACGACGACGACTCGGCCGGCAGCTACGTGGAGCAGCAACTGCTGACACTGGACGGCGAGGTGGACGCCGGACGGCTCGCGGCCGCCGCCACCCGGCTGCTCGCGCTGTACCCCAACCTGGCCGCACGGTTCACGGCCCTCGCCGACGGCCGTGTCGTCTCCGTACTGGAGAGCGGTACCGAAGCACCCTTCACCACGCTGGACCGCCCCGGCATCACCGACGCCGGGATCCGCGAGCACGCCGAGCGGGACCGCCGCGCCGGGTTCGACCTGGCCACCGGTCCGCTGATGCGCTACACGCTCATTCGCGGCGGCTCCGGCCGGAACGTACTGGTGCAGACCGTGCACCACATCATCGCCGACGGCTGGTCGGTGGATCCGATGCTCCGCACGCTGCTGGCCGAGTACCACCGGCCGGGAACCGTCTACCGGGCGGGCGGCTTCCCCGACTACGTGCACTGGCTCGCCGGACGCGACGACGACGAGAGCGACCGCGTCTGGCGTGACCAGCTCGCCGGTCTGCCCGGCCCCTCACTGGTCGCCGAGGGCCACACCCCGTCCGACCGGTTCGCCGACAGGGCCGCGGAGCCCGCGGACGACATCGACGCGGCCGCCCGGTCGGCCGGTGTGCCGCTGAGCGTGGCCGTGCACAGCGCCTGGGCCGTGACGCTCGGCGGCCTCCTGCACGGCAGGGACGTGGTGTTCGGCTCCACGGTGTCCGGACGCGACGCGGATGTCCCCGGCATCGCGGACATGGTGGGCCTGTTCATCAACACGATCCCGGTACGAGCCCGTTGGGATGCGACCACGACGGCCTCCGGCCTGCTCGGCTCGGTGCGGGAGCACCAGAGCGCCGTCCTGCCCCACCAGCACGTCTCGCTGGCGAGGATCACCCGGCAGACAGGCGCCGGTGCCCGCTTCGACACCTTGGTGGTGTTCGACGTGGCGGCCGACGTGACCGCCCTGCGCGGGCCCGGTGACGAACTCGTCATCACCGGCATCGTGAACGAGGGGGCCCCGCACTACCCGTTGACACTGGTGGTCGAGCGCGCCCGCGACGGCCGGCCGCGTTTCAACCTGATCTACGACGGTGAGCTGCTCCGGGAACCGGGCGCCGAGGCGATCCTGCGTACGTTCACCCGTGTCCTCACCGCTCTCCTCACCCGGCCGGACGCCCCGGTCGAGGAGCTGACGGCCGCGCACGACCGGCGGCCCGCACCGGCCACCCCGACGACCCTGGGCGCGCTGTTCGACGCCGCCGCCCTCCGCGACCCTGCCGCGGTCGCCGTCACCCGGTGCGCCCTCGGCGGCGGCGCCGAGTCGCTCACCTACGGCGAACTGGCCTCGGCGAAGGAAGAACTGGCCCAGGTCCTGCGGTCGGCCGGCGTCGGACGGGGCGGACGTGTCGCCGTCGCCGTCCCGCGTTCCGCGGAGCAGGTCGTGGCCCTGGTCGCGATCGTCTCCGCGGGCGGTGCGTACGTACCGCTGGACCTGGCCTACCCGGACGAACGGCTGGAGTACATCCTCGCCGACTCCGCGCCCCAGGCCGTTCTCGTCGATCCCGGGCAACGCGACCGCTTCACCCGCCTGCTGGCCCGGACCGGTGTCCAGGCCCGTGTGCTCGTGCTCGGCGACGAACTGCCGCGGACGGCGGAGCCGGTGCCGGACAGCGCGGCGCCCGACCCGCACGACCCCGCGTACGTGATCTACACGTCCGGATCGACCGGCCGCCCCAAGGGTGTCGTCGTCCCGCACACCGCCGTGGTGACACTCCTCGCGAACACCCGGCCCGGCATGGAGTTCGGCCCGCACGACGTGTGGGTCCAGTTCCACTCGTACTCCTTCGACTTCGCCGTCTGGGAGCTGTGGGGCGCACTGGCGCACGGCGGCGAACTGCTGGTACCGGACCATGCGCTGACGCGTTCCCCGGTCGACTTCCACCAGCTGGTACGCGAGCGCGGAGTGACCGTGCTCAACCAGACTCCCTCAGCCTTCTACCGGTTCGTCGAGGCCGACCGGCACGCCCCCGAACCGGTCACCGCGCTGCGCCGTGTCATCTTCGGCGGTGAGGCACTGGATCCCGCGCGACTGCGCGGCTGGGTCGGGAAGTACGGCACGGCCTCGCCCGAGCTGGTCAACATGTACGGCATCACCGAGACGACCGTCCACGTCACCCACCGGGTGCTCACCGATGAGGACTTCGACGCCGACGTCAGCCCGATCGGCGGGCCGATCCCCGGTCTCGACACCTATCTGCTCGACGACCGGCTCCGGCCGGTGCCGCCCGGCCGGGTGGGCGCCATCTATGTCGCGGGGGACCAGGTGTCCCTCGGCTACCTCGGCAGGCCGGGGCTCACCGCGAGCCGGTTCGTGGCGAACCCGTTCGCGGGCGACGGCTCCCGCATGTACCACACGGGCGACCTCGCCCGCCGGACGCTCGAAGGCGAGCTGGAGTTCGCCGGCCGGGCCGACGACCAGGTCCAGCTCAAGGGCTTCCGGATCGAGCTCGGCGAGGTGGAGTCCGCGGTCAGGGAACTGGACGGAGTCGTCGACGTGGCCGTCACCGTGGCGGACAGCGGCGACCACCTGATCGCACACGTGGTGGGCCGGGCGCCGGGCGACCTCACCGGCCTCCTGGCCGCGAAGCTGCCCGCGCACATGGTGCCGGGCCGGGTGGTGACGGTCGACGCGCTGCCCCTGACGGTCAACGGAAAGCTGGACCGCAGGGCCCTGACCGCGCACGCCGCGGCGGACACCGTCCAGGAGGCCCCGGCCGGCTCCGTGCTCGCCGCGCTGACCGGCATCTTCGGCGAGACCCTTCCGGGCTCGGACGCGGACGCCGACACCGACTTCTTCATGGCCGGCGGCGACAGCATTCTCGCCATCACCGTCATCAACCGGGCCAGGGCCCTCGGGCTGTCGATCGCACCCCGGGACGTCTTCCTCTTCAAGACCCCGCGCGCACTCGCCGGGGAGCTGGAGTCGCGTACGCCGCAGACCTCGGCCGTCGCACCCGTCCGTCATGAGGACGGCCCGCTGCTCCCGACGCCGGTCATCCTGCGCAGGCGGGAACTGGGCGGCCCGCTCGCCCGGTTCGCCCAGGCCAGGTCGCTGGTGGTCCCCGAGGGCGCCGGACTCGCCGACGTCGAACGCGCCGCGAACGCCGTCGTGGCCGCGCACCCGGTTCTCCGGCTGACGCTGGAGGTCGAGCACGGTGTGTGGGCCCTGCGCACCGGGCCAGGCCGTGAGGTCTCCGTCGTCACGACGGACACGGACGACGTGACGGCCGCGGCGAACGAGGCCGCGGGGCGCCTGGACCCCGAGACCGGGAACGTCATCGCCTTCTCCTGGCTCGCGGCGAGCCGGACCCTGGTGGTCGCCGTGCACCACCTCGCCGTCGACGCGGTGTCGTGGCTGATTCTGCTGGACGACCTGGCCACCGCACTGAGCGGGGCGCCCCTGGCGCCGCCGACCACGTCCTACGCCGAGTACGCCGAAGCGATGGGCGCCAGGTCCGCCGAGGTGACCGGAGTGGGCGACTGGCTCACGACGCTGGAGGCGCCCGCGCTGCTGCCCTCCGTCGGGGGCCTGCGCGAGACCACCGTCGTGCTCGCGCCCGAGGTGAGCGACCGGGTGACGCGTACCGCGCCCGCCGTGCTCGGTGTCGGTCTCACCGAGCTGCTGTGCGGCGCGCTCCGCACCGCTCTGACCCGGGTCCAGCCGTCCGCCGGCGATCTCGCGGTCGACCTGGAGCGGCACGGACGCATCCCCGTGCGGGAACACCACGACTACACCCGTACGGTCGGCTGGTTCACCGCCATCGCGCCCGTCCGGCTCACACCGCACACCGACCCCGTCGAAGCGGCGCGCGAAGTCGCCGCACGTCAGCCGGACGAGGACGGGCACGTCGCCTACGGCCGGCTCAGGTACCTCAATCCGCAGACCGCCCCGCTGCTGACGGGCCGGCCGCAGGTGCTGTTCAACTACCTCGGCAGGGGCGGCGAGTCCCAGGCCCCGCACATCACCGGCTCGGAAGGGAGCAGTCCGTACGCCGTCGAGGTCAACGCCTGGACCGACGACACCACCGGCAGCCTGCACGCGGCCTTCACCCTCGCCGACGGCATCCCCGACGACATCACCCGGCACTGGCACAGCGCGCTGGAGCACATCGCGGACGCCGCCACGACGGCGGAGCGCACCGCACCGGTCACCCCCCTCCAACGGGGTCTGTACTTCCAGGCCCAGCTGGCGGGCACGGCCGGACACTATGTCGCGCAGAGCTACTTCACCTTCGACCGCCGCCTGGACGCCGAAGCCCTGTCCGATGCCATGGCGTACGTGATCGCCCGGCACCCGGTCGTGGGCGCGGGCTTCACCACCGACGACCGGGGAAACCCGGTCCAGGTCCTCAAGGCGGGCCGGCGCGTCGGGGTCCGCACGGTCACCCTGGCGACGGAAGCCGAGGCCGACGCCCTGCGCGACAGGGACCGCGACACCGGATTCGACCCCGGTGAGCCGCCCCTGGTCCGGCTCACCGTGATGCGTCTGCCCGACGGCCGCGACCGCCTGCTGCTGAGCTACCACCTCCTGCTGTGGGACGGCTGGTCACGCGAGATCCTGCTGCGGGACCTGTTCGACGCCTACCGGGCCGTCCTCGCGGGCGAACCCCTGGACGCGAGCCCGCTCACGCCCGGTTTCGAGGACTACGCCCGTACGCTCGCCGCGAAGGACCAGGCCGCGGCGGAGCGCTTCTGGGCGGACCATCTCGAAGGTCTCAGCGGCCCCACCCTGCTCGCCGGACCGAATCCGGCCGTCACGGACGAACTGCCGCACGCGATCGTGCACACCATGTCCGCCGAGCTGTCGGAACTCCTGCGGGACGCGGCCAGGGCGCACGGCGTCACGTTGAACACGGTGCTGACCGGGGCGTTCGGCCTCCTGCTGGGCGCGCACACCGGCCGCGGCGACGCGGTGTTCGGCGTGACCGTCTCCGGCCGTGAGGGCGAGGGACTGTCCGGGATCGTCGGAGTGCTGCTCAACACCGTGCCCATGTGGACGCGGGCCCGGCCCGACGACACCGTCGGCGCGTACCTGACGGCCGTCCAGGCGGCCAGGGTCGAGGCGATGGAGCATGAGCACCTGGGGCTCGGCGAGATCCAGCGGGCCGCCGGACACGACGCCCTGTTCGACAATCTGTTCGTGCTCCAGAACTTCCTGGACCTGGACGCGTTCGCCGAGATGAACGCCAGGCACGGCATCACCTCGGTGCGGGCCGACGACTCCACCCACTACCCGTTCACCTGGGTCGTCACGCCCGGCGAGCTGCTCACCGTCAAGCTGGAGCACCGCGACGACGACCCCGCGAACGCCCGCCGCCTCCTCGCCGGATACCTGCGCGTGCTGGAGGACCTGGCCGCGGCGACCGGCCCGGTCGGAGCCCTGCCGGGCGTGGCACCGGAGCCCGGCCCCACCACCCGTACGGACATCGGGACGGACACCGTCGTCGACCGGTTCGACCGGGCGGCGGACCGCGATCCGCAGCGGGTCGCCCTGGTCGCCCACGGCTCGGCCATGACGTTCGCCCAGCTCCGGGACCGCAGCCGGGCGGTGGCGGGTGTGCTCGCCCGGCGCGGCATCGGGCCGGAGCGGACCGTGGCCCTCGCGATCCCGCGTTCGCTCGACTCGATCGTGGCGCTGTTCGCGGTGCTGAGGGTCGGAGCCGCCTATGTGCCCCTGGAGCTCGATCACCCGGACGAGCGGATCGCCGCGATCGTCGACGAGGCCCGGCCCGACGTGACCCTCACGGTGAGCGCGGTGTCCTCGCGGCTGACCGGTGACCTGATCGAGCTGGACCGGCCGCTGCCCGATGCCGCACCGTACCGGACGTTCGCGCCGGACGATCCGGACCGTCTGCGCCATCCCGCGTACACGATCTTCACCTCCGGCTCGACCGGCAGGCCCAAGGGTGTGGTGACCGAGTACGCGGGCCTCACCAACATGCTGATCAACCATCAGCGCCGCATCTTCGAACCGGTACTGGCACAGCACGGACACCGGGTCTTCAAGATCGCGCACACCGTGTCGTTCGCCTTCGACATGTCGTGGGAGGAGCTGCTGTGGCTCGCCGACGGCCACGAGGTGCACATCTGCGACGAGGAACTGCGCCGCGACGCGCCCCGGCTGGCCGCGTACTGCCTGGAGCACGGCATCGACGTCATCAACGTGACGCCGACGTACGCGCGACAACTGGTGGACGAGGGACTGCTCGACCACCCCGGACGGCGGCCGGCACTGGTGCTGCTGGGCGGTGAGGCCGTCACCCCGGCCCTGTGGCAGCGGCTGGCGGAGACCGAGGGGACGGCCGGCTACAACCTGTACGGACCCACCGAGTACACCATCAACACCCTCGGCGTCGGCACCTTCGAGTGCGCGGACCCGGTGGTGGGCGTCGCGATCGACAACACCGAGGTGTACGTCCTGGACCCGTGGCTGCGGCCCCTGCCGGACGGGGTCCCCGGCGAACTGTACGTATCGGGCATCGGCATCGCGCGCGGCTACCTCGGGCAGCAGGCGCAGACGGCGCACCGGTTCGTCGCGTGCCCGTTCGGCGCACCCGGAGAGCGCATGTACCGCACCGGGGACCTGGTGACCCGGCGGCCCGACGGGAACTTGATGTACCTGGGCCGCACCGATCAGCAGGTCAAGATCCGCGGCCACCGGGTCGAGCCGGGCGAGGTCGAGGCCGCGTTCGCCGCGCACCCGGCGGTGCGGTTCGCCGCCGCCGTCGCCCAGCCCGACCCGCAGGCCGACGGTGCGTACCGGCTGGCCGCCTATCTGGTGCTCGACGGCTCCGGCCTGGCGTCCGTCGCCGCCGAAGTGTGCGCCGCGCTGCCGGACTTCCTGCGCCCCACGCACTACGCGCAGGTCGACCGCATCCCCCTGACCGTGAACGGGAAGGCCGACACGAAGGCGCTCCCGGAGGCCAGGCCCCTGGGCGTGCTCACCACGGTGGCCGAACGCCCGCCGGAGACCGACACCGAGATCATGGTGTGCGAGGTCTTCGCCGAAGCCCTGGACCTGGACGACGACGAGGTGAGCGCGGTGAGTGACTTCGTGTCCCTCGGCGGGCACTCCATGCTGGCGGTGCGGCTGATCGGGCTGCTCCGCCGGGAGTACGGTCCAGTGATCACCATCCGCGACCTGCTCACCCTGCGAACCCCCGAAGCGATTGCCGGTCACCTCGATGCGAACTCCTGAAACCCGCCACCCCCTCCGGGGATCCGGCATCCTCCGGACCGCGCTGCGCCGCAACATCGGCGCCATGGTCTGGGGCACCCTCCTCATGGGCCTGTACCAGGCGGGCGAGACCGCCTTCCCCATCGCGCTCGGCCTGATCGTCGAGCACACGCTGCAGGACCGGAGCCCCGGTTCGCTCGGGGTGGCGATCGGCGCCCTGGCCGTGATCATCACGACCGTTTCGCTGTCGTGGCGGTTCGGGATGCGCGTCCTCCAGAAGGCCAACACGACCGAGGCGCACCGCTGGCGGGTGCAGGTCGCGGAGTGCGGACTCCAGCCGGTGGACCGGGACATCGATCTGAAGTCCGGTGAGGTGCTGACCATCGCCACCGAGGACGCCGACTCGACCGCCGACATCATCGAGGTGGTGCCGTTGCTGATCAGTTCGCTGGTCGCGGTGGTGGTCGCGGCTGTCGCGCTGGGGCTGGCGGACCTCCGGCTGGGACTGCTGGTCATCATGGGGACGGTGGTGATCCTGACGATCCTGAGTGTGATGTCCAAGCGGATCGGCGCCAGTACCCAGGAACAGCAGGCCCGGGTGGCGCGAGCAGGCGCGAAGGTCGCCGACCTGATCACCGGCCTGCGCCCGCTGCACGGATTCGGCGGCAACCACGCGGCGTTCGCGTCCTACCGCAAGGTCAGCACGGAGGCGAAGCACCAGGCGATCACCGTCGCCAGGGTGAACGGTGCGTACGCCGGCACCGCGCAGGCACTCAACGCGGTCCTCGCCGCAGCCGTGACCCTGACGGCGGGTGCGCTGGCCTTCGACGGGCAGATCACCATCGGGGAACTCGTCATGGCGGTGGGCCTCGCGCAGTTCATCATGGAACCGCTGAAGATGTTCTCGGAGATGCCCAAGTACGTGATGATGGCGCGCGCGTCGGCCGAGCGCATGGCCCTGGTACTGGCGGCACCCGCGGTGACCACGCCGGGGCCCCGGCGCCCGGCCGGGGGTGGGGACCTGGAGATCGACGGCGTCCGGTACGGGACGCTGCGCGCTCTTGAACTGCGCGTGTCGGCAGGTGAGTTCGTCGCCATTGCTGCCTACCAGCCCCGCGCGGCGGCGGACTTCGTGTCGGTCCTGGCCATGAACGTCCCGCCGCACGCCTACGAGGGAGCGGTACGGATCAGCGGGCAGGAGCTCGCGGACCTGTCGGTCGAGGCGGTCCGTGAGCACATGCTGGTGAACCCGTACGACGCGGAGATCTTCGCGGGCACCCTCCGTACGAACATCGATCCGGCGGGTACCAGCCGGATGGTTCCCGAGGCGGTCGAGGCGTCCCTGCTGACCGATGTCGTCGCCCTGCACCGGGCGGGGCTCGATCACGGGGTCCGCGACCGGGGCGCGAACCTGTCCGGCGGGCAGCGTCAACGGCTGTCCCTGGCACGCGCCCTGGCCGCCGACACCGACGTCCTGGTGCTGCACGACCCGACCACGGCCGTCGACGCGGTCACCGAGCAGCTGATCGCGCGCAACCTCGTGAAGCTGCGACGGGGCCGGACCACTGTCGTGATCACCAGCAGCCCGGCCGTGCTGGATGCCGCCGACCGGGTCCTCGTGCTGGACGACGGCGTCATCACCGCCGAGGACACCCACCGCAACCTGCTTGCCACCGACGAGGCCTACTGCCTGGCGGTGGCAAGGTAGACGAGGCCTACTGCCTGGCGGTGGCGGAGCGGAGGCTGTCAGCCGAGCGTCCAGGCGACGTCCCTCAGGAGGGCGTGCCGCCAGCCCGCCCGGTCGTGGCCGGACGCCGACCGTGACACCCGGACGGTCGCGCCCGCCTCTTCGGCCAGGCGCTCGACCGGCTCGCAGTGGGGCAGCATCCCCGTCTCGTGTTCCCCCACGTCGAAGGCGATCCGCAGGCCGGACAGGTCGGGGCGCTCCCCCAGGCGCGCGGCCATGGAGCCGCCGGGCGGGCCGCCGAGGGGATCCGTCAGGTCATGGACTCCGGGCGTCCACCAGAACGACCCCGACTGGCAGGCGACCCGGGAGACGAGTCCCGGGAACTCCAGTGCCGCGTGCAGCGCGCTCAGCCCGCCGAGGCTCTGCCCGGCGACCACCAGCCGGTCCAGGTCCGCGGGCACCCCGGACTCCGCGACCAGGGGCAGCAGTTCGTCCCTGACCGCCTCCCACAGCCCGGATCCGCCGGTGAACTCGGCCGCCCGGTCCTTGGCCGGAAGGAAGACCAGCGTGACGGGCGGCATCTCACCGGCGGCGACGGCCGAGTCGAACGCGGTCATGGCCGGATGAAGGTGCAGCCAGTCGTCCCCGTCGAGGAGCAGGACCAGCGGTCCGCCGCCGCCCGACGGGTGTACGCGCACGGTCCGCCGTCCGCCGAGCCGCTCGCTGGTCCAGCGGAGCCGGGTGCGGGGGAGGGGCAGCACGGCGTCGGCGCCGACGACCGGCCAGTGCGGCTGCGCCGGGGCGTCCGGGGTCGCGGCGAGCGAGCGGTCCGGACCGGCGCCGAGCGGGTTGAACGGGTCGGCGTGCGCCGCGTCGCCCACCAGGAACTGGTAGGTCGCCCACAGCCGTTGAGGCATGGGCACCTGGGCGTACCAGCAGTCGGTGTCGAGCCACCGGAGCAGGGGAACCGGCTCGGGGCGGCTCTCGAAGCCGATGCTCGCGGGGGAGCCGCGCCAGAGGAACAGAGTGGTCCAGCCACCGTCGCCGGCCCGCACCGAAGCGGGCGCCCGCGCGGCTTCCCAGAACGCTTCGGTGCCGGGTGTGCCGGGCAGTCCGTACGCCGCGAAGGCGTCGGCGGTGTGGATCCGTTCGGTCACCGGGGGCATGAACGTCTCCTTGTGAGAGGGAAGGTGAAAAGGCTAAGCTCCATTCAATTAGGGGAGCCTAACCTAAGCTTCTCCTTCCTGGCTCCGGTCTCTCACGTGAACGGGCTCTCCACGCCCGCTCCCGGGGAGACGCCGGCCGGTCCGGCGAACCGACACACATCCTCGACGCGGCTGTCACCGGCCCGTCGGGCCCGAGGAGGTACTGACACATGAGCACCAACCCGTTCGACGACCCCGACGGCCGGTTTCTCGTCCTGGTGAACGACGAGGGCCAGCACTCGCTGTGGCCGTCCTTCGTGGAGGTGCCGGGGGGCTGGACGGTCGCCTTCGACGAGAACACGCGGGAGGCCTGCCTGGACTTCGTCGAGACCCACTGGACCGATCTGCGGCCCCGGTCCCTCGCGGCGTCCTCGGACGTCTGAAACTCCTGCCGGACCGCCACCGCGCCCGCATCCGGGCACGGTGGCGGTCCGCAGTGCTGTCCGTTCGCGGTACCCGGAGAGGAAAGCGTTGACCACGGCCACGCCGAGCCCTGTTTCCGCGGCGCGTGTGAGGCACGCGCCGGTGTTCTCCGTGCGCTTCGGCCGCGCGGAGGATGCTGCCGAACTCGCCGAACTGGCAAGGCCCTTCGTGGGTTCCGGCGCCCTGCGGGAGCGGCCGGTGCCGCTCTACGCCGCCAGTGCGGCCGACTTCCTGGTGGCCGTGGGGCCCGGAGGCCGCCTGGACGGCTGTGTGGCCCTGGGGGTGTACCCGGCCGGTCCGGCCGGGGGCGGCGCACTCGCGGGGGTGCTGTACAACTTCTGTGTGGCCGGGCACCGGCAGGGGCGCGGAGTGGGAGCGGCGCTGCTGCGCACGGCGGTGACGAGGGCGCGTGATCTGTCGCTCGGCGCGCTGTTCACCGCGACGACCGGTGACGGACGGCTTTTCCGGCGCTACGGGTTCACGGAGACGGCCGAGTCCCTGGCGCCCCCGTCCTGGGTGGAGTCACTGGATCCGGGGCGCGGGGCGAGGGTCCTCACGAGGGCTGTGTAGGGCGTCGGCGCCAGGGCGGTATGGCGTGGGGCCCCGGGCGTGGTGGCGCGGTGGCGCCATGGGGTGCCGTGGCTCCCCGTTCCTGGCGCCGCCTGCCGCCTGCCGCCTTCCGCCTGCCGCCTGCCGCCTTCCGCCTTCCGCCTTCCGCTTTGCCGACCTGCCGACCTGCCGCTCTGTCGCCTGGCGCCGGACGCCGGTCCGCGCCCGGCGGTCGCCGACGGTCAGACGTTGCTCAGGCTGCGGTCCGCGCCGGTGCCCCGCGCGGCGACGGTGTCCGGAACGACTGTGGTGCCGGAGCCGTCCTCGCCGAGCACGCCCCGCAGCACCGCGTGCGGCACCCGGCCGTCGAGTACCTGCGCCCGGGGTACGCCACCCCGGACGGCCCGCAGGCAGCCCTCCATCTTCGGCAGCATGCCGCTCGCCAGTCCCGGCATCAGTCCGGCCAGCGCCTCGGCCGTCAGCTGCCCGATCACCTCGGTGCTGCGCGGCCAGTCCGCGTACAGCCCCTCCACGTCGGTGAGCACGACCAGCCGCTCCGCTCCCAGGGCCACGGCCAGCGCCGACGCGGCCAGGTCGGCGTTGATGTTGTAGATCTGTCCGTCGTCGCCCCGGGCCACGGGGGAGACCACAGGGATGTGCCCCTGTTCCAGGAGGGTGCGCATCATGGACGGGTTCACGTCCACGATGTCCCCGACGAGGCCGATGTCCACCGGGCGGCCGTCAACAAGGGCCGGCCGCCGCACCGCCGTCATCGTGTGCGCGTCCTCGCCGGTCATGCCCACGGCGAAGGGCCCATGGGCGTTGATCTGGCCGACCAGTTCCCGCTGGACGCGGCCGGACAGCACCATGCGCACCACTTCCATGGTCTCCGCGGTGGTCACGCGCAGGCCCGACTCGAAGCGGCTCTCCAGCCCGAGGCGGTCGAGCATCGTGCTGATCTGGGGTCCGCCACCATGGACGACGACCGGGCGCAGGCCCGCGTGCCACAGTTCGACGACATCCTGGGCGAAGAGGCGTAGCAGGTCCGCGTCCACCATGGCGTTGCCGCCGAACTTGACGACGACCGTGCGGTGTTGTGGTTCCAGGGTTCCGGTCGGTGACCCTGTGCGCGAAACCCCAACCGCGTCCGCAACCGCAACCGCGTCCGCAACCGCATCAGCGTCCGCGTCCTCATGCGCGTCCTCCCGCGCATGCGGGTCCGAGCGCTCTGTGATGACCGGTCTCATCTCTTCTCCACCCCATTTGAAGTTAGCTAAGCCTAACCTGAGTTACCGGGTCCTTGGCGGGGATCCGGCATCCCGCCCAGCCGTACGACGCGACGCTCGGTCCCGGTCGCCGGCGCAGCTGCGGCACGGGCCCCGGCCGGGGCGGTTCCACTCCGTTTGCGGAGCTTCGGACATCGGGTTTGAGTGGGAGAACCCCCTTGCCCGTCAGGAGCTGACATGTCGATGGCGTTCGGTTCACCCTTCGGTTCGTCCGACCCCTTCAGCGAGATGCTCGACCGCTTCTTCGGTACGTCACCGGCATCGTCGCCACCTGCCGTGCAGCGAGTGCCCATCGGCCGCCTTCTCACGGAGTCGTCGCACGAACTTCTCGGTCTGGCCACGCAGAAGGCGACGGAGAACGGGACATCCGACCTCGACACGGAACACCTCCTGTGGGCGGCCACTCAGGTGGACCCCGCGCGGCGACTCCTCGCCCAGGCCGGTGTCGATGTCGACACGCTGGCTGCCCGGATCGCCGAGGTGCTGCCCCGGGAGGCGGGCGAACCGTCGGCGGAGCCCGGACTGACACCGGCGGCCAAGCGCACCCTCGCCGCCGCCTACGCCGGCTCGCAGGCGGCGGGAGTGTCCTACATCGGCCCCGAGCACATCCTCGGCGCGCTGCTGGAGGACCCCGACTCCGGTGCCACCCGGTTCCTGCGCGCCGAGGACATGGACGCCCAGAAGCTGCGGGGCCGCACCGAGCAGGCGGCCCGGGCGGACGGCGCGCCCGCCGCCGGACGAGAGCCCTCGACGACCCTGGACGAGTTCGGCCGCGATCTGACGGAGGAGGCGAAGGCGGGCCGGCTCGACCCCGTCGTCGGCCGGGCCGAGGAGATCGAGCAGACCATCGAGATCCTCTCGCGGCGCTCCAAGAACAACCCGGTGCTCATCGGGGAACCCGGAGTGGGCAAGACCGCCATCGTGGAAGGGCTGGCCCAGCGCATCGTGGCCGACGAAGTACCCGAATCCCTGAAGGGCAAGAGGGTCGTCTCGCTCGACATGTCCGGCATGGTGGCCGGTGCGCAGTACCGCGGCCAGTTCGAGGAGCGGCTGAAGAAGGTCATCGAGGACGTCCAGGCGTCCGGCGGCGACATCATCCTCTTCATCGACGAGCTGCACACGGTCGTCGGCGCGGGCGCGACCGGCGAGGGTGCGATGGACGCGGGCAACATGCTCAAGCCAGCGCTCGCACGCGGAGAGCTCCATGTGGTGGGTGCGACGACGATCGACGAGTACCGCAGGCACATCGAAAAGGACGCCGCCCTCGAACGCCGCTTCCAGCCCGTTCTCATCCCCGAGCCGAGCGTCGAGGAAGCGGTGCAGATCCTCGAAGGACTGCGTGACGCGTACGAGGCACACCACCAGGTCCGATTCGCCGACGGAGCCCTGACCGCGGCTGCCGAACTCTCCGACCGCTACATCAGCGACCGGTTCCTGCCGGACAAGGCGATCGACCTGATGGACCAGGCGGGCGCCCGGGTACGGCTGCGCAGCGCCGGCCGTTCCACCGAGGTCGTCAGCCGTGAGGACCGCCTCGCGAAGCTGCGCCGCGAGAAGGACCAGGCCGTCGCCGGCGAGGAGTTCGAGAAGGCATCGGAGCTGAAACGGCAGATCGCCGGAGTGGAGGGGGAGCTCGCGGGCATCGAGGAGCGCCGCGAGGGCGTCGTCTCCGTCACCGCCTCCGACATCGCCGACATCGTGTCCCGACGCACGGGGATCCCGGTCTCCCAGCTCACCGCCAGCGAGAAGGAGAAGCTCCTCGGGCTGGAGGAGGAGATGCACGCCAGGATCGTCGGCCAGGACGAGGCGGTCACCGCTGTCTCCGAAGCCGTGCGGCGCAACCGCGCCGGCATGGGGGACCCGAACCGCCCGGTGGGATCGTTCCTCTTCCTGGGACCGACGGGCGTGGGCAAGACCGAACTCGCCAAGACCCTCGCCGAACTGCTCTTCGGCGAGGAGGGCCGCATGATCCGGTTCGACATGAGCGAGTTCCAGGAGAAGCACACGGTCGCCCGGCTCGTCGGCGCGCCTCCCGGATACGTCGGCTACGAAGAGGCCGGCCAGCTCACCGAGAAGGTCCGCCGCATGCCGTACAGCGTGGTGCTGTTCGACGAGGTGGAGAAAGCGCATCCCGATGTCTTCAACACGCTGCTCCAGATTCTCGACGACGGCCGTCTGACGGACGCGCAGGGACGCACCGTCGACTTCCGCCACTGTGTGGTCATCATGACGTCCAACATCGGCGCCCACCGCATCCTCGCCCACCAGGGCGATGCCGCCGAGCTCAAGGACGAGCTGATGGACGATCTCCGGGGACGGTTCCTGCCCGAGTTCCTCAACCGGATCGACGACATCATCATCTTCCACAGCCTCACCGAGGAAGACCTGTCCGAGATCGTCGAACACCTCCTGGACCGGAGCAAGCACCGGGTCCGGGCGCAGGGCCTGACGCTGGAAGTGACCGAAGCCGCGAAGAAGTTGCTGGTCGCCCATGGCTACCAGCCGGAGTTCGGCGCCAGGCCGCTGCGCCGTACGATCCAGACGGAACTCGACAACCGGATCGCCTCGCTGCTCCTGAGCGGTGAGAGCGGTCCCGGGGACACGATCGTCGCCGATGTGCGGGACAACTCGCTCCACTGCACAGTGCGCAAGGACGGGTCCGGGAACGGAGAGGAGCGGCAGGATGCCACCGGGGGCGGTACCGCCGCGTAGCACCACCCGGTGGTCCTCTGCCGTGACGTGTGTCCGCGTGCGGTGCGGAACGGGCGGCGGTTCCGAGGGCGACGTCGGGGTGCCGGAGCCTTCCGGGCCGGTCGTACGGCCGGCCGCCGCTCCGTGGCCGCGTGCTACGTTCGCGTCATCGGACGACCGGGGGCACGTGGTGGCGGAAGCGGGCGGGCGGCAGCCGGGATCGCGGCTGCGGAGGCAGCCTCAGCAGGCCCGCAGCCGGGCCCGGGTCGAGGCCGTCCTCGCGGCGGCCGACCGGATCCTGTCCCAGGAGGGGTACGAGGCGCTGACGATGCGGCGGATCGCCGAGGAGGCAGGCATTCCGGTCGGCAGCATCTACCAGTTCTACGCGGACAAGAGCGCCATCGTGGACGCGCTGGGCCAGCGGTATCTCGATGCCTTCAAGTCCGCCATCGACGACCTTGTCGACCGTGCGGTCGAGGGTGAACTGGCCGACCCGGTCGGCACGATGGTCGGCGTCTACGCCGAGCTCGTCCGGTCCCAGACGGGTGGTATGGCTCTGTGGGCCGGGCGGCACCTCAGTCCCGAGCTCGCACGGGCCGACGAGGCGAGCAACACACACATCGCCGAGGGGCTGCGGCGCATCATGGAGCACCTGACCGGCGGGCCGGGCGGTCACCGGGCGCAACGGGCTGCGCGGATGGTGGTGTGGTCCGCCAACGCGGTGCTGCACGAGGTGTTCAGGAGTGATGGCGAACCGGACCTGGAAACCGTCGACGAGCTCAAGCGGATGCTGAACGCCTACTGGGAGGACCTGCGCGGCCGGCTGATGGCCGGGGAGGAGTGAACCGGGGCGGTCAGCGGCTCGCCGGATCCCGGGCCGTGCGCCCGTAACGCCCGCCGCCACCGCCGACCGGTCCGCGCCCCGGGTGTCCTGACACCGGCAGCCTGTCCCTGCCCGACTCTGCCCGGCCGCCGTGCGGGCCTGCCCGGCCGAGCGGAAGCCCCTCCGTCAGGCGCCGAAACCGGACCCGCCGGGCCGGGCGCACCGTGCTCCGTCGCCGGCCGGGATCCGCAGCGTGTTCCGTGCTCTCTGCCGCGGTGCCCGCCGCGTCCGGGCGGAGCATTTCCTCGCCCGACGCCAGGTCGTGGTCGGGCCGGGCCGGGTCGGACCCATAGAACATGAACGACAGTTCATGTTATCGTGCGGCCCACCTCGGGCGGCGCGTCCCGGTCCGGAACAGCCTTTCCCCAGGCTGCCGTTGGAGGTGAAGAGCGGCCGCCGGAAGCGGCCCGGAACCGCGCGCGGGCGGCCGGACCCGGGTGACTCGCGCATCACCGATGAAGGCAGGCGCCAGTGACGACGAGCTCCACCGATGCCACCCGGATTCCCCGGCTCCCGGACGGGTTCTCATGGGGTGCCTCGACCTCCGCGTACCAGATCGAGGGCGCCGCCGACGAGGACGGCAAGGGGGCCTCCGTCTGGGACACGTTCGTGCGGCGCCCCGGGGCCGTACGCGACGGTCACACCGGTGACATCGCCTGCGACCACCACCACAGGTTCGGCGAGGACGTCGCACTGATGCGCCGGCTCGGGCTCGACGCGTACCGCTTCTCGGTCTCCTGGTCACGCGTCCTGCCCACCGGGGCGGGCAAGGCCGAGCCACGTGGGCTGGACTTCTACGACCGCCTGGTCGACGCATTGCTCGACGCCGGGATCGAGCCCATACCCACCCTGTTCCACTGGGACCTGCCACAGGCCCTGGAGGACGGGGGCGGATGGCTGGACCGAGGGACCGCCTACCGGTTCGCCGAGTACGCGGCGGTGGCCGGGGAACGGCTGGGCGACCGGGTCAAGCGGTGGATCACCCTGAACGAGCCCTTCGTCCACATGGCTTACGGCTATGCCTTCGGCGTCCACGCCCCGGGCCGCGCACTGATGCTGGACGCGCTGCCTGTCGCACACCACCAGCTGCTCGGCCACGGCCTCGCGACCGCGGCGCTGCGAGCAGCCGTTCCGGGCGGGCGGATAATGATCGCCAACAACTGCACACCCGTCCGTCTGCGCCACGACAACCGGCAGGAGAAAGAAGAGGCGGCGGCCTCCGCCTATGACGCTTTGCACAACCGGCTTTTCAACGATCCTCTGCTGCTGGCGAGTTACCCCGACCTGTCGGCCTACGGCATGACGGACCCGACGTGGAGAGGTGTCGTGCACGAGGGCGATCTCGCCACGATCGCCGCCCCGTTGGACGGGCTGGGCGTCAACTACTACAACCCTACCTGGGTCACCGCTCCGGCCGACCCCGCCGCCGTGCTCCCCTTCGACCTGGCCGAACCCGTGGAGCCGTACGAGCGGACCGCGTTCGGCTGGCCCGTGGTCCCCGAGGGGCTCACGGAACTGCTCACCGGCCTCCGGGCCCGCTACGGCGACAGCCTTCCGCCGGTGTGGATCACCGAGAACGGCTGCTCGCAGCCGGCCGGGCTCGATGACCGGGCACGCATCGAGTACCTCGCCGGACATGTCTCCGCGATCGCCCGCGCCGTGTCCCTCGGGGTGGACGTGCGCGGCTACTTCACCTGGTCGCTGCTCGACAACTTCGAGTGGGCCGAGGGCTATCACCAGCGTTTCGGCCTGGTCGAGGTCGACTTCACCACCCGACTCCGCACTCCCCGCGCGAGCTTCGCGTGGTACCGCGACCTGATCGCCTCCCAGCGGTCCTGAGCGACGGAGCCGTCATGTCCCACGCCTCCGCAGCGGACGACGCCGCCGTCTTCGCCGAGCCCGCGGCCCCGGTCGGGACCGGATGGACGGTGAACCTCTCGCTGGCCACACTGGCCGTCTTCATGGCGTTCATGACGCCCATTCAGATTCTGCTGCCCCTTCAGCTGGAGCACATCGACCCGCACGACAAGAACGACGCGCTCTCGCTCGTCACCGGCCTCGGCGCGCTCGTCGCGGTGCTCGCCAACCCGCTCGCCGGCGCGTGGTCGGACCGCACCACGAGCCGGTTCGGCCGCCGCCGGCCCTGGATCCTCGGCGGCGCACTCGCCGGGGCGGCGGGCCTGGCGGTCACCGCCACCCAGCACACCGTGGCCGGGGTCGCCGTCGGCTGGTGCCTGGCGCAGGCGGGCCTGAACGCGATGCTGGCCGGGGTCACCACCCCGATCGCCGACCGTGTGCCTCTCACCCAGCGCGCCCAGGTCTCCGGCTGGACCGGCCTCACACAGTCCTTCGGCCTCGTACTCGGCGCGCTGATCACCACACTGCTGATCACGGGCGTCCGCTCCGGTTACGTCACCCTCGCCGTGCTCACCGTCGCACTCGCCCTCCCCTTCGTGCTCCGCCACTCCGAGCCGCCGCTGCCCCGGGCGCTGCGCCCCGCCTTCGACGCCCGGGTCTTCGCCCGCTCGCTCTGGGTGAGTCCCCGGCGGCACCCCGACTTCGGCTGGGCCTGGCTCACCCGGTTCCTGATCAACCTCGGCAACGCCCTGGGCACCCTCTACCTGTTCTACTTCCTCGCCGACGCCGTCCACTACGGCGACCCCGGCACAGGCGTGCTGGTCCTCACGGTGATCTACACGCTCTGCGCCGCGCTCACCGCCGTCCCCGCCGGGATGCTGTCCGACCGTATGGGCCGCCGCAAGATCTTCGTCTTCCTCTGTTCGCTCGTCATGGCCGCAGCGGCGGTGCTGCTCTCCCTGATCCACACCTGGCCGTCCGCCATCGCGGCCGCGGCCGTCCTCGGGGCGGGATACGGCATCTACCTCTCGGTCGACCAGGCCCTGGTCACCCAGGTCCTGCCCGAGGCCACCGACCGCGCCAAGGACCTCGGTGTCATCAACATCGCCAACTCCGGTCCCCAGGTCCTCGCCCCAGCCGTGGCGTCACCGGTCATCGCCCACCTCGGGGGTTACACGGGCCTCTATCTCGCCGCCGCCGCGGTCATCCTCCTCGGCGGTCTCCTCGTCAACCGCATCCGGGGCGTGGCCTGACGGGCAGCCTGACCCGCAGGCTGTGCGGCGGTCGTGGCCGCTGCGCCGACAGCTGACGTCGCCATCAACTATTCCTGATAGCAAGCGAGTTCATTAAACATGAGAAATTCTCATGTTTCTCTGTCCGGAGCGTTGACTCCTTCGGCGAGGGTCGCGATTCTGAAAACTCGTCAGTAACTTCAGTGGACATGTCAATCGAAGTGAGTGATGGCCATGGTTCAACTTCCGCGCCGCGGACTCAGATCCCTCACGGTGGTGTCACTGCTCCTCGCCGTGATGTCCGTGGTACTCGGCCCGATCCCCAGCTCCGCGACGGAGTCCGACTCCGGCTGGTGGAACCCGACCGCGCGGCCCGCGCCCGACGCGCAGATCGACGTTACGGGTGAGCCCTTCAAGGGCACTGATGCCCAGGGGCGCGTCAGAGGCTTCGTCGACGCCCACGACCACATCATGTCCAATGAGGGCTTCGGGGGCCGGCTGATCTGCGGCAAGCCGTTCTCGGAGCAGGGCGTCGCCGACGCGCTCAGGGACTGCCCCGAGCACTACCCCGACGGTTCGCTCGCCGTCTTCGACTTCATCACCAAGGGCGGCGACGGCAGGCACGACCCCGACGGGTGGCCCACCTTCAAGGACTGGCCCGCACATGACTCGCTGACCCATCAGCAGAACTACTACGCCAATATCGAGCGGGCCTGGCGCGGGGGCCAGCGGGTGCTGGTCAACGACCTGGTCACCAACGGTGTGATCTGCTCGGTCTACTTCTTCAAGGACCGCGGCTGCGACGAGATGACCGCCATCCGTCTCGAGGCGAAGAAGTCGTACGACATGCAGGCCTTCATCGACAAGATGTACGGCGGTCCGGGAAAGGGCTGGTTCCGGATCGTCACCGGCAGTGAGCAGGCCCGCGAGGTCATCGAACAGGGCAAGCTGGCTGTCGTCCTGGGGGTCGAGACGTCCGAACCGTTCGGCTGCAAGCAGATCCTGGACATCGCGCAGTGCAGCAAGGAGGACATCGACCGAGGCCTGGACGAGCTGCGCGAACTGGGCGTGAGCAGCATGTTCCTGTGCCACAAGTTCGACAACGCGCTGTGCGGGGTGCGGTACGACTCCGGTGCCCTCGGCACGGCCATCAACGTGGGCCAGTTCCTGTCGACCGGCACCTTCTGGAAGACGGAGACCTGCCGGGGCCCGCAGCACGACAACCCCATCGGCAACGCGGCGGCGGCGCAGGCGGAGAAGCTGCTGCCCAGCGGTGTCACCGTTCCCGCCTACGCCTCGGACGCACAGTGCAACACCCGCGGGCTGACCAGCCTGGGTGAGTACGCGGTACGCGGGATGATGAAGCGTCACATGATGCTGGAGCTGGACCACATGAGCGTCAAGGCGGCGGACCAGGCCTTCGACGTCCTCGAGTCCGAGTCGTACCCGGGCGCCATCTCCTCGCACAGCTGGATGGACCTGGGCTGGACCGAGCGGCTCTACAAGCTCGGCGGCTTCGCCGCCCAGTACATGAGCGGCTCCGAGGCGTTCGCCGCGGAAGCCGGACGCACGGACGCGCTGCGCGAGAAGTACCAGGTCGGCTACGGCTACGGCACCGACATGAACGGCGTCGGCGGCTGGCCCGCCCCGCGGGGCGGGGACGTACCCAACCCGGTGAAGTACCCCTTCCGCAGCACCGACGGCGGCTCGGTGATCGACAAGCAGACCACCGGCGAGCGCACCTGGGACTTCAACACCGACGGCGCGGCGCACTACGGCATGGTCCCGGACTGGATCGAGGACATCCGCGTCGTCGGCGGCCAAGGAGTCGTGGACGACCTGTTCACGGGCGCCGAGTCCTACCTCCGTACCTGGGGGAACGCCGAGAAGCACCAGTCCGGCGTGAATCTGGCATCGGGAGCGGCCGCCACGGCGTCCACGTCCGAGTGGTGGAACCCGGCCGTCAGTTTCGCTCCCGGCCGGGCCGTGGACGGAGACGAGGGCACCCGCTGGGCCAGTGAGTGGACGAACGACCAGTGGCTGCGGATCGACCTCGGATCCGCCAAGCCGGTCGAGCGCGTGACCCTCGACTGGGAGGAGGCGTACGCGAAGTCGTACCGCGTCGAACTGTCGCAGGACGACAGGACCTGGCAGACGGCATGGTCCACGACCGCCGGTGACGGCGGCCTGGACACAGCGAGGTTCGCCCGGACTCAGGCCCGCTACATAAGGATCCACGGCCTGGAACGCGGTACGAAGTGGGGCTACTCACTCCAGGAGGTCGGCGCCTACAGCGGCTGACGCCCTCGGGCGCGTGTCCCGGGACGCCACGCCGGCCGGCTCGCCCCGATCCGGCCGACGGCCCGACGTCCCGGGCACCCGCCCACCACCGGGAGCGCCGGCCCCCCCGCGTGGGCGGCAGGGCCGGATCCGGTCCGGCCGGAATCCCGGGTGCCCGGGACGCGGGCCGCTTTGCCCTGACGCTCCCGGCGACCGAGGTGAGCGGGGGCGGGCGGTCCGAGTCCGTGCCGGTCCGGACTGTGTCCCGCTGCGTGAGAGGGGACGCCTTGCCGCCCCCGGGCCCCGGGGTGATGCTTGGGGGCATGGCCGAACAAGCCGGACCCGAGCCTGTCACGGCCGTCAGGCGCGCCCTGCGTCTGCTGGAGACCGTCGGGGAGCGCGCGGGCGAGGCCACCGCGCAGCAGCTCGCCCGGGAGGCGGGGCTCCCCCTGGCCATGGTCCGTGAGCTGCTGCCGGGGCTCGCCCGGGACGGGTTCGTGACGGAGGTGGGCGACGGGATGTACGCCCTTGCCGACGGGGGCACCGGGCCGGGCGAGCGGCGCGACGGCCCGGAGGCGCTGGAGCGTGTGCGCCCCGTTCTCACCGCCTTGCGGAACGATCTGTCGGCAGCCGTCTATCTGACCATGTACGTGGACGGCGAGATCCGGGTCATGGAGATCGCCGACAGCGCCAGGACCCCACGTGTCGACCTCTGGGCGGGTTTCGAGGACGCCGGACACGCGACCGCTCTGGGCAAGAGCGTGCTGCGCGAACTGGACGACGAGGCGCGGGCCGAATACCTGTCCCGGCACTCGCTCACCGGACTCACGCCCCGGACCATCACGCGCCCGGAGGAGCTGATCGAGCAGCTCGACGCCTCGCCCCAGGCGCCGTTCATCATGGACCGGGAGGAGTACGCCCGGGGTACCACCTGTGTCGCGGTGCCCGTGTACAGCGGCGACCAGGTGGGGTCCCTCGGGATCTCCTTCCGCTCGGACCGGATGTACCGGACCACCCACGTCCGGGAAGAGCTGCTGTCCTCCGCGATCCGTGTGTCCAGGAGGCTCTCGCTCCCCGGCTGAGCCGTGGGGGCCGACGGTGTCCGCACCGGTGGGGCGGCGGCCGGAGACTGCCCGGCGGGCCGCGGCCGGAGGGACTGCGGCCCGGCGGCCGTCCAGCGTGCGCGGTCAGGCCCACCGTCCTCCGGTGCCGCACGAGTTGCCGTCCGGGGGTCCGCGCCGCGGGCGACTGTGGCACAGTCGGGCCGTGGACGGACTTCGGCCCCAGGACCCCGCGCGCATAGGCGCCTACCAGTTGCTCGCCCGTCTCGGCGCGGGCGGCATGGGGCAGGTGTACCTCGGCCGGTCTCCCGGTGGACGGCTGGTGGCCGTGAAGGTCATCCGTGACGAGATCAGTGAGCACGCCGACGTGCTGGCCCGGTTCAGACGGGAGGCCGCGACCGTCGAGACGGTACGCAGCGCCTACACGGCCCAGTTGATCGAGGCCTCGCTGGACGCGTCGCCCTACTGGCTCGCCACCGAGTACGTCGCCGGTCCCACGCTCCGCGGCGCCGTGGGTGCCAACGGTCCTTTCCCGCCGGAGAGCGCGCTGGGCCTGCTTGCTGCGCTGGCCGAGGGGCTGGCAGCCGTCCATGCCCACGGCGTCACGCACCGTGACCTGAAGCCGCAGAACGTCATCCTCGCGCCGCAGGGACCGCAGCTCATCGACTTCGGTATCGCCCGGGGACTGGAGCAGACGATCCTGACCCGTGAGGGGATGGCTTCGGGAACGCCCGGATACACCGCCCCCGAGGTATTGCTGCGCAACGAGACGGGCCCGGCGGCGGACATCTTCGCGCTGGGTGCGACCCTCGCGTACGCGGTGACGGGCCGGCCCCCGTTCGGGACGGGGGAAGCGGCGGTCATCGGCTACCGGACCGTGTACGAGGACATCGACCTGGAAGGCGTACGGTCCGGGCCGGCCGCGCTGATCCGCGCGTGCGTGGCCAAGGACCCGGCCCGGCGGCCGGACCCGGCCGCCGTGATCGCCGGGTGCGCGGTGGACTCCCCCTTGGCGTCGGATCCGCACTACCGTGCCGTGGCCCGGGCCGTCGATCCCGTCCCCGTGCCGTGGAACCATGACGGGGACACACGGGCCGCACCCCCGGTGTCCGCGCCGACGGGCGGCGGGCCCGACAAGGGACCCGAGGCGTCCGCCCCAGCACCGTCGTCCGGCGCCACCGCGCGGTCCGGCGGCGCCGACCGGCAGCGCCGTCCGGGCCGTGCGCCGCGGAAGACGGTCTGGCTCGCTGTGTGCGCGGTGGCGCTCGCCGCCCCGCTGACGTTCTGGCTGCTCCCCGAACCGGGGGGCGAGAACCGTGCGACGGGTGGTTCCGACGCCAGCCGCTCAGGGCAGCCCGGCGCGTCCCGGCCGGCCGGCCGGAGCCCCAACACCAAGAGTCCCGGGGGCGGGAGCCCGGACGATGGCAGCCCGGCGGCCGGGCCGCCGGACCACCTGGTGAACGACCGTGTCTCGTACGACCGATGGGTCCTGTCCGAGGACGCGGGGCAGGCCGCCCTGGGCAGTGGCTCCTGTGGTGCGGACGGCTATTCCGGGAACACCCCGCCGGACGGCCTGATGTCCTCCGTCTCGCACACCACCGGATCCGACACCGCGACGGTGGTGATGCGGCCCAAGGGCGCCGGGGAAGGCGGGAAACGGCCGAAGCCCTATTACGTCTCCGTCGGCGTCCGGCCTCCGCACGAGACGGACCGTGCAACGGGCCGGCCGCTCACCACCGTCAGCAAGGGCATCGGCTTCACCAGCAAGCCGGTCGACCTCTACTCCCGCTGGTCCTCCGGCGGCACCGTCGAGCTCCGCTACCCGGCCGACTTCCGGGCCCACTTCGAGGACGGAGCCGTCGACGCCATCCCGGTGGGCGACGACCGGGGCGACTGGACCGTGGTGATCTACCACGTCGAGGGCGGTCCGTCGGCCTACACGTCCGTCGTCTGCAACGGATTCCACGCCTGACATGACTGACACGACTGGCACGCTGTTCCGTGCCCCACAGGCGACCGTGGGGCCCTCGCGGACGGCCGCGTTGCGCGCGCCGTGACGCACCCGAAGTGTCGCGAGTGGCGCCGGCCCCGACGCCCCGCGTGACGCCCGGTCCGCCCCTTACTCGATGACGAGCTCGACCGGGATGTTGCCGCGGGTCGCGTTCGAGTACGGGCAGACCTCGTGGGCCTGCTCGACGAGCTTGCGGCCGGTGGCCTCGTCGACGGACCCGGGCAGTTCCACGCGCAGCGTGACCGCGAGACCGAAGCCCTCGCCCTGCTTGCCGATGCCGACTTCGCCCGTGACGGAGGCATCGGTGACATCGACCTCGGCCTGACGCCCCACGAGGCCCAGGGCGCTCGCGAAGCATGCGGCGTATCCCGCGGCGAACAGCTGCTCGGGGTTGGTGCCCCGGCCGTCGCCGCCCATATCCACGGGAACCGCCAGCTGGAGATCCAGCTTGCCGTCGCTGCTGACGGCGCGGCCGTCGCGGCCGTGGGTGGCGGTGGCGACGGCGGTGTAGATCGTGTCCATGGAAACGGATCCTCTCGAAGGTCAATGTTCCGGCGGCGGTGTCCGGCCGCTTCCCTAGAAGTGAAGCACACAATTAAATTGTGCACAATCAAATCGGGTGCCCCGAGTTATGCTGACCCCATGACCGCAACGCCCAGCCCCGCCCGCACGGCCACGGCCCGCGCCTCGTCCGAGGCCGACTACCTCCGCCTGGACCAGCAGATCTGCTTCTCCCTGAACGCGGCCTCGCGTGCTTTCGGCAGTGTCTACCGGGTACTTCTCAAGGACCTGGGCCTCACCTACCCCCAGTACCTGGTGATGCTGGTGCTCTGGGAACACGGCGAGCTGCCGGTGAAGGCCCTGGGGCAGCACCTGCGCCTCGACTCCGGCACGCTGTCGCCGCTGCTGAAGCGGCTGGAGGCGGCCGGTCTGGTGCGGCGGGAGCGGAGCGCCCGTGACGAGCGCTCGGTGCACGCGCATCTCACGGACGAAGGCACGGCCCTGCGGGAGCGGGCGCTGCTCGTACCCCGCCGGATCGCCGCCGCGACAGGCTTCGACCTCGACGAGATCAGTGATCTGCGGCACCGGCTCGACCGGCTCACGGCCGCACTGGACGAGTCTGCGCTGGAGGAGGGGCCGGAGGAGACGCCCAAGGAGGGAAAGGAGGGACCGGACGGTTCCGGCGGGGGCGGCGAGAAGTAGCGCCGCCTTCCCGCACCGGCCCGTTCCTGCGGCGCGGCTGCCGCGCCCCATGACCCGAGCGGGGAACCCTCACCCGAAGCCGGGGTGGGCCGATGTTCCGGCCGGGCGGTTCAGGCGGCGTACGCGGTGACCGCCAGCGTCCCGGACAACACCTTCCACAACGCCCAGGCGCCCGCACGGCTTGCCGCGCCGCACAGCACGCTCTCCGTGCAGCGGGTGGGGCGGTCCTGCCAGGCGCCCACGACCAGGTAGTGGAAGCCGAGGGTGCGGCTGAACGCGAAGCGGATATGCAGGCCGTGGCCCAGATCGTGGCCGGGCAGGGTCGCGATCTGCAGATCCCGGTTGCCGACAGCCTCCACCCGGACCGGGTTTCCGCCCAGCAGATCACACTCGTCCGCAGGCCGGATCCGGGCCGGACATCCACCGCTCACCGGGAACAGCCAGAAGTTGTCGGTGAGCTGCCGTCGCACGGCATGGGCGCTGGTGAAGGGGTGGAACCCCAGCGAGTAGCTGTACCGGTACAGCCACTTCACGCCGCCGTGGCACCACTCGGGGCCGTCCTCGCAGCCCTCGCGGACGGCGTCATCGCTTCGGAGAGGAAGGGAAGTGCCCGCGTGCGAGGGCGGTGGAAGCGTGGTGAGCGCCAGCGAGACGCCGAGCAGGACGGTCGCGCCGCGACGAGCCGCCGTGCGGGTGAACGCCGGCACGGTACCGCGCCCCGGGGCACCTGCTCGACGGGTCGCTTCCGGAGCGGATCCGGGGGAGACGCCGTACCGGCCGCGGTTCGCCTTCCGCATCAGCACCTCCCGAAGCGCGGTACGAGCCACCTGGACGCTACGTCTCCGCACGGAGTCCGGCATCTCAGTGAGCAGTGATACGGGCGGGAGGCGGGAGAAGGGGCGACGTCGCGTCGGCCGGACGGCTGCCGGGGCCGGTCCCGCCGGCCCCGGTCCCGCCCGTCGCGGCGTTCAGGACGCGAGCCCCAGCGCCATGGCCCCGACGACCGGTGCCGCGTACACGAGCGGGAACGGGATGTGCGTGTACCAGCGGGCGCGGATCACCGTGACAACCGCACCGGCGAAGTACAGCACCAGCCCGGCTCCGGCCAGAACGCCGACGGCCGGCACGAACAGCCCGACGACCAGGCCCACGGCCCCGGCGGCCTTCGCCGCACCCAGCCACGTCCACCAGGAGCGGGGGACGCTGTAGTCGGTCAGGGCCTGGACGACCCACTGGGCGCGGAAGAGCAGGGCGCCGGCCGAGTAGCCGGCCATGGCGGCAGCGACGAGAGTGACGACGACGTGGGCGACGGACATGGTGGATGCTCCTCATCGGGCAGGTGCCGGAGTGATCTCGCCGGCCTCGGTGGCCGGTCCGGCACTGCACTGAAACGCCTCGACGGGGAAACGTGACACATCCGCGAGCATTGTTTTCCGGCGGTTTCGCGCGGCCGTGTCAGCTGCCCAGCCGCGCCAGTACGAACAGGTGCGGTTCGGGCACCGCTGCCGCATGTTCCGGGACGAACAGGTCGCTCTCCCGTGCCAGGACCGTGAATCCGGCTTTCTCCACCAGCGCGGTGAACGCGTCCTCGCCCAGGCTGGTCACCTGGACCGGCTGGCCCATGAACGTGCCGCTCACCCCCTCCAGGTCCAACGGGACCGTGGCCACGGCCAGATGGCCGCCGGGCCGCAGCACCCGAGCGGCCATTCGCAGTACGTCCGCCTGCTCGGCACGCGACAGCTGAAGGAGCGAGAAGTACACGCAGACCGCGTCGAAGCTCGCCTCCTCCAGCGGTAGTTCACGGATGTCGGCACAGCGGAACTCGGCCCCGGGCACCTGCCGGGACGCGATGTCCACCATGACCGGGGAGACATCGACGCCGAGAACCTCGTGACCGGCGTCGGTCAGGGTCTGTGCGGTCGGCCGGCCTGTCCCGCTCCCGACGTCCAGCACACGGCTGCCCGGAGCGAGATGCTCCAGCAGGAGCTCCAGCGAGGCGCGGTGCGCGGCCGAGCCGGCGAACGCGCGCTCGTAGTCGGAACCGAGGGCGTCGAACACCGACGCGGCGGTGAGGTGCTTTTCCGAATCCATCGTGGGATCCCTCCTTCTGTGGCGGTTCCGCTACGGAACGCGTGCGACGGCCACGTGCGGTCCGTTGTGTTCGGGCTCCGCCGGGGGTGTTCCGGGGAACCGCTCAAGGGGCGGGGCGTGTCTCCCGGAACGGCGAGCCGTGTCGTGGATGAGGCGCATTGTCCCCTCGGCGAAGTCTGGCACAGCGAATCCTCGCTGATCAGTAGGTGTTGGGGTGTTCCGGACGGGGTGCCGGGCCGGTGGCCGGCGTCCGGCGCGGCGCGGCCCCTACTGGAGGGCGCGGACCGCCGCACGGAACAGGGCCGGAGCCCCGTGCGCCGCGGGCACGATCATCCGTGCCGTGGCCGGACGCGCCGCCAGAGTCAACAGCCCGCCCGTGAGCATGCGGTGACGACGAGTCAGCCGGTCCCATCGGACCGGATAGTCCTGCGGGCGCCCGGATGCCAGCGCGTCCACCGCCGCACCCGCTGTCGCCACGGCCAGGGCCACGCCCTCACCGGTCAGCGCGTCCACGTAACCCGCGGCGTCGCCGATCAGCAGGACGCGTCCGGCCAGCCGCGCCCGCGCCCGCTGGCGCAGGGGACCGGCTCCCCGTACGGGACCGGCGTCCCGGCCGAGGAGCGTGGCGGCCAGGCGGGGGAAGGAGGCCAGGTGGCTCTCGTACGTACGACGCTCCCCGCTGAGCAGGGCGACTCCCACCAGACCGTCCCCGAGCGGAGTCACGTACGCCTCACCGTGCCGGGACCAGTGAACCTCCACGAACTCCGTCCACGGCGCGACGCGGTAGTGCCGGCGCAGCCCGTACCGGCGCACCCCGCTCACGGGTCCCTCAAGGCCGAGACCGCGGCGGACGGGGGAGTGGAGACCGTCGGCGGCGATCAGCCACCGCGCGGTCAGCCCGCAGGCGGTCACCCGGTCCCGGCCGTGCCGCACCTCGGCGACCCTTCCCGGCACGATGCGCACGCCGAGTTCCACCGCCCGCGCGTGCAGCGTGGCGTGCAGCGCGGTCCGCCGCACACCGAGTCCTGGCGGGCCGCGGAACTCCGCCTCCGCCCGCCGCGCCCCCTCCACGTACCGGATTCCGCGCAGGGGGCGGCCGGACACCTCGACGCCCAGTGCGCGCAGGGCCGTCACCCCGCTGGGCATGATGCCCTCACCGCACGCCTTGTCGACGGGAGCGGTACGCGGCTCCACCACGACCGCCTCCATTCCGAGAGCGGCCGCCCGGATGGCCGCCGCGAGGCCGGCCGGGCCGCCGCCCGCGATCAGGAGATCGATCACGCCGTCACGCCCCCGGCCGGCGGCGTGGAGGCGAGCGCGGCCTCCTCGCACCTGACACGCACGGCCATGAGCACCGCGTTGAGCCCGGTGAAGAGCACCGCGGTCACCCACGCTCCGTGAACGAGCGGCAGTGCGATCCCCTCGGCGGCGACGGCGACGTAGTTGGGGTGGCGCAGCAGACGGTACGGTCCGCCCGTCACCAGCGGCAGACCCGGGACCACGACGACGCGGGTGTTCCAGCGATGTCCGAGAGTGCGGATGCACCACCAGCGCAAGGCCTGCGCGGCCAGCACCCCAGCCACCATGGTCCAGCCGAACAGGGGCGCGAACGACCGGTCCGCCGCCGCGGCCTCGATGAGACAGCCCGCGAGCAGCGCCGTGTGCAGGGCGACCATCGCCGGATAGTGACCTCGGCCCGACTCGGTCCCGCCCCTGGCCAGCGCCCAGCGTGTGTTGCGCAGGGCGACGGCGAGTTCGGCGAGGCGTTCGCCCGCCACGGCCAGTACCAGCGCGGTGTACCAGATCAAGGTGTCCTCCGACCTACCAGCGCAGCAGCACCAGTTCGCAGCAGAATCCGGGGCCCATGGCGATCAGCAGACCGGGCGTACCCCGTTCGGGACGCCGCTGCTCCAGCGTGTCCCGCAGGACGTGGAGCACCGAGGACGAGGACAGGTTCCCCACCTCGGCCAGCGAGCCCCAGGTGA
Source organism: Streptomyces sp. NPDC026062 (assembly GCF_055568375.1). Classification (NCBI taxonomy): domain Bacteria; kingdom Bacillati; phylum Actinomycetota; class Actinomycetes; order Kitasatosporales; family Streptomycetaceae; genus Streptomyces; species Streptomyces sp. NPDC026062. Next base: position 184,652 of record NZ_JBVHOQ010000007.1, read on the forward strand.
TGTCGAGCGCGCCGTCGGGGAGGGAGAGGACATCGGTGACGGCCTCCAGTACCTTGGGCCCGCCCGGATGGCACACCCAGTGGGCGATGTCCTTCGGCTTGAGCCCGTGCCCGGCGAGGAAGTCACTCACATCGCCCGCCAGATAGCGGCGCACGACATCGGGCACGCCCGGGTCCAGCACCACCTTGAAGCCGGAATCGCGGATGTCCCAGCCCATCACATGCCCGGTGTCCGGATACATCCGGCTGCGGGTGGCCACCACCTCGGGCCCTGCGGCGGGCGCCCGGCTCTCACCGAGCGCCACCACGGCGGCCGCCCCGTCACCGAACAACGCGGTCGCCACCAGGTTGGCGGGCGACGCGTCGCCGCGCTGGAAGGTGAGGGAGCACAGCTCGACCGAGAGCAGCACGGCCACGTCGTCCGGCCGGCCGAGCAGATAGTCGTGGAGCCGGGCGATTCCCGCGGCCCCGGCGACGCATCCGAGCCCGAAGACCGGCAGCCGCTTCACATCGGGCCGCAGGCCGAGGCGCTGCACGAGCCGGGCGTCGACGGACGGGGCGGCCACCCCGGTGACGGAGGTGAACATCAGCAGATCCACATCGGCGGGCCGCAGTCCCGCACCCCGCAGCGCACCGCGCAACGCCTCGGTGCCCAGGTCCACCGCCGCGCTGATGAACACGTCGTTGGCATCCCCGAAACCGTTCAGCTCCGGATAGCGCTCCAGCGGCAGCACCATGTTCCGGGTGCGTACCCCGGCGTTCTCGTGCAGCCGGTCCAGGACGCGCCGGTCCGCCCCCGGTGGCAGACAGGTGCGCGCCACCATGTCGGTGACCTCGCGCTGGGTGTGGCGGTAAGGGGCCGGGGCGCCGTGCACGGCGGCGATCCGGGTCATCCGGGGTCCTGCTTCGCGGGCTTCATGGCCCATCCCTGCCCCGCACAGTGGGCAGAACACCGCAAACAACCCGTGCGGCTGTCAGGGCCGCCGTGTCCGGAGTACCTACGATCACGGGATGGGCACTCCCGATCCGTCGCGCGCCTCCACCGCGACCGCGTGGCAGCTCCGCCGCACATCGGGGCTGGCCCGCTCCTGCCATCCGGGGCCGGTGGCCGCGGTGACCGTGACCGCGGGCGCCCTGGGCGCCGGAGCCGGCCTCGACGCGGCCCGCTGCGCTCTGCTGGTCGCCGCCGTGCTGAGCGGTCAGCTCTCCGTGGGCTGGTGCAACGACGCCTTCGACGCCCGGCGGGACGCCACCGCCGGACGCCGGGGCAAACCGGTGGCCGGGGGAGAGGTGAGCCGCGCCACCGTCTGGACGGCGGCAGCCGTCGCCGCCGCGCTGTGCGTGCCGCTCTCCCTGGCCTGCGGACCGCCGGCCGGCACGGTGCATCTGGCGGCGGTGGCGGCCGCCTGGGCGTACAACCTGAGACTGAAGGCCACCGTCTTGTCCTGGCTTCCGTACGTCATCGGGTTCGGTGCCCTGCCCGCCGTGGCCGCGCTGACCCTGCCCGGCCGTCCCGGGCCCACGTGGTGGGCGGTGACGGCGGGTGCGCTGCTGGGCCTGGCGGCCCACCTGGGCGATGTGCTGCCCGACATCGAGGAGGACCTGCGCAACGGTGTGGCCGGCCTTCCGCACCGGATGGGTGCCACCGCGACCCGCCTGCTGATCCCGGTGCCCCTCGTCGCGGCCTCGGCGGTCCTGGCGTTCGGCCCCGCGGGACCGCCCGGCCCCTGGGGGGTGGTGACGTTCGCCGTCGCGGCGCCCGCGGCCCTCGCGGGACTCCTGCTCGCACGGACCTGGCGCAAGGCGCCGCTCGCGGCGGCGGCTGTCGTCGCGGCCGCCGACGTGGCGCTCCTGCTGGTGCGGGGCACCGCTCCGGTGTGATCCTGAGGCGCGCCTTCCGTCCCGCGCCGCTCATCCCGTGCTCCTGACTCCGCGGCCGTCACTCCGCCCGCAGCCAGGCCTCGATCCGGCGGAGACCGGTTCCGGTGAGGCCGAGGCCGGGATCGACGCGGTGGAGCAGGGCCCGCCCGGTGTGGTGGGTGCTCACCCAGCGCCGGTCCCTCTCGGTGATCTCGTCGTCCACCCACACGAAGGGGCGCCCCGCCGCCCGGCGGACGAGGGTGCGCGTCTTCCAGTGCAGCCCCGCCCGTGCGTCCCGTGCGTCCTCGTCCGAAGGCGGGGGCCAGACGACCACAGGGAGTTCGGGCAGCCCGAGCCGTGGAGCGACGACCGCGTTCGCCTCGTCCATCCACGTCGTCGCCCAGACCGGCTCGCACGCGAGCGCGGCCAGCCGGGGTCCGAGCGCCGGATCGATCCTTTCGAGCAGCGGATTCGCCCCGGCCCCCGGCGGACGCGGTCCCGCCGGGTACACCGGATGGCCGCCGGGGCGCGGGCCGAACGGGATGAGGGGGCCGTCGACATCGAGGAAGAGCAGCGGAATTCCGCCGCCGGAACCGGTCATCGCCGCACCGTACAGCCGGCGGTCAGCGACCGCCCGCCACCCGCAGGATCGCTCCGGTCGCGTACGAGGCGTCGTCCGAGAGCAGCCAGGCGACGGCTCCCGCGATCTCCTCGGGCTGTCCCGGCCGGCCCAGCGGGATCCCCGCGGCGGCCTTGTCGGGCCGCTCCGGGTCCGCGTGGAAACCGGTCCGGATGATGCCGGGGGCCACCGCGTTGACGCGGATACCGGCCGACGCGACCTCCTTCGACAGCCCGACGGTCATCGTGTCCACAGCCGCCTTGGCCGCGGCGTAGTGGACGTACTCACCCGGACTGCCCAGCGTGGCCGCGGCCGACGACATGTTCACGATGGCCCCGGCGCCCGACCGGCTCATGTCGCGCACGGCGCGCCGCGCACAGAGGAGATAGCCGACGACGTTGACGTCCAGGGCGCGCCGGAGCCCGGCCGCGTCGGCATCGGCGAGCGGACCCGTCGGGCCGCCCACCCCGGCGTTGTTGACCAGGCCGGTGACCGGGCCGAGTTCCGCCGCGGCGGTGTCGAAGAGCAGGTCGACGGCGGCCTCGTCGGTCGTGTCCACCCGCACCGTGACACAGCGCCTGCCCGCTCCCCGTACGGCCGAGGCGACGCTTTCCGCCGCTGTCGCGTCGGAGCGGTAGCCGAGGGCGATGTCATGACCGTCGGCCGCCAGACGGGCGCAGACGGCGGCCCCGATGCCGCGACTGCCGCCGGTGACCACGGTGACGGGTTGACGGCTCATGCAAGATCCCTCGCTCCTGTGGGGCGACCACGTGACGTCCCCGGTGAGGATCCATCGTAAGCAGCGGTGATCAACTTCCCCTGGGCGGGCCTTCGGTGCCGGGCGGGGACGCCCTGCCGCTCGCTCTCCTCGTGCGGCTTCCGGGCCTTCTCCCGGAGCCGGGGGCCGTCGGCCGGGGCCACGCTGAACGACCGGAGTGATCCGGGCATGGGCACGCTGGCATGATCAGGGGTATGAACGAGCGCATGATCGCCGCGTGTGACGGGGCGTCGAAGGGTAATCCGGGTCCGGCCGCCTGGGCCTATGTGGTGGCCGACGAGGAGGGCAGGCCGCTGCGGTGGGAGGCCGGGCCGCTGGGCACCGCCACCAACAACGTCGCCGAGCTCACCGCCCTGCGGGAACTGCTGGAGTCACTCGACCCTGCCGTCGCGCTCGAAGTCCGGATGGACTCGCAGTACGCGATGAACGCTGTCACCAAGTGGCTGCCGGGCTGGAAGCGGAACGGCTGGAAGACATCGGCCGGAAAGCCCGTCGCCAACCGCGATCTGGTGGCGCGCATCGACTCCCTGCTGACCGGCCGGGCCGTGCGGTTCGTCTATGTGCCGGCCCATCAGGTGGACGGTGACCCGCTGAACGCCCTGGCCGACCAGGCCGCGAGCGAGGTGGCCGTCGCACAGCGCGCGGCGGGCACCTCGCAGGGCTCCGCGGACCTGCCGGTTCCCGCACCCTCCCGCGCCACCGAAGGACGGCGTGCCGGGGGTGCGACGAAGAAGACGGGGAGCACGGCCCGGAGCGGGGCGACCATCCGCGCCAAGTTCGCCGGCCGGTGCCACTGCGGAAAGCCGTATGCGGCCAAGGACATGATCGCCAAGAACGATCACGGCTGGGGCCACCCGGAGTGCCGGACCGCCACCGCCTGATGCGGGGCGCCCGGCCGGGCGCTGTCGTCCTGCCGCGCACCGGGGCACCTCTGATGTGAATGTGCCGGACCCGGATGCGTCGCGGAGATCCCGCCCCCGCACCGGCGCGCGCCTGCCATGAACCGGCCCGGTCCCGGCCGGGTCGTGGTGATCCCGCCCCCGCGCCGGGACGCGCGTGCCATGATGCGGCTCCGGCGGCGCGTCCGAGACGACGCCGGAGCTGTGGGAACGGCGACACGCTGGGGGGGGCGGATGGAAAGCACGGGTGCGGTGCTGCGTGAGCTGCGCGGGGCGCAGAAGCCGGCCAAGGGGGTGTCGCTCTACTCGCGGTACGTGAACCGGCCGGCCGGGCGGATCCTCGCGGCCGTCGCGTTCCGTCTGCATATGACACCCAATCAAGTCACACTGACGAGCGCGGCGTTCACCTTGGCCGCCCTCGCTTCGGTGGCTCTGGTCCGCCCCGGCTGGGGGCCGGCCGTCCTTGTCTACCTGGGCCTGGCCGTGGGCTTCGCCCTTGACTCGGCCGACGGGCAGCTCGCCCGGCTCACCGGCCGGGGCGGGCCGGACGGCGAATGGCTGGACCACGTCGTCGACTGCGCCAAGATGATCCTGGTCCACACCGTCGTACTGATCGCCTTCCACCGCTACTTCGGTCTGCCGTCGGACGGCTGGCTGCTCCTGCCGCTCGGCTTCCTGTTCGTCGCGGTACTCACCTTCTGCGCGGGGCTGTTGCGCGAACAGCTGGGCAGGGCGGCCGCCCGCCCGGCAGGGGGTACGGCCCCGCCCGTCTCCCGGCTGCGGGCCGTCGCGCTGCTGCCGGCCGACTACGGGGTGTTCTGCCTGGTGTTCCTGCTGCTCGGCGACGAGACGGCGTTCCGGACCGGATACGCCGTACTCGCCGTCGTGCACGCGCTGTTCCTGGTGGCGTTCCTGGGCAAGTGGTTCAGGGAGCTGAGAGCGCTCCGGGCGGGCTGACGAGCGTGTCCAGCGCCCGGCGCAGCTGGGTGCTGGACGTGTGCACGGTGTACGGGAAGTACACGACCTCCACGCCGACTTCGGCGAAATCGCGTTCGAGGCGCTTGCCCTTCTCCGTGTCGCGCCAGTCGTCTCCCTTGAAGATGACGTCGAACCTGACCTGCTGCCACGTCTCGACCTTGTCGGGAACGGTCTCGACGAAGGCGGCGTCCACGTACCGCACACTCCGGACGATCTCCAGCCGCTCCGGCAGCGGAATGACCGGCCTGTGGCCCTTGGCGAGTGCGGCCATCTCGTCCGAGACGACCCCCGCGACCAGGTAGTCGCACTGACTGCGGGCATGCCGCAGGATGTTGAGGTGGCCTATGTGGAACAGGTCGTAGACCCCCGGCGCGTAGCCGACCCTGTGCACCATCCGTTCTCTCCCCCCACGGTGTGAACGTGATGTCCGTTTCCCCTCGGACGGTGTCCGGACATGGCGTCCGGTCCGGTGGGATTTCGGTATCGGTGTAGATGGTGCAACGACCTTACTGTGGAGACCACTTGCTCATCTCGTGAACGGATAAGCTCACTTTTGGGGCTGTTCCTTGGGGGGAACGCCGGTGGCTCCGGGGGGGAAGGCGATCGTCCGATGCCAGAGACAGAGCACCAGAGACCGCTCGACGGCCGCCGCCTGCTGGTGGTCTCGACGAACTACGCGCCGGAGCTGACCGGCATAGGCCCGTACGCCGCCCAGCTCGCCGAGCACTGGGCTGCCCGCGGGGCCGACACCCATGTGCTGGCCGGTATGCCGCACTACCCGTCCTGGCGGACCGAGGCCGCCTACCGAGGAGTCTGGCGGGCGAAGGAGCAGCGCTCGGGCGTCACGGTCCACCGGCGAAGACACTATGTGCCGCCCCGGCAGAGTGCCCTGCGCAGAGCCGCCTTCGAGGCGAGCGTGCTCGCGCACGGCCTCGCGGCCCCGCCCGCGGTGCGGCCCGACGCGGTGTTCTCCCAGCTGCCGAGCCTGGCCGGCGGTGTCATCGGCGCCCGGCTCGCCCGCCGCCACGGCATCCCCTATGTGCCCGTCGTACAGGACCTGATGGGCGCCGCCGCCGCGCAGAGCGGTATCCGGGGCGGCGGCCGGGCTGCGGCCCTCGCGTCACGGGCCGAACGGTACGCGCTCGGAGCCGCGACACTGGTCGGCGTCATACACGAGAGCTTCGTCCCCCGGATCACCGCCTACGGGGTCGACCCGGACCGCATCCGGCTGGTCCCCAACTGGAGCCATGTCCAGGCCCCTTCGGCGGACCGCTGCGCGACCAGGGCTCGGCTCGGCTGGCCGGAGGGCACGCCCGTGGTCCTGCACTCCGGCAACATGGGACTCAAACAGGGGCTGGAGGTCCTTGTCGACGCGGCGCGTCTCGCCCCCGGCATACGCGTCGTACTGATGGGGGACGGCAATCAGCGCGATGCCCTGCTGGCCCGCGCGTCGGGCCTGCCCAATCTCGACTTCCTGCCGGCCGCCGCCCCGGAGGAGTTCACCGATGTGCTGGCCGCCGCCGATGTCCTCGCCGTGACCCAGCGCGCGTCCGTGCTCGACATGAGCGTTCCGTCCAAGCTCACCTCGTACTTCGTCTCGGGCCGCCCCGTCATCGCCTCCGTCACCGAGGGGGGCGGCACCGCCGAGGAGGTGCAACGCTCGGGCGCCGGACTCCTCGTGGCGCCCGAGGACCCGGCCGCGGTACTCGCGGCGGTCCGCAAGCTCATCGAGGAACCAGCCGCAGCCGACGAGCTCGGCTCGCGCGGACCTCGGTACGTGGCTCGCCACCTCGGCCGGGAAGCCGGTCTCGCCCGCTTCGACGCACTGCTCACCGAGATCCTTCAGGACGCCGAAGGGAGAGACCGCCGATGACCCACCCGATCCGCGTCCTGGAGGACCAGGACGAACCCGCCCTGCTGCGGGACCAGTTCCGCCAGCTCCTGCGCTACCGCACCCTGCTGGCCTGCGGCATCGCCGCCGGACTGCTCGGCGCCGGCTGGCTGGCCCTGAGCGGCGAGGAGACCTATACCTCCACCGGCGAGGTGTCCGTACGCTCCGCCACCTCGGACCCCTTCGCCGCGGGCGCCTCGGCCGACAAGGGCATCAACATCGGATCCGAGCGCCAGACCGCGGTCAGCGACGTCGTGGGCACCGTGGCCGTCGGCTCGCTGGCCAAGTCCGGCGACACGGTGGAGGTCGGGACGCTGCTCTCCGGACTCCAGGTCACCAATCCGCCCAACACCCTGGTGCTCAGGTTCTCCTACACCGGCCGCAGCCCCGAACAGGCCAGGTCCCGAGCCCAGGCACTCGCCGAGGCCTATCTGGAGATACGGCGGGAACGTACCGAGAACAGCATCGACAACATGGTCGACGGCTACCGCGCCCAGCTGAAGCCGCTCACCGAACAACGCGACCGGCTGGCCGAGCAGGAGACCGGAACCGTGGGCAGCGACGTCACCAGCGCACGGGCCAACATCATCGTCTCGATCTCCGAACTCAGCCAGAAGATATCGGAGTTGCGCGCGCTCGACACGACGCCCGGTTATCTGAACAAGAATCCCGTCGTGCCCGTGGAACCCAGCGGCGCCGGGCTGCCGCTGCTCCTCGGACTCGGCGGCGTCGTCGGTCTGGCCCTCGGCCTGCTGCTGTCCTGGGTCCGGCTCGTCTTCGATCCCGCCGTCCGCTCCACCAGGGAACTCGTACGCTCGCTCGGTGCCCCGCTGCTCGGCACCCTGCCCAGGGAACGGGCCACGGCCGGCGCACTGCTCGCCATCGGGCGCGGCGGCAGCAGACTGGCCGAGGAGTACCGTGCGGTGGCCTTCCGGCTCGCCTACGATCCTTCGTTCGCCGAGCGCCGCCGGCTCCTGGTCACGGCGCCCCGGGGGGACAACGGCATGGCGACCGCCGCGGCGGCCAACCTCGCGGCAGCGTTCGCCGAGATGGGGCGCGACGTCCTGCTGGTCGAGGCCGACCTGCGGGCCCCGACCCTGGCCAGGGAACTCGGCACGGCGGGCCGGGGCAGCCGCCCCAGCTGGGCGGCCGCCGCCGGCGGTCTCCGGCCGGGGCCCGAACGCGCCGAGCGCTCCTGGCCGTCGGACAGCCGCACCAACGTCGATGTGCCCGGATCGGGCGCCTTCACCCTCGTGGCCGGACGCCGTGCGGACAACGTGCCGCGCGCCCTGACCTCCGCACCGGTCGGCCGCCTCCTCGCCGAGGGCGGCCGGCCCGGCGCCGTCGTCATCGTGCTCGCCCCGCCCGTGCTCTCGTACGCCGACGCCGTCGCGCTCGTCGACCGGGTCGAGGGCGTCGTGGTGGTCTGCGACCCGCGCGAGGTGCACCGCAGCGACCTGGAACGGATCCGCGAGATCATCGGCGCCGCGGGCGGCTCCGTGCTCGGCACGCTGCTCCACCCCGGCTACGGACGGCTGGAGCGCCGGGCCCGCCGGAAGGCGGCCGCACGCCGGGGCAGGCAGGCAACCTCGCGCGAGGGGAACCGGGGAGGGGAGGCGCCCGGCCCCCGCCGGGCGGAGGGCGCCGGGCACACCGGTGACCCCACCGAGACACTGGGCCTGCGCACCCTGGACAGCGGCAACGGACTCGGTGGCGGTGGCCACAGCAGCAGCGCGGGACACAGATGAGGGCACGCGCCGCGGTCGTCTGCGCGGTCGCGGACCAGGGGGTGGCGGCGCTCACCAACATCCTTGTCCTGGTGGTGGCCGCCCGGCTCTCCACCGTCGACGGCTTCGCCCGCTTCTCCGCCGTCTACCTCGTCTTCACCGTGCTCCTCGGGGTGTCCGGCGCCTACACCGGGCAGCCACTCGTGCTGCGCCGGGGGACGAACGAGGAGACACACGGCGCCTGCCGGTCCGCGTTCGGGTTCACACTGCTCGTCGCGGTCCTCGGAGGCGGCCTGCTCGCTGCCGTCTGCGCGATGCTGCCGGGGGAGACCGCGCAGGCCCTGACCATGCTCGGGGTCGTACTGCCGGCCGTCCTCGCGCAGGACACGGCCCGCTACGCCTTCGCCACGCTGCACGCGCAGCACCTGGCGCTGGCCGCGGACACGCTCCGGCTGGTCTGCGTGCTCGGTGCCCTCGCCATGCAGCCGCCCGGCACCCCGGCGGCCCGGCTGGTCGTCGTCTGGGGCCTCAGCGCCCTGCCCGCTCTCCTGCTGTCGGCGGCCCTGCTGCACCGGGCGACGGCCGGATCCCCGGTGCTGCTGAAACCCCTGTTCAGGAAGGGGCATCTCGGCCGGCGGTTCGTCGTCGAGTTCGGTGTGGGCAATGCGACCAGTCAGCTCTCCGTGCTCGGGCTCGGCACGGTCGGCAACCCCCTGGTCGTCGGCGCCCTGCGCGGCGCCACCACCCTCTTCGGTCCATTGAACGTGCTGTTCACCTCGGCCACCGGCTTCGGCCCCCCGATCCTGGGACGGCTCGCCACCGAACGGCTCAGGGTGCGGGCCGCCGCCGCGCTGGCCGCCGCCCTCGCGCTGACCTCGGCCGGCTGGGCCACCGCCCTCGCACTGCTCCCCGGTTCGATGGGCCGCCGGCTGCTCGGCGACACCTGGCCGACCGCGGCGGCTCTGCTCCCGGCCACCGGCAGCCAGTACGCCGCGATGGCCGTCGGTACCTGTGGACTACTGGCGCTCAGACTCCTCGATCCGCGCGCCACACTCTCCATCCAGGTGGTCTTCTCCCTTGCCTCGGTGGCCTTCCTCACCGGCGGTTACCTCCTCGGCGGAGTGCCCGGCGCCGCCTGGGGTCTGTGCCTGGGATCCGCCTGCAAGGCGGCCGCCACCTGGACCCGGGTGGCCCGGCTGACCCGCCGGGGCGAGACCGGCCCCGCCCCGGTCAGCGCGACCGCCGCCGGCTCCGGTCCGTGAAACTCGTGACCAGCACCAGGCACAGCGCGGCGATGGCCGGCTTTCCGGCGGCCTGGAGCAGCGGGCCGCGCAGCAGGATGAAGGTGTATCCGGCGATCAGCGGCACCGTGACCGCCAGGACACTGCCGGGCCCCGGCCCGTCGCGCGACACCGCCAGCGCGTACCGGCGGTCGGTGCGCGCGGCGGCGTAACCGATCAGGGCGAGACCGCCGGCCATGCCCGGCGCCCCGAAGTCCACCCAGAGCTCGGTCCACAACGGCGCGGAGAGGTTGGTCATCTTCATCCCCATCCACTGCCCGACGCGCACCCCGGTGTCCTCCGGCTTGCCGCTCCACGCCGCCCGGGGCACGAAGAAGAAGACGGAGCCCGCCAGTTGACGACCGTAGGTGTGGCCTCGGGTGTCGACCCAGGAGAGGGTGTTGGCGAACATCACCGTCTGGTCGTAGTCCTTGGTTGCCAGCGGCTCGAACACCGACGAGGACCGCACCGCCCGGTAGCCGGAGTCGTCGTAGCGGAACCGGTCGGCGTACGGGAACAGCACCAGGGCGCCGATCACCCCCGTGGCCAGCACCGAGCGGTACATCGCCGCACTGCTGGGAAACGCTGTGAACAGCAGCGAGACCAGCACCGTCAGGAACCAGTAACGGGCGTTGGACATCGGGTTGTTCACGACCAGGTTGACGGCTGCCAGAGCGATCCACACCAGGACGGTGGACGGCGAGCGCCGCGCCCGGCGCGAGGTCACCAGACGCCGGGTGAAGAAGAGCAGCGCCAGCAGGGCGGGCACCGTGCCGAAGCCCTTCAGGAACGCCGAGCCCACGTTGGACTCCCCGGAAGCCACCCCGCTCTCCGCTACCGAGGCACTGATCTCCTGCCGGCTGGAGAAGAACACGGCGGGCCCGCCGAGCTTCAGTACGTAGTAGCCGCTCGCCACGAACGCGAGCAGCACCAGCAGCCGCAGCCTGACCGGATGTGCCGTGGCGGGTCCGCCGCCTCCCCGGGCCGGGGCGCGCCGCCGCAGCGGACGACGGGACGCCAGCAGCGCCCCCAGATCGAAGGCCGCGCACCCCACCAGGATCAGGGCGATCGCCATGACCAGATCGGAGCGCGGCCCGACGAGCGGCGTCGGCGTCTGACCGATGACCACCTGGGCGAACGGCGCCACCCCCATCGCGATGTACACGAACATCCAGAAGACGCCCTGCAGCAGCCGCCGTCGCGTGGACAGCACCATGGTGGCCAGCCGGGCCCCCGCGTAGCACGTCAGCACGAGCTGCAGCCAGTACGCCGTGTCCCGGGACCCGGTCCCGGGCTGGGCGGCGATCAGCGCGGGCAGGAAGCAGACCAGCCCCAGGATGAGCGGCACGGCCATCGCCCGCGACAGCATCGCCCAGGACATCGGCTTGGCGAGGGGATGGACGGGCGTGCGGGGGCCGCCCCCCCGTACGGGCGCGGACGGCGTCCCCCCGTGCACGGACGTCATGTTCTCCCCGTTCCGTGAGCCTGTGAGCCGGTGAACACCTTAACGAATCAACCCACTTGAGATGATGCGATGGCTACGCTGTGAACAGCCGGCCGAGGGTGAGGGGAACCCTGGTGAAGATCCTGCACATCGTCACACTGCACACCCCGGACCATGCCTTCGGCGGTCCGACCCGAGTGGCCCTGAACCTCTCGAAGGCGCAGCGCGCAGGAGGCGACGACGCCAGGATCATGGCCCTGGGCGACGGCTTCGCGGGCCGGCTGCCCGGCGAGGTGGAGGGGGTGCCCGTCCGCCTCTTCCGGGCCCGCCACCTGCTGCCGGTGTTCGAGGTCAGCGGAATCACGTCCGGAGCGCTCCTGCTCGCGGCGCGCCGCATGATGCGCGGCGCCGACCTCGTCCATGTGCACCTGATGCGCGACCTCGTGACGCTGCCCGCCGCGCTGATCGCGCTGGCCACCCGCACCCCGCTCGTCGTCCAGACCCATGGCATGGTGGACCCCACCGAGAAGCGCGTGGCGCAGCTGACCGACCTGCTGGGGGTACGGAAGGTCCTGCGCGGCGCCGACGCGGTGCTCCACCTGACCGAGGCCGAACGGACCGATGTGAACGCCGTCGCGGCCCCCGCCGAGCTCACCCGGACGGTGCGCCTGGTCAACGGCGTGCGCCCGCAGCAGCTCAAGCCCGCCCGCGACCCGGCCCGCCCCCCGACCGTGCTCTTCCTCGCCCGGATCCAGGAGCGCAAGCGGCCCGAGGACTTCGTGGCCGCGATGCCCTCGGTCCTGGCGAAGCATCCGGACGCCCGGTTCGTGCTGGCCGGACCGGATACCGGAGCGCTGCCCGGCACGCTCGAACTGGCCCGCCGACTGGGCGTGCTGGACTCCCTCGACCATGTCGGACCGCTCGGTCACGAAGAGGTGCTGGAGGCCGGACGGCGGGCCGACGTCTATGTGCTGCCGTCGATCGAGGAGCCCCTGGGCGTCTCGGTCCTCGAAGCGATGTCCGTCGGTACCCCCGTCGTCGTCACCCGCACCTGCGGCCTCGGCCCCGATGTCGCGCGGGCCGGGGCCGGCCGGGTGATCGACAGCCTGGTGGGTGAGGACGAGGGCAACGCGCAGAAGGTCGCCCAGGCGGTCCTGGAACTGCTGGAGCCCGAGGCCAGCGCGGCGGCGGGGCGGGCCGCCTGGGAGCTGGTCAACTCCGACTTCACCCTCGACGTCGTGACCGGGGCCCTCCGGCGGACCTACGAGGACGTGGTCCGCCGGAGGCGCCGATGACTCAGACGGGCTTCCTCTCACGGGACTTGAGAGCGATCTGCCACCGGTAGAAACTCATCGCCAGTGCGAAGTCGAGCCCTGCCCGCCCGTCCAGGAAGCCCCGCCGGTACACGTACATGTACGCGAAGGACACCAGCGGCTTGAACGGCGCCTTGTGGAACAGCTGCCCCTGGCGGGACTTGACCCGGCGCACCTGTTCCTTGACCTCGGGATGGTGCTCCAGCCACGCCTCCCAGTCCGAGTACCGGTTGTGCCGCTCGAACCACGCGGTCACCGGGTCCAGGTCCTGGTGCTCGATCGGATGGCGGAGCGCACCCACGCTCTCGGCGACGGGCTGGTAATGGCCCTCGACCTCGCCGATGCCGGGCGCGGCGAGATCACCCACTTCCGGATAGCGGCTGCGGGTACGGTCGGTCAGCGAGCGCTTGCGGATGGTGTATCCGTGCCGCAGCCGCTTTCCCGAGAACCAGTACCCCAGCGGGATGTCGTACGCCGCCGGTCTGGGTGCGGCCGGATCGGCGAAGACCTGACGCAGCTCCGCCAGGAGCCCCGGGCTCAGCCGCTCGTCCCCGTCGAGCAGCAGGATCCAGTCCAGGTCCGTGCGGACGTGTTCCAGGCACCACTGCTTCTTCCTGGGGTGCCCGCCGTCCCAGGTGTACATGACGACCTCGGCCCCGCACTCGGCGGCGATCTTCGCCGTGTCGTCGGTGCTGTGCGAGTCGACGACGACGACCGCCTCGAAGTGGCCGAGGACCGACTTCACCGCCTCGGCGATGTTGAGCCCCTCGTTCTTCGTGGGGATCGCCACGGCTATCGGCAGCTTGCTCATCCGTTGTCTCCCTCGGGCAGCCAGGCGTAGCAGCCTGTGGAGGTGAAGGAGCGGGCCGCCGCCGGGATCGTGATCGCGGACCGTTTCCCGTCGCCGGAGGAACCCGACACGAGGACCTTGCCGTTCGCGCCGGCCACCTCCCAGCCGCAGTTCTTGGTGGGGCTGACATCGCGATAGCGGCCCGGACGCAGGGCCTTGCCCTCGTGCGTACCGTCGGCGTAGCCCCCGGACGCCCGTTCCACCAGATCCCGGTGCTGGACACACAGGTGGGCGACAGCGGGCTCGGCGTCGGCGATCTCGCCCGTGACGATCGCGCCGACGGCCGTGTCCCGGTCCACCTTGACGAGATAGGTCAGCCGGTCACAGGTCTCCTGGCCGGTCTGGAGGACGGCCGCCGGGTCCATGCCCCGGGGTACCCGGTCGACCAGGTATTCCTTCTGCTTCTTCGTGAACGAGCCGGTGGCCGGAGTCAGTTCGTCGCTCGGGACCTTGGGCGGGACGCTGGAGGCGGAGGCGGAGGCGGAGGCGCGAGGCCCCGTGGACGCCGGGCTCTCCCCGCCGGCCGCCGGGCCCGCCACCGGACCCGACGACGCCGCAGGGCCGGCTCCGGCCGCCCCGTTCTCGTCCCCGCCCGATGACGAGCCGCAGGCGGCCAGCGCCGCCGCCATGAGGAGGACGGCGGCGCCGGCCAGGGACGGATACCTCATCCACCCGTCCTCAGCGCGTAGTGGGCGGCGATCTTCGTGCCGCTCAGCGCGGTCGGGTAGACCGCCGTCTCGTCGATCTGCCCGGCGAAGAAGTTGCTCGTCGGACGGTTCGGCCAGCCGGACAGGTTGTCCCCGCCCACCCGCCAGTAACCCGAGTAGCTGTCGCTGCCGGTGTACAGAGCGCTGGAGGCCCGCAGTTGCCCGTCGACGTACAGCGCCATGCCGCCGGAGCCCTGGGTGGCGACCATATGGTGCCAGGCCCCGTCGTTGTACGCGGCGGTTGTGGCCACCGTCCGGATGCCACCGCTGCGGACCCCGAACGTCAGCCGCCCGTCGTTGCGCATGTACACGTGCTTGTCGAACTGCCCGCTGTTCTCCATGGTCACATTGCCGAAGCCGATGATCCTCCCTCCCTTCGTGGTCGTCGTCCTGAACCACGTCTCCGCCGAGAACGTGGCCGGATGGGCGTGCCGCCTGTTGCTGTAGGCGTACTCGTCCGTGCCGTTGAAACCGATGGCGGTCGACGGCCCGGCGATCGCGGCCGGGGTCTGACGGTAGGAGGGCGCGTTGCGCAGGAAGCCGTTGTCCAGACTGCCGGAGGCGTCTGCGGCGAACGTCGACGTGGACTCGTCGTAGCGCCAGTACAGCGTGGCGCCGTCGGCGATCACCCTGGCGGGGTACGCCTCTGCCGCCGACGCCACGACAGCGGTCACCGCCGGTGACTTCGCACTGGTGTTGATGCCGTCGCTCGCACTGATCCGGTACGTGTGCGTCTCGCCGGGTGCCACGTCCGGGTCCGTCCACCTCAGCTGCGGACGGTCCCAGAACAGCGAGGAGGCGGTGACCGTGTGTACGGGAGTGCTCCCGCCGTCCTTGTAGATCCGGTAGGTCAGCTCCCCGTCGTCGGTGTCGAAGCTGGTCTGCCAGTTCACGTCCACCTGGCCCGGCCTGCCGGTGTAGGTGGAGACGTTGGGTACCCAGGGCGCCCCCGTGTCCGGGCCGTCGGCGAACCGCGTCAGCCCCTGCTGCGCGGCGCCGTTGACCATGGTGAACTCGCCTCCCACCCACAGGTAGTGGTGCCCGCCCTTGTCCGTCTGAGCCATGACTCTCGGGCCGACCGGCTCGCCGATGCCGTCATTGGTGTCAGGGAACCACGGCAGCAGTTTCGGGTTGTCGACGGCCTGTGCCAGCAGGTGCTTGCGCGGCTGTTCGGGGAACCCGCCCATGGAGGCGCAGTCATGGGCGTGACTGCCGCTGTACAGCACGCCGTTGTGTACCAGCAGCGCCTGTGTGGCGCCGAGGCAGGTGTCGCGCCAGACCTGGTTGAAGGTCCCGAGATCGAGTGCGATCCGGCCGTCGAAGACACCGCCGCCGGTGCCCTCGTTGGCGGTGTAGAACTGGGTGGCGTCGGAGGTGAGGTCCTGCACCGTCGAGGCGTTCGGGATGAACCCCGGATAGCTCTTGGCCAGGGCTCCGGTGGTGGCGTCCACCACGGCCAGCGCGTGCGAGTTCGTCCCGTTGACGGTGAAGAAGTCACCGCCGATCACCACGTGCGAGCCGTCGGGCGTGACCTCCAGGGCCCGGCCGACCTCGTCCGTGTTCGCGGTGAACGGCTTGAGCTTGGCCGCGGTCGTCACCGCGGCGAACTTGTTACGGGTCTGTCCGGCGACGCTGTTGAAGTCACCGCCGAGATACACCGTGTCGTCGGTGACGGCGAGTGCCCGGACGGTCGCCGAGACGGCGACCTTGAAGTTCTCCCGCGGGGTGCAGGTGGCCGTGTCGATGGCCGCGATGTTGCTGACCCCGACCCCGTTCACCGCCCCGAACTGGCCGCCCGCGTACAGCGTGCCCCCGTCCGGGGACAGCGCGAGGGACCGCACGGTCGCCGTTCCGGAGGAGAGCGTGAACGACAGGGAGCAGCCGGTCGGCGCCCCGCTCGCGGCGTCGAACGCGGCGAAGTTCACCGCCGGCTGCTCGGAGGTCCCGGCAGCCGCGTCGGGTGGCCGTACGGTGGAGAAGGTGCCGCCCGCGTAGACCACTCCGTCGGACGACGCGGCCATCGACCAGACGATGCCGTTGGTCTGCCAGGTGGACAGGTCGTCCGCGGTGAGTGATACCGGCGGGGTGAGGGCGGCTGCCGGGGAGCCCCCGGCAGCGGCCGTGCTCAGGGCCCCGGCGAGCAGGCAGAGCGCGGCGGCCGAGGCACGTGTCCGGCCGCGTGCGCGGGGCCTGCGTCCCGTACTTTCGTTCATCATTCAGCTCCGAAGGTGAGAACGAGCTGCGGCCGGTGGGCCGCGGTTGCGACCTCGCTCGACCAGTTGCGGAGACTGTCGCTCCCGCCGCCGGTCAGGGCGAGTGAGTAGGCGGAGCCCGGGGCCCCGCCCAGCGCCGGCGCGTTCGGCTCCACCGAGTGGTCGGTGGAGCCGAACGCGCCGGAAATGGTCCCCGGCGGCGTCGCGCCGAGCGGCGGCCGGGTGTTGCAGGTGACCGCCGAGGCGGTGAGGACCCCGGCCGCGAGGGCGGGTGCGGCGGCGAATACACCGCGGCGTCCGCGCAGGAGACGTCCCGCGGCGCTCATCGGTCCACCCGGACCGCGGCGCCGGTGAGCTGGTCGGTCAGCTGCCGGACATCGGCGTCGACCATGATCCGGGCCAGCTCCCGCGACCGTACGGCGGGCTTCCAGCCCAGCAGTTCCGCGGCCTTGGACGCGTCCCCGATCAGCGCGTCGACCTCACTGGGGCGCTCGTACTTCGCGTCGTGGCGGACGTGCTCGCGCCAGTCGAGGCCCGCGTGCTCGAAGGCGTACTCCAGGAACTGCCGGACGCTGACCCCCTCGCCGGTCGCCACCACGTAGTCGTCCGGGGTGTCGCACTGGAGCATCCGCCACATCGCGTCGACGTACTCGGGGGCGTACCCCCAGTCCCGTACCGCGTCCAGGTTCCCCAGATGCAGATGCGTCTGCAGCCCCGCCTTGATCCGGGCCACTCCACGGGTGATCTTCCGGGTCACGAAGGTTTCCCCTCGACGCGGCGACTCATGGTTGAACAGGATCCCGTTGACTGCGAACATCCCGTACGCCTCACGGTAGTTGACCGTGGCCCAGTACGAGTAGACCTTGGCGACGCTGTACGGGCTGCGCGGGTGGAAGGGGGTCCGCTCGTTCTGCGGCGGCGGGCTGGCGCCGAACATCTCCGACGAGGACGCCTGGTACACACGGGTGTCGATCCCGCTGGCGCGCACGGCTTCGAGGAGCCTGATCGTGCCGAGCCCGGTGATGTCACCCGTGTACAGCGGGGCGTCGAAGGAGACCCGGACGTGCGACTGGGCGCCGAGGTTGTAGACCTCGTCGGGCCGGATGTCACGCAGCAGGTTCACCAGCGCGACCCCGTCGGCGAGATCGGCGTGGTGCAGCACGAACGACCGGTTCTCCTCCTCCGGGCCCTGGTAGATGTGGTCGATCCGCTCGGTGTTGAAACTCGACGAGCGGCGTATGAGGCCGTGGACCGTGTATCCCTTCTGGAGCAGCAGCTCGGACAGGTAGGAACCGTCCTGGCCGGTCACGCCGGTGATGAGCGCGGTCTTCGCCACGTCTACCCCTTCTGTGGTCGCCTGAGAGGCGGTCGGGAAAACCGAAATTTCAGAGTTTGAGCGATCTGCGGCAAAACGTCACCGCGCCATAAACCTGCTGGCACAATCCGAGCCATGACGACTGATCTCCCCGGCCCTCCCCAGGAATCCGTCCCGTCCCTGCTACGCCCCGGCGCCCGGGTGTTCGTCGCCGGCCACCGCGGTCTGGTGGGCTCGGCGCTGGTGCGCCGCCTCGCCGCGGACGGCCATGAAGCGATCACCCGAGGACGCGACCGCCTCGATCTGCGCGACGCCGGGCGCACCGGCGCCTTCCTGCGCGAGACGCGTCCCGACGCCGTGGTGCTGGCCGCCGCCAAGGTCGGCGGCATCATGGCGAACAGCACGTATCCCGTGCAGTTCATCGAGGACAACCTGCGCATTCAGCTGAGCGTGATCGCCGGTGCGCACGCCGCCGGGGTCGAGCGGCTGCTCTTCCTCGGCTCGTCCTGCATCTACCCCGCACTGGCCCCGCAGCCCATCCCCGAAACCGCGCTGCTCACCGGCCCGCTGGAGCCGACCAACGAGGCCTACGCCCTCGCGAAGATCGCCGGAATCGTGCAGACGCAGTCCTACCGCCGCCAGTACGGCGCCTCGTACATCAGCGCCATGCCCACCAATCTCTACGGACCGGGCGACAACTTCGACCTGGAGACCTCGCATGTGCTTCCCGCGCTGATCCGCCGCTTCCACGAGGCGCGGCAGAGCGGCGCCCCGGCTGTCACCCTCTGGGGCTCCGGAAGCCCTCGCCGCGAGTTCCTGCACGTCGACGACGCGGCCGCCGCCTGCGTCGTGCTGCTGGAGCGGTACGACGGCGACGCACCCGTCAACGTCGGTTTCGGCCAGGACCTCGCGATCAGTGAACTCGCTTCTGTCATCGCCGATGTGACGTCCTATCAGGGAAGAATCGACTGGGACACGGGCAAGCCGGACGGCACCCCGCGCAAGCTCCTGGACGTGTCCCGGCTGTCCTCCCTCGGTTTCGAGCCACAGATCTCCCTGCGCGACGGAATAGCGCGGACCTACGCGTGGTGGCTGGAACGGCAGGGCGCCCAGGTCTGAGCCGCGCCCGGCGCCGGATCCCCGGGCCGGGTGGACGGACACGGTTTCGCACCCCGCCACCCGGCCCGCTCTCGTTCCCCTCATCCGCCCCGCCCGCCCTCAGTACGCCCCGCGGCCGTCGGTGACGGCGCGCAGCGTTCGGGCCATGAGCCCCATGTCCGTGGCCACCGACCAGTTGTCGACGTACCACAGATCCAGTGAGACGGTCTCCTCCCAGGAGAGGTCTGACCGGCCGCTGACCTGCCAGAGGCCGGTCAGACCCGGCCTGACCGCGAGCCGCCTCAGCTCGTGCTCGTCGTAACGGGACACCTCCTCCGGCAACGGCGGGCGTGGACCGACCAGGGACATGTCACCCCGCAGTACGTTGAAGAGCTGGGGCAGCTCGTCGAGGGACGAGCGGCGCAGCAGCCGGCCGATGCGGGTCACCCGGGGATCCCGGCGCATCTTGAACATCGGGCCGTCGTTCTCGTTCGACGTCACCAGCTGTGCCTTGTGCCTCTCGGCGTCCACCACCATCGAGCGGAACTTCCACATGGTGAACGGCCGGTTGTGCCGCCCCTGACGGGTCTGCCGGTGGAAGACCGGACCGGCCGAGGTGAGCCGGACGGCTGCCGCGACCATCAGCAGCAGGGGCGCCAGCGCGATCAGCCCGAGTGCCGCGCCGGTGCGGTCGACCGCGGCCTTGAGCGCCTGCTGCGGGCCGCGCCGCAGCGGCGGCACTATGTGGAGCAGAGTGAGCCCGGCCGCCGACGAGAGGC
This sequence comes from Streptomyces sp. NPDC026062, assembly GCF_055568375.1. NCBI lineage: Bacteria > Bacillati > Actinomycetota > Actinomycetes > Kitasatosporales > Streptomycetaceae > Streptomyces > Streptomyces sp. NPDC026062. The sequence goes on from NZ_JBVHOQ010000007.1 coordinate 204,402, forward strand.
GCACCCTGCTCTCGGCGATCTCCGAGAGATGTGAGAGCACGGAAAGGTCGAGCCCGCCGTCGTGCAGCCCCCAGGACAGCAGCCGTAACCGCTCCTCGGCCAGCCGCTGGCCCGGCACGACCAGCGCCAGGTCCGCCTCATGGGCGAAGGCCGCACCCAGTACCGTCGAGGCGTCGTCGTCGGCGGGCTCCGGCGCGAGCCGCCCCGGCACCGGGGCCTCGCAGCTCAGAGCGGTCGTCCCGACCGGCACGACGGCCACCACGAGGTAGCTGTGATCCGCCCGGGAGGCGAGCAGCCGTACCGCCCGGTCCACCCCCGCGGCCTCGCCGACCACCAGCACGCGGCGGACGGTCCGGCGCCTCCCGGGCCAGGGCAGCCGCCTCGCCCCCGAGGCCACCGCCGTCGCCGGCAGGCCCGGGACCAGGGCCACGACGGCCGTCGCCGGGTCGATGGTGCTGTCGGCCGCGGTCCAGAGCACCGCCATCAGCCCGATGAGCAGCAGCCAGTCACCGGCGGTGGTCAGCACACCCGGCGGCCGGCCCGTACCCGGTGCCGTGTACCGGCCGCGCGCGGCCCGTACGCCGGCCCACACCGTCGCGGCCGCCGCCGCGCCGGCCAGGGCCATGGGCTCTCCGTCGGTGCGCAGGACGAGCCAGGCGGGAATCCCCAGGCCGAAGAGGTCGATGCCGAGGGCGAGCGGCAGATACCGGCCAGGTCCGCCTTTCGGCCCCGGCCGGGCGGAACGGTCGCGCTGTACGGTCGGGCCCTGCCGCAGCCGGTCGAACTCCTGGCGGCGGGGCCGGTGCGAAGCAGTCCGTGGACGAGGCGCCCCCGCCAGTCCCACGGGTCCTGATATTTCGGATTCGGGTAGCTCGACATGCCCCATGAACCCCCCAGTCACAGTCGCATCTCCATAAACGGGACGCATCCGCCGATCCTGTGGACTGACGGATGCGTTCTCGCCCGGTGCACGATATCCACACACGTGTCATTTCGCTGGAGTTCCAGTGAAGTTCAGACATACGGCATGACCCGGGACTCATCCCGTTCCGTACGGGATCTCAGGTTCTGTGGTCGGCTGTTCGTATTTGGGTCCTTCCGGAATCGGATGGAGTGCGGATATGTACCTCACCAGTGAACTACGTTTCCTGGCAACAGGGTTGGTCGTTTCGGCCTGCTCGCCTCCGTCGGTCCTGCCGCTGTCTGGGAGAATGAGGTGCCGGGGACAGCGCCTGGCCATGAGCGAAAGAGGAACGCACGGTGACTCCCGCGGAGACGAACTGGGCCGGCAACATCACCTTCGGCGCGAGGCGGCTGTGCATGCCCCGCACCGAGGCCGAACTGCGGGATACGGTCGCCGCGGCCACCACGGTGCGTGCCCTGGGCACCCGGCACTCGTTCAACACGGTCGCCGACACCGCGGGGGATCTCGTCTCGGTGGCCGGACTTCCCCGGCTCGTCGAGATCGACCGGGCGGCGCGGACCGTCACGGTCAGTGCCGGGCTGCGCTTCGGCGAGTTCGCCGGTGAGCTGCACGAGAGCGGCTTCGCGCTGCACAACCTGGGCTCGCTGCCGCATATCTCGGTGGCCGGTGCCTGTGCGACCGGAACGCATGGATCCGGCGTCGGGAACCGTTCCCTCGCGGGGGCCGTCCGGTCCCTGGACATGGTGACGGCGGACGGCGGGACGGTCACCCTGCGGCGCGGTGACGCGGACTTCCCCGGCGCGGTGGTTTCCATGGGCGCCCTCGGTGTGGTGACCCGGCTGACGCTCGACCTGGTGCCCGCCTTCGATGTGCGGCAGTGGGTCTACGAGGAGCTGCCCGAGGCGACGCTGACCGGCGGATTCGACGAGGTGATGTCGGCCGCGTACAGCGTCAGCGTCTTCACCGACTGGCGGCCGGGACCGGTCGGCCAGGTGTGGCTCAAGCAGCGGGTGGCGGAAGGGGACCCTCGGCAGGCGCCTGCCGAATGGCTCGGTGCCCGGCTCGCCGACGGGCCGCGCCATCCCATCCCCGGGGTGCCGGCCGGGAACTGCACCCGTCAGGAGGGCGTCCCCGGGGCCTGGCACCGGAGGCTGCCGCACTTCCGGCTGGAGTTCACTCCCAGCAACGGCGACGAGCTGCAGTCCGAGTACTTCGTGGCACGGGAGGACGCCGCTGCCGCGTACGAGGCCGTGGGCCGGCTCCGGGACCGGATCACCCCGCTGCTCCAGATCTCGGAGATCCGTTCCGTGGCGGGCGACGACCTGTGGCTGAGTCCCGCGTCCGGCCGGGACTCGGTGGCCTTCCACTTCACCTGGGTCCCCGACGGCGCGGCCGTCGCGCCGGTGCTCGCGGAGATCGAGGAGGCGCTGGCGCCGTTCGGCGCCCGCCCGCACTGGGGCAAGGTCTTCGGCACCGACCCCGGCGTCCTGCGCACGCTGTACGCGCGGTACCAGGACTTCGAGAAGCTGATGGAGCGCTACGACCCGGCGGGCACCTTCCGCAACGACTTCCTGGACCGGCACTTCCCCCGGTGACCCAGGGACCCCGGGCAGGGGACGGGCCACGGGTACGTGTGCGGGCAGGGGCTCCGGCTGCGCGCCCCGGCCCGGTCAGCGGATCTCGCGCTCGTCAGTCGGCCGGGACGGCCAGGCTGCCGCCGACCGGCCCGGGGCGAGCTGGTCGACCAGGTCGGCCAGTTCCTCGCAGGCACGCTCGATCCGGTGCCGGACGTTCTGCTGCTCGGCGACGAGGGCGGCCAGCAGGAGCGCGGTCAGCGCGACGGCCCCGTTCAGGACCGTGAGGCTGACCATCACTTCGAGCATGGTGAGGTCCGCGAAGGGACCCACCTGGTCCGTCCCGGCGACGATCGCCAGGACGGACATCAGCAGGGCGCAGGGCGCGCTGCCCGCGAGCTGGAAGCGCAGCGCCGCCCAGATCAGGATCGGGAACACCAGGTAGAGCATGGACAGCGAGCTGCGGGTGGCCAGCAGCGATCCCGCCACCGCGACGACCAGCAGGGCCCCCGCCTCCGCCCACCGGTCGGTGAGCCGGGGCATCCGCAGCCTGCGCAGGACGAGCAGCAGCGGGGTGACCACGAGGACGCCCATGACATCGCCGGACCACCACGCTGCCCAGACCGGCCAGAACGCGCTCGCGGGCAGTTTTCCGTTGAGCAGCATGACACCGGCTCCCGTGGTCGCGCTGAGCACCATGCCGGCCATCGCGCCCAGGAAGACCAGGACGACTCCGTCGCGCAGCCGGTCCAGTTCGGTCCGGAAGCCGGCCGCGCGCAGCAGCAGGCAGGCGCAGACGGGTGCGAGCGTGTTGCCCGCCACGACGAGGGCGGTGGACGCCGACACCGATCCGCTGAGAGCGACGATGACGAGCAGGGAGCCGAGCGCGATCCCCGGCCAGACGCGCAGCCCCAGGTAGAGCAGGGCGCCCACCGCGATTCCGGTCGGTGGCCACAGCGGAGTGATCACCGCCCCGTGGACGGTCACCTTCCGGAGCAGTCCCAGGTCGGCGGCGGCGCAGTAGGCGCCGGCCACAGCCAGGACGCGCAGTGCGGCCATGGCCCTGCGCCGGTTCTTCTCGCTGCGGATCACGGTTCTCATCAGACACCGGCCGTGAGCGGAGGCGCCTGTGTGACACGCGCCGGTCTCCCCGGCCGCGTCAGGGGGCGGCGGGAAACGCCTCGTAGCGCAGGACCAGCACGGCGGCATCGTCCTCGTGCCCGGTACGCTCCGCCGCCCCCAGGATCGCGTCGGCCAGCTCGTCGGCGCTGTCGCCCGCGTGCGAGCGCATCAGCCGCACCACGGCGTCCAGCCCCTCGTCGATGGGGTACGACGGCCCTTCGATCACACCGTCGGTGAGCAGGACGAGGGCCCCGTCGGTCGTGAGGCGCCGGGTGGTGACCGGGTACACCTCGCCGCTCTGGATCCCCAGTGGCAGACCGCCCTCGTCCTCGGTGACGCCCGCCCTGCCGTCGACGGTGGCCCAGACCGCACCCACATGCCCGGCGCGAGCACTCTGGAGCTCACGGGTCCGCGGATCGATCCGGACGAAGGTGCAGGTGGCCAGCAGCCCGGAGTCCACGGACAGCAGCAGGTCATTGGTCCGGCCCACCACCTCTCCCGGATCGGCTGCCGTGACGGCCAGCGCACGCATCGCGATCCGGATCTGGCCCATGAAGGCCGCCGCCTCGACGTCGTGTCCCTGCACGTCCCCGATGGCGAACGCCAGCGATCCGTCCGGCAGCGTAAACCCGTCGTACCAGTCGCCGCCGATGTCCAGGCCGTTTCGCGCGGGGGTGTACCGTGCGGCGGTCTGCAGACCGGGCAGGCGGGGCAGGGCGGCGGGGAGCATCTCGCTCTGCAGTGCCTCGGCCAGTTCCACCCGCGCCTGATGCAGCTCCACCTCCCGGCGTGCCCGCGAAGTGAGCCGCTGGAGGGTGGTGAGCAGTTCCTCGGCGCTGGCCGGGCGGGGAGGACGACGCCGGTTCATGGGCCGCTCCGCAGGGCAGTTGGTGGCCATCCGCGCCACGGGTTCCGTCGTGGCGCGTCGGTCCGGGAGGCCGACGCCGGCGACCCGGAGGGCATGGGCCCGGCCCGGCTGCTGCGGGCATGTTCCCTGCATCCTATTTCGGTCCGGGGATCCGCGCAGGCCGAGCCCGGACGGGCGTGCGGGGCCGCTTGGGTGGATGCTGGGAACGGACCTGTGGGGCGGCGGGCGCTTGCCTGCCGGCGCGGGCAGGGAGGTATGCGATGAACCGCACGATGGAGTGGACGGTCCATGTCGATCTGTCGGAGGACGGCGGGACGACGAAGGCGGAGGCGGTGCTGGACACCGGTACGGCGAAACTCACCGGGCACGGCGTCGCCCGGTGCAGCCCGCAGGACCCGGACGTGCCCACCATCGGTGACGAACTGGCGGCGAGCCGCGCGATGCGCGATGTCGCGGGTCAGCTGATGAGTGTGGCCGACCGCGAGCTCGGCCAGGCCGGCGCGGGGCCCGGGGACGGGCCCGTACCGCCGCCGTACGCCTGGTCGGACGGGACGGCCTGAGCCGGTCCGGCTTCCGCCGGAGCGGCTTTGCCGCTCCTTGGTCCTGCCCGCGGCGGAGACCGGCCGCCGCTCAGCGAGAAACCCCTGGGCTGGCGTGATGTGCTGGAGCGCGACCGCCGATCTCGTCGCGGGTACGGCGATCGCGGCCGTCGGCGCCGCCTGTGTGGTGCGCGCCCGCCGGGCCCGGGACCTTCCGCTCGCCGCGCTGCCGCTGCTCCTGGGGGCGCATCAGATCATCGAGTCCGTGGTCTGGCGGGCGGAGGGCGGAAGCGGACCGGCGACCGTGGCGTGGGCGGTCATCGCACTGCCGCTCCTCGCGTTGTGGGTGCCGGTGGGCGTGCTGTGCGCCGCCCCGCCGAAGGCCCGGCCCCGGCTCGTGGTGCCCCTGGCGGCGGGTGCGTCGGTCTCTGCCGTTCTCGCGTACAGCCTGGCGACCCGGCCCGTGACGGCACAGATCCGCGGCCACACCCTCGGGTACGTCGTCGATCTGCCGCAGACGGAACTGCTCGTGGCGGGCTACCTCCTCGCCACCGTCGGCTCGCTGCTGCTGTCCGGCGACCGGACGCTGGTCCGGCTCGGCGTGCTTGTCGCCGGCGGAGCGGCCGTCTGCGCCGCCCTGTGGCGCCTGGAGTTCATCTCCACCTGGTGTGCGTTCGCCGCCGTCTGCTCGGTGGTCCTGCTCGGCTGGTCCGGGAGGCGCCCGGCCGGGGCCCCGGACCCGCCCGCCCGCGCGGCCGGGCCGTGACGGACGAGCCGGCCCCAGAGGTGGCGGTCGCCCGTTCCGGCGCCCCGGCCCGGTCTCAGGCCTCGCCGAAGTGCCGGGCGACGACCGCCGCCGCGTCCGTGCCCCTCGGCAGGATCCCGTACTGGTGGCCCCGGCCCTCACCGAGCCGGGCCCCGATGAACGCCTCGGCCATCGGTGCCGGGGCGTGGCGCAGCATCAGCGAGGCCTGCAGCGCCAGTGCCATCCCCTCGACCGAGGCCCGCGCCCGGGTCTGCGCGGCGACCGGGTCGCGCAGGTCCTCGGCGAGCTCCCGCCGCACCCGGCCGATATGCGTGTCGAGTACGGCGCTGACCCCGGACGTACCGTCCAGTTCGGCCCAGAAGGCCTCCAGGGACCGCGGGGTCCGGGCGATCCCGCGCAGTACGTCGAGGGCGATGACATTGCCCGAGCCCTCCCACACGGCCATCACCGGCTGCTCGCGGTAGCGGCGTGCCAGCGGCCAGTCCTCCGTGTAGCCGTTCCCTCCCAGGCACTCCAGCGCCTCGTAGGCGTGGTGCGGGCCCCGCTTGCAGATCCAGTACTTCGACACCGCGGTGGCAAGCCGCCGGAACATCACCTCCTGCTCGCCGCTGTCCGCCTCGTACGCGTGGGCCAGCCGCATCGACGTCCAGGTCGCGGCCTCCGTCTCCAGCGCGAGGTCCGCGAGGACCGAGGTCATCGCCGGCTGGTCGGCCAGCCGCGCGCCGAAGGCGCTGCGGTGGTGTGCGTGCCAGATCGCCTCGGACACCGACTGGCGCATGCCCGCCGTGGTGCCCAGCACACAGTCCAGACGGGTGTGGTTGACCATCTCGATGATGGTGGGAACGCCCCGGCCGGGCTCGCCGACCCGCACGGCCCAGGTGCTGTCGAACTCGACCTCGCCGGACGCGTTCGACTTGTTGCCGAGCTTGTTCTTCAGCCGCTGGATCCGGACGGTGTTGCGGGTCCCGTCGGGCAGCATCCGGGGCACCAGGAAACAGGTGAGGCCCGCCTCCGCCTGGGCCAGGACGAGGAAGGCGTCCGACTGCGGGGCGGAGAAGAACCACTTGTGGCCGGTCAGCAGATGGGCCCGGCCGTCCGTGCCGGAGGCCACCGGGACGGCCCGGGTGGTGTTGGCGCGGACGTCGGACCCGCCCTGCTTCTCCGTCATCCCCATACCGAAGGTGAGGCCGGACTTGCCGGCCGGGGCGATCGGCCGTGCGTCGTAGGAACGGCTCAGCAGACCGGGCAGCCACTCCCGGCCCACCTCGGGATCGCGCTGCAGGACCGGGACCACGGCATGGGACATCGACATCGGACAGGCGTGGCCCGGCTCGATCTGGGCGAACAGCATGAACGTCGCCGCCCGTGCGACGGCGGCTCCGGGCTTGGGGTCGGCCCAGCCCGCCGTGTGCGCGCCGTGCCGCACAGCCGCACCGATGATCTCGTGGTAGGCGGGATGGAAGTCGATCTCGTCGACCCGGTTGCCGTACCGGTCGTGGGTGCGCAGGACGGGCGGGGAGGTGTGTGCGAGCTCCGTGTCGCGCTGGAACGGCTCCGAGCCGACCAGCCGGCCGATTCCGTGCAGCTCCTGCCGGTGCCACCCCGCCCCGAACGCGTCGACGGCCTCGGTCAGGGGTGGGTTGGTGCCGTACTCGTCGAGGCCGGAGCGGGGCGGCGCCTGATTGGTGACCTCGTGCGTGCGGTGTGGGGCGATGGACCCGGATCGCGGGCCTGCCGGTGGCGCGGAGGCGGTCATGGTGGGACTCCTGTCTGGGGTTCGGGACGTGGAGCGGACGGGACGAGGGACGGCCGGGTCAGCCGGCGGGGGCCCCGACCGCTCGGAGGCACAGCGCCGTGATCGCGTCCACGACCGGGCCGGGGTCGGTGCGTTCACCGACGGGGGAGAGCGGGCCGAGCAGCGCCTCGCCGACCGCCCCGATCACGGCCGCGGCCGACAGCCGGGGGTTCTGGGCAGGCAGTTCGCCCGATGCCACGCCCGCCGCGACGGCCGACTCGGCAAGCGCGTGGTAGCCCTGCCGATAGGTCAGCCGCTCCTGCTCGACGAGCGGATCGACCGGCTCGGCCAGCAGCGCCCACGCCGTACGCGGACTGCGCAGCGCACGGTGGGAGAAGACCTCGACCAGCACCCGCACCTGCCGCGCCGCACCGCTTTCCGCCTGCACCGCCTCTCGTACCGCATGGAGTTCATGGCCGGCGACATGGCGGAAAACCGCGGCCAGGAGCTCCTGCTTGGAGGCGAAGTGGTTGTAGACGCTGCCGGTGGCGACCCCGGCGCGGTCGGCGAGCGCGGCGATGCTCGCCGAGGCGTAGCCGCCTTCGGCGAGCAGTTCCCGCGCGGCGGCCAGCAGCCGCTCCCGGTGGGCGAGCCGCGTGGCCTCGGTGCGTGCGGTGGATCGGTAGGCCATGATGTTCTGAACCTCGATTCATACCTTTGAGTTCCACTCAACCACTCCGGGCCGCGCGGCGCAATCACTGCATTCGGCCGGAGTTCGAGGGAACTTCCGTGCCGCTTTCCGGGGGTAACGGAACGGACGTTCAGATCCGTGGGGGCTGCCGTTGTTACGGATTCAGGAGCGGGCGGGCCGGGTCCGGAAAGACGTGTGGTAGGCGCGGCGCGGTGCGCCGGTATCCGTCTGCCCGCTGCCGTGCGGGTGGGTGCAAGCGCCAGTGATTGACAGGTACCCGGAGGTTTCACTGGATGTCGCGTACAACCGCGTGTGACGGAAATGTCTGCATTCTGTAACACGCATCGGGGGCGGTATCCGGACACCGGGCAACCGGGTCAAAGTATGCCTTCCCGGCACTACCCCGGGTCCGAACAACGCCCGAACCACACGGTCCGGGCCCGCACTTGAGGGGTCTTCATGCCCCGTTCCGCACGACGGATCACCGCCGCCGTACTCGCTTCCGGCGCGCTGGTCGCCGCCGCCGCCCTCCCGGCGGCCGCGGACGGCCGCGGCCACGACCACGGTTACGGCCGGGGTCACGCTCCTCGCTCCGCCGTCGTCCTGGGCAAGATCCAGTACAACAGCCCCGGCCGTGACAACGGTTCGAACCGGAGCCTGAACGGCGAGTGGGTCACCGTCACCAACAAGAGCCGCCACTCGGTCAACCTGCGTGGCTGGACCCTGCGTGACGAGAGCCGCCGCACGTACCGGTTCGACCTGCGCCTGCCCGGCCGCGCCTCGGTGCGTGTGCACACCGGCTTCGGCCGCGACACCCGCACCGACGTCTACCAGGACCTCCGCCACTACGTCTGGGACAGCAGCGACACGGCGACCCTGCGGGACGCGCAGGGCCACAAGGCCGACTCCAAGTCCTGGGGGCACCACCGTGACGGCGGTCAGTACCGCGAGAGCGGGCAGCACCGTGACGGCGGCCAGTACCGCGACGGCCGTAAGCACCGCGACAGCCGCCACTGACGCGCCGGCGGCCACCCACTGAACCCGGGGCAGCCGCCGGCGTCCTGACCGCGGCGCACCACGGCCCGACCGCCGTGGTGCGCCGCACCCATGTCCGCGTGGTTCCGGGGGAACGGCCGCCTGCCGGTGCCGGCCCGTCAGGAGCCGTCGCCGGACGGGATCTCCTGCTCGGTCCACAGGGCCTTCCCGCCGTCGCTGTAGCGGGTGCCCCAGTGCGCGGCGAGCTGCGAGACGATGAACAGGCCGCGGCCGCCCTCGTCCGCGGTGCGGGCGTGACGCAGATGCGGGGACACCGGGCTGGTGTCGTGGACCTCGCAGGTGAGAGTGCGGTCCAGCAGGAGCCGCAGATGCAGCGGCGGGGTGCCGTAGCGGACCGCGTTGGTGATCAGCTCGCTCACGATCAGTTCGGTCGCCTCGATCGTCTCCTCGTCGAGGTTCCAGCCTTCGAGCCGGTCGCGGACCAGGGTGCGGGCGATGGCCGGTGTGGTCCGGTCGTGGGCCAGCTCCCATGTCGCGACCCGATCGGGCGGGACGACGCCCGTTCTGGCGAGCAGGAGTGCGGCACCGTCCGGCGGCGTCTCGGGACGGAGGCTGTAGACGACGTCGTCGCACAGCTCCCGCAACGGCCGGTCCGGGAATTCGAGGGCGTCCTGCACTCTGGCCACCGCCTGGTCGCCGGACAGCAGCGAACCGGTGAAGAAGGCCAGCACACTGCCCTCGGCCAGTTCGACCTTTCCGGTGGCGAACGGGGCGCTGTCGTCCGAGAACAGAGGCGGCCCCTCCGGAACGCCGAGGGCGACCGGACAGCCGTCCGGACCGACGGCGACCGGCGCCGGGTGCCCCGCCCGCGCCACGGTGCAGGTCCGGGTGAAGGGGTCGTAGACCGCGTACAGGCAGGTCGCCGTCAGCGGCTGGTGGTGCAGCGAGTCGCCCGGCGGAAGGGACCGGCGTTCCCGGGCGAGGCGGTCGGCGGTGTCGTTGAGGCGGGCCAGCACCTCGTCGGCGTCCAGATCGAGACCGGCCAGGGCGTGCAGAGCCGTGCGCAACTGCCCCATGGTGATGGCGGTCTGGAGTCCGTGCCCGGCGACGTCTCCGATGATCAGCGCGGTCCGGGCGCCGGACAGGCCGATGGTGTCGAACCAGCAGCCGCTGTTGTGCCCCGGAAGCAGTGCGTGCGCGGTCTCGACGGCGATCCGGACGCCGTTGTACTGGGGCAGGAGCCTGCGCTGCACGGTCGAGGCGATCACATGGTCATGGGCGTAGCGCCGCGACATCTCCATGGTCAGTGCCGTATGGGCGGCAGCGGTCAGCGCGAGGGTGAGGTCCCTCTCGTCGAACGGCTCGGAGCCGGAGCAGCGGTACAGGCTCACGAGTCCCAGGAAGGCCCCGTGGAGTTTCAGCGGCGCCACGATCAGGGAGTGGGCGCCGAGCGCCGAGACCATCCGCCCGGTGAACGGATCCGATTCCAGCCAGGGGGTGTCCGGGCCGAGCTGGACGAGCCGGGGCCGCAGGTCACCGGAGGCGAGCGCGTACGGCGTGCCCCGGGGGAGCCGGCGGGTCACGCCCACCGGTGTGTCCCCGTCGGTACCCAGCTGGGCCGCGCGCCGCAGAGGGACATCGGATCCCACCGGGCTGAGCGGTGCGGTCGAGCCGCGCAGCACGTCCTCCACGACCTCGACCATGGCGAAGTCCGCGAACCGGGGCACCAGCGCTCCCACGAACCCCTGGCAGATCGCTTCCATGTCGAGGGAGTGGCCCACGCTCCTGCGGACCGCGACCAGCGTGTCCACCCGGGCGCGTGACTTCTCCTGCTCGTTGACGTCGACGACGGCCGCCAGCAGTCCGAGCGGCCGGCCCGAGGGGTCGTCGAGGCGGTGGACCGTGACCATCAGCACGTGGTCGGGTCCGGGGGCCCCCATCAGCTGCCCGCGGATCACATGGTTCCGGACGGGCAGACCGTTCTTCAGCACCCCGCGCAGCAACTCGTACGACTTCTCGGGGTCCTGGAGCCGGTACGCGTCCGTGAAGTACAGCCCCACGATCCGCTCGGGCGCGACCGCGTCGGACAGCGCGTTGACCCGCACCACCCGCAGTTCCGTGTCCAGGACGTGCAGTCCCACCGCGGACTGGCTGAACAGCGTGTCCAGAAGTGCGCCCGCCATCTCGTCGTCCATAGGCGTCCCTGGTACCGGTGCACCGGCTTCCGGCACGTCATACCCCCATCCGGCTCCGCCACCCCTGGCATATCGGCAGCTCTGCGGACAGCCTGCTCATCACCCACCCGGGCCGCCACCCGCGCTGCGGCGAACGGGTGACGCCGCCCCCGGGCGACCGGGCGCGGATCCGCCACGTCCCGCCGCGGATCCGGTGCCTCCGGCCGGCAACCTTTCCGGTCCTGGCGGGCACTGGGGGGTACCCCACCCGCCCCCACTCCGGAAGGCACGCACGTGGCTCCTGAGCATCCCCGTTCCCCCCGCGGACGCCGCACGACCCGCACCCGCACCCTGATCGGCGCCGTCACAGCGGGTCTGCTGGCCGCCGCCGGACTGGTCGCGACCGGCCAGACGTCGCAGGCCGCGACCGTGCGCCAGGCGGAGGCGCTGGACCGAGGCGTCGTCAGCGTCCACACCGACGCGGGCAACCTGATCAGCTGGCGCTGGCTCGCCACCGACGCGGACGACGTGTCCTTCAACGTCTACCGGGCCGGTACGAAGGTCAACGCCTCGCCGGTGACCGGCTCGACGAACTACTTCCACGCCGGGGCCCCGGACTCGGCTGACTACACGGTGCGCGCGATCGTCGGCGGCGTCGAACAGAGCGACTCCGTCCACGCCATACAGTTCCGGGGCGGCTACAAGGACGTGCCCATCAGCCCGCCCGCCGGCGGCACGACTCCGGACGGCGTCGCCTACACCTACGAGGCCAACGACGCCTCCGTCGGAGACCTCGACGGTGACGGCGCGCTCGACTTCGTACTGAAGTGGCAGCCCACCAACGCCAAGGACAATTCCCAGTCCGGCTACACCGGCAACACGATCGTCGACGGGATCAAGCTCGACGGCACCCGGCTGTGGCGCGTCGACCTGGGCCGCAACATCCGCTCGGGCGCGCACTACACCCAGTTCCAGGTGTACGACTACGACGGCGACGGCAAGGCCGAGGTCGCGATGAAGACCGCCGACGGCAGTACCGACGGCAGGGGCACGGTGATCGGCAGCGCGTCGGCCGACTACCGCAACTCCTCCGGCTACGTCCTCTCCGGTCCCGAGTACCTGACCATGTTCAACGGGCAGACGGGCGCCGCCATGGGCACCGTCGACTACGTCCCCGCACGGGGCACCGTCTCCTCGTGGGGCGACAGCTACGGCAACCGTGTCGACCGCTTCCTCGCGGGTACCGCCTATCTCGACGGCTCCCGGCCCTCACTGATCATGGCCCGTGGCTACTACACGCGCACGGTGATCGCGGCCTGGGACTGGCGGAACGGGGCGTTCACCAGGCGCTGGACCTTCGACACCAACAGCTCGACCAACTCCGGCAAGGGGTACGACGGCCAGGGCAACCATCAGCTCTCGGTCGCCGACGTCGACGGGGACGGCAAGGACGAGATCGTCTACGGCGCCATGGCCGTCGACGACAACGGCAGCGCCCTGTGGACCACGAAGAACGGCCACGGCGACGCCCAGCACGTCGGCGACCTGGATCCGTCCCGTGCGGGCCTGGAGGAGTTCAAGGTCGACGAGGACAGTTCCAAGCCCTCGTCCTGGATGGCGGATGCGAGGACCGGCCAGATCATCTGGTCGACGCCCGCCTCCGGCGACAACGGACGCGGGGTCAGCGGCGACATCTGGGCCGGCAGCCCCGGCGCCGAGTCCTGGTCGTCGTCGGCCGACGGGGTGCGCGACCCCAAGGGCACCGTCGTGGCGAGCCGCAAGCCCTCCAGCGCCAACTTCCTGGCCTGGTGGGACGGCGACACCACCCGCGAACTCCTCGACGGCACCCACATCGACAAGTACGGCACCTCCGCCGACACCCTGCTGCTGACCGGGGCATCGGTCCACTCGAACAACGGGACCAAGGCCACCCCCGCGATCTCCGGCGACCTCTTCGGCGACTGGCGCGAGGAAGTCGTCTGGGCGACCACGAACAACACCGCGCTGCGGATCTACTCCACGCCGTACGAGACCGGCACGAAGATCACCACCCTGCTCCACGACACCACCTACCGCACGGCCCTGGCCTGGCAGAACACCGCCTACAACCAGCCGCCGCACCCGAGCTTCTTCATCGGCGGCGGGATGGCGACGGCGCCCCGGCCCGTCGTGTCGACGCCCTGACCGGCAGTCACCGCCCACCGGGGAACCGGTGGGCGGTGACTGTCCGCCCACGCCGTGCCGTCAGGGCCGCCGCTCTGCTTCGGCGTCCCCTTCCGTCAGGCGTCCAGGGCGGCGGAGACGACTGCCTTGGCCTCCTCCTGGACGAGGGCGAGGTGTTCGGCACCCCGGAAGGACTCCGCGTAGATCTTGTAGACGTCCTCGGTGCCCGAGGGCCGTGCCGCGAACCAGGCGTTCTCCGTCGTCACCTTGATTCCGCCGATGGCGGCCCCGTTGCCCGGTGCCGAGGTGAGGACGGCGGTGACCGGTTCGCCCGCCAGGGTGTCGGCGCTGACCCGCTCGGGGGAGAGGCGTGCCAGTACGGCCTTCTGCTCGCGGTCCGCGGGGGCGTCGATCCGGGCGTACGCCGGCTCACCGAACCGGGCTGTCAGCGCGGCGTAGTGCTGGGACGGCGAATCGCCCGTCACCGCGAGGATCTCGGAGGCCAGCAGGGCCAGCAGGATGCCGTCCTTGTCCGTCGTCCAGACCGATCCGTCGCGGCGCAGGAACGAGGCCCCCGCCGATTCCTCGCCGCCGAAGCCGAGCGACCCGTCGGCCAGGCCGTCCACGAACCACTTGAAGCCGACCGGCACCTCCACCAGCCGCCGGCCGAGATCGGCCGCGACCCGGTCGATCATGCCGGACGACACCAGGGTCTTGCCGATGCCCGCCCCCGCCGCCCAACGGTCCCGGTGCGTGTACAGATAGTTGATGGCCACGGCGAGATAGTGGTTCGGGTTCATCAGCCCCGCGTCCGGGGTGACGATGCCGTGCCGGTCGGCGTCGGCGTCGTTGCCGGTGGCGATCTGGTAGCGGTCACGCTGCCCGATCAGCGAGGCCATGGCATACGGCGAGGAACAGTCCATCCGGATCCTGCCGTCCCAGTCCAGCGTCATGAACCGCCAGGTGGGATCCGTGAGCGGATTGACCACGGTCAGATCGATCCGGTGCTCCTCGGCGATGCGGCCCCAGTACGCGACCGACGCACCGCCCAGCGGGTCGGCGCCGATCCGTACCCCGGCCGCGCGCACCGCGTCCAGATCCAGCACCGACGGCAGGTCCGCCACGTAGCTGCCCAGGAAGTCGTACGTACCGGTCGACGGCGCTGCCAGTGCCCGGACGTAGGGCACGCGGCGCACGTCCTTGAGGCCGCCGGCGATGATCTCGTTCGCCCGATCCTGGATCCAGCCGGTCGCCTCCGACCCTGCCGGGCCACCGTTCGGAGGGTTGTACTTGAATCCGCCGTCGCCCGGCGGATTGTGCGACGGCGTGACCACCACGCCGTCGGCGAGCTGCGACGTGCGGCCGCGGTTGTACGTGAGGATGGCGTGCGAAACAGCGGGGGTCGGCGTGTAGCCGTCGGCGGAGTCGATCAGCACCGTCACGTCGTTGGCGGCGAACACCTCGATGGCGGTGACCCGTGCGGGCTCCGACAGTGCGTGGGTGTCGGCGCCGAGGAAGAGCGGCCCGTCCGTCCCCTGCCGTGCCCGGTACTCGCTGATCGCCTGGCTCGTCGCCGCGATGTGGTCCTCGTTGAACGCGGTGGCCGTCGACGACCCGCGATGCCCCGAGGTGCCGAAGGCGACCCGCTGCCCCGGTTCGGCCGGGTCGGGGTGCAGCGTGTAGTACGCCGTCACCAGCCGCGCCACATCGGTCAGGTCCTCCGGGCGTGCCTGCTGCCCGGCTCGTGTCTGCGGCATCTGCCACTCCTCCGTATCGGTCGGTCGGTACGATCTGCCCGTCCCGTCATTTTCGCCGGTCGCTGTCACGGGCGGGCGTCTGCCCCGCCGCACGGACGGCCGCGGCCGCCTGATCCACCGTTACGTCGGGTCCTTCGCCGAGGAGGGCGCCGTGAGGGAGCGTCACGGCGTCACCGATATCCTATGGAGATCCGGACAGAGGCCGACGTACGTTCGATCACAGGGTGGCCAGTTCACCGTGCTCACGCTGCGCGGCGGGCTTTCCGGCCACCTTGCCCTCGGACAGGAGACCGCATGTCGTCGGACAGCCCCCCGCACTCAGGCGCGGTACTGCTGCGTGAGGCCCGTGCCGAGGACGCCGGCCGTCTCACCCGGCTCTTTCTCGCTTCCCGCGCCGCCGCCATGCCGTACCTGCCTAGGGTGCACAGCGACGAGGCGACACTTGGCTGGATGACACACGTCCTGCTGCCGGGCACGGAGGTCTGGGTGGCCGAGTTCCAGGAGGACGGGGGAGCCGCGGAGCCGGTCGGCTTCGTCTCCCTCGACGGCGACGAGCTCGAACAGCTCTATATGCGCCCCGACATGCGGCGGCGGGGCATCGGAACACGGCTGCTGGCGAAGGCCAGGGAACGCCGCCCGCAGGGGCTCGCTCTGTACACCTTCCAGCGCAACGCCGACGCCCGGGCCTTCTACGAGCGGCATGGATTCACCGCCGTCGGATTCGACGACGGCGGCCGCAACGAGGAGAACGAGCCGGACGTCAGATACCGCTGGAGCCCGGCGGGGTGAACCGGTGGCTCGGCCGTCGGGCCGAGCCGGTGGCGCAGAAGACCTGAAGAGACGAGCGGGGGCCGTGGCCACGGCCCCCGCTCGTCTCTCTCTGTGTCCGCGGCACACCCGGCCGCCGACGCGGTCCGTGGAGCCGGTGCGGTTCGGCGCCACGTGGAGCGGCGCGGAGGCGACCGCCGACGGGCTGTCGGTCACCGTCTCACACCCCTTCCGAGCTGGACTCTTTCAGCGGCTTTCATCATGGCGCAAATTCCTTGCGTTGACTCGGGCTGTCATCCTCCTGCCCGTTCATTGCTCAAATGCCTTGATTGTCATGCCAATTATCGCACGCCTGCCGCATCGGCCAAGGATTCCACTTCTGTCGCAACGGTGGACTCGTTCTCAAGTCTCTGCAACTCTCTGACCGCAAAGCGCAAAAGTCCATCCTGTTGGTGCAGGAATCCAATGCCGCAACAGGGAAGCAGACAGAGCCGCGCCTTGGCCGAGCCCTGCGCCGAGGCCGAAGATCGGGGACGTATGAGAACCCAACGCTGGAGATGGCGTGTCCTTTCCGCCGCCGTCACCACCAGCCTGCTGGCGGTCGGCTGGCCTGCGCTCAACGCGTCGGCGGCCGGCGGTCCGGACATCGCCGCCGGGCACAGGACGGCGGCGAGCAGCGCCGGCAGCGGAAGAGCCGCCGGAAACATCGCGGACGGAGACCGGTCGACGTACTGGGAAGGAGCGGGCGGTGCCCTGCCCCAATGGGTGCAGAGCGATCTGGGCAAGGTGACCCGCATCGACCGGGTCACGCTGAAACTTCCCGGAGACTGGAAGAGCCGGCGCCAGACGCTCTCGCTCCAGGGCAGCGCCGACGGCACCAGCTTCACCACGCTGAAGACCTCGGCCGCCTACACCTTCGCGCCGGGCAGCTCCAACCAGGTGACCATCGACGTCCCGGCCTCCCTGGTCCGGTTCGTGCGGGCGGACATCACCGCGAACACCGCGTCGGAGAACGGCCAGCTCGCCGAACTGGAGGTCCGGGCGGCCGCCGAGTCGTCGGTGAACCTGGCGGCCGGCCGCACGCTCACGGCCAGCAGCTACACACAGACGTACATCGCCGCCCACGCCAACGACGGCAACGCGGCCAGCTACTGGGAGAGCCGCAACGGCGAACTGCCGCAGTGGATCCAGGCCGACCTGGGTTCCTCGGTGCGGGTCGACCGTGTGGTGCTCCGGCTGCCGGACGGGTGGGAGGCCCGCAGCCAGACGCTGAAGATCCAGGGTTCCGCGAACGGCACGGACTTCAGTGACCTGACGCAGTCCCGGGCGTACACCTTCAGCCCGACGGCCGGCGAGTCGGCGACGATCGCCTTCGACGCCACCACCACCCGCTATGTGCGCGTGCTCGTCAGCGCCAACTCCGTACAGCCGGGTGCCCAGGTGTCCGAGCTGGAGATCTACGGCCCCGAGTCAGGTGACACCCAGGCGCCGACCGCGCCCTCGCAACTGGCCTACACCGAACCGGCCACCGGCCGGATCAAGCTGACCTGGAAGGCGTCGACGGACGACACGGCCGTCACGGGCTACGACATCTACGCCGACAACGCGCTGCTCACCAGCGTGGCGGGCGACGTCACCACGTTCACCGACACCCGTCCGGGCGGCGTCACCGTGTCGTACTACGTCCGTGCCAAGGACGCGGCGGGCAACGTCTCGGCGAACAGCAACACGGTGACCCGGACGGGAGACACCGGCGACACCCAGGCGCCGACCGCACCGGCGAACCTGAGCTTCACCGAGGCGACCGCCGGTCAGATCAAGCTGGTCTGGCAGGCGTCCACCGACAACAAGGGCGTCACCGGCTACGACATCTACGCCAACAACGTGCTGCGCAAGAGCGTGGCCGGGGATGTCACCACCTACACCGACGCCCAGTCGACCGGCACCACCGTCTCCTACACCGTCCGGGCCAAGGACGCGGCGGGCAACGTGTCGGGCGACAGCAATACCGTCACCCGCAACGGCAGCACCGGTACCGCCTCCAACCTCGCGGTCGGCAAGCCCATCACGGCCTCGTCCGTGGTCCACACCTTCGTCGCGGAGAACGCCAACGACAACAGCGTGACCACCTACTGGGAGGGTGCCGGGGGCAGTTACCCCAACACGCTGACCGTGAAGCTGGGTGCGAACGCCGACACCGAGAACGTCGTCGTCAAGCTCAACCCGGACAGCAGCTGGGGGGCCAGGACCCAGAACATCCAGGTGCTCGGCCGTGAGCAGAGCGCATCCGCGTTCACCAGTCTGGCCGCAGCCAAGGACTACGCGTTCAGCCCGGCCGGCGGCAACGCGGTGACCATCCCGGTCAGCGGCAGGGTCGCCGACATCCAGCTGAAGTTCACCTCCAACACCGGCTCCGGCGCCGGTCAGGTGGCGGAGTTCCAGGTGCTGGGCGCTCCGGCACCCAACCCGAACCTCCAGGTCGCCTCGGTGACGGCGGCTCCTGCCGCACCCGTCGAGTCGGACCCGGTCACGCTCACCGCGACGGTGCGCAACAGCGGTTCGGTCGCGGCCCCGGCGAGCAAGCTCGAATTCCGGCTCGGCGGCTCCAAGGTCGCCACCGCGTCCGTGGGCGCCCTGGCGGGCGGGGCCTCGGCCCAGGTCAGCGCCGACATCGGCCCGCGCGGCGCGGGGACGTACGAACTCGCTGCGGTCGCCGACCCGGCGAACGAGGTCATCGAGCAGAACGAGACCGACAACACCTACACCAGCGCGACGGGGCTGGTCGTGAAGCCGGTCGCCAGCTCGGACCTCGTCTCCACCGGCGTCAGCACCTCTCCGTCGGCCCCGTCCGCCGGGCAGAGCGTCGCCTTCTCGGTCGCCCTCAAGAACCAGGGCTCGGTGGCGTCCGCCTCGGGCGGCCACGCCATCACGCTGACCCTGCTCGA
Source organism: Streptomyces sp. NPDC026062 (assembly GCF_055568375.1). NCBI lineage: Bacteria > Bacillati > Actinomycetota > Actinomycetes > Kitasatosporales > Streptomycetaceae > Streptomyces > Streptomyces sp. NPDC026062. The sequence goes on from NZ_JBVHOQ010000007.1 coordinate 223,425, forward strand.
CTCCAAGGGCGCCACGGTGAAGACCCTCACGGGCACCTACACCGGGGCGCTGGCCGCCGGAGCGACCGGCGCCCCGGTGAACCTGGGCAGCTGGACGGCGGTCGACGGCTCGTACACCGTGAGGACGGTGATCGCCGACGACGCCAACGAACTCCCGGTGAAGCGCGAGAACAACACCGCCACCAGCCCGCTCTTCGTCGGACGCGGCGCCGACATGCCGTACGACACGTACGAGGCGGAGGACGGTGTCACCGGCGGCGGCGCACAGGTCGTCGGCCCGAACAGGACCGTCGGCGACATCGCGGGCGAGGCCTCGGGCCGCAAGGCCGTCACCCTCGACAGCACCGGCAACTACGTCGAGTTCACCACCAGGGCGAGCACCAACTCCCTGGTGACCCGGTTCTCCATCCCGGACTCCGCGGGCGGCGGGGGCATCGACTCCAAGCTGAACGTGTATGTGGACGGCACCTTCCTCAAGGCGATCGACCTCACCTCGAAGTACGCGTGGCTGTACGGTGCCGAGACCGGTCCGGGCAACTCCCCGGGTTCGGGCTCGCCGCGGCACATCTACGACGAGGCGAACATGCTGCTGGGCAGGACCGTCCCGGCCGGAAGCAGGATCCGGCTCCAGAAGGACGCCGCGAACACCAGCACGTACGCGATCGACTTCATCGGTCTGGAGCAGGCGACCCAGATCCCGAACCCGGACGCGGCCGCCTACGCCGTTCCCGCCGGGTTCACCCACCAGGACGTCCAGAACGCTCTGGACAAGGTCCGGATGGACACGACGGGCAAGCTGGTGGGTGTCTACCTGCCGGCCGGCGACTACCAGACCGCGAGCAAGTTCCAGGTCTACGGAAAGGCCGTCAAGGTCGTCGGCGCCGGCCCCTGGTACACCAGGTTCTTCGCGCCCTCCGGCCAGGAGAACACCGACAACGGCTTCCGGGCCGAGGCGAGCGCCAAGGGCTCGTCGTTCGCGAACTTCGCGTATTTCGGGAACTACACCTCGCGCATCGACGGCCCCGGCAAGGTGTTCGACTTCTCCAACGTCTCGGACATCGTGATCGACAATGTCTGGAACGAGCACCAGGTGTGCCTCTACTGGGGAGCCAACACCGACAGCATCACCATCAGGAACTCCCGCATCCGGAACACGTTCGCCGACGGCATCAACATGACCAACGGCTCGACGGACAACCATGTCGTCAACAACGAGTCCCGGGCCACCGGCGACGACAGCTTCGCGCTGTTCTCGGCGATCGACTCCGGCGGCGCGGACATGAAGAACAACGTCTACGAGAACCTCACGTCCCTGCTGACCTGGCGTGCGGCGGGTGTCGCCGTCTACGGCGGCTACGACAACACCTTCCGCAACATCCTCATCGCGGACACCCTGGTCTACTCGGGCATCACGGTCAGCTCGCTGGACTTCGGATACCCGATGAACGGGTTCGGGACCGGTCCGACAACGGTCGAGAACGTCTCGGTGGTCCGCTCCGGCGGCCATTTCTGGGGCACGCAGACATTCCCCGGCATCTGGCTGTTCTCCGCCTCCAAGGTCTTCCAGGGGATCCGGATCAACCATGTGGACATCGTGGACCCGACGTACAGCGGAATCATGTTCCAGACCAACTACGTAGGAGGACAGCCCCAGTTCCCCATCAAGGACACGATCCTGACCGACATCTCGATCTCCGGAGCCCGCAGGAGCGGGGACGCCTTCGACGCCAAGTCCGGATTCGGGCTGTGGGCCAACGAGATGCCGGAGGCAGGCCAGGGGCCCGCCGTCGGTGAGGTCACCTTCAACGGCCTGAAGCTCAGTGGCAACGCCCAGGACGTCAAGAACACGACATCCACCATGAAGATCAACATCAACCCGTAGTCCGTCACCGCACCCAGGGGCGCCGTCCGGTCTGCCGGACGGCGCCCCGTGCTGTGCGCAAGCCAGTAGCCGCACGCCGCGTGCGCGACGCTGTCAAACTTTTACGAAAACTGCGCGAGATATTGCGTTCACATGTTGCCGCTGGTTGAGTGTGCCTCGCCCCGGCAGAGAGTCGGCCGAGGGCCATCCACGCTCATGCCCAAAAGGGGATCATCGATGAGAAGTGCTGGGTTGCGCCGCACACGCCGTATCAGCCGTGCCTCCGCGGCTGCCCTTGTCACCGCACTTGCCCTGACCTCGCTCGCCTCCTGCGGCACGAGCAGCAGCAAGGACGGGGACTCGAACAGCGCGTCCAAGGGTTCGTCCGATCCTTCCGCTCCGCTCGATCCGAAGGCGAAGGTGACGATCTCGATCGACTGCATGCCGCCGGCGGCCAAGGCCGCGGAGCTGCGTGAGTGGAACGAGGACATCAAGACGTTCAACGAGAAGTACCCGAACGTCACGATCAACGGGAAGTCCACCCCCGGCCAGTGCAACGAGCCGCCCCGCTTCACGGCGATGCTGAAGGGGAAGTCGCAGCCCGACGTCTTCTACGCCTACTTCAGTGACCTTCAGCAGGTCCTGGACAACAACGGGGCCGAGGACATCTCCGCCTACGTCAACGACAAGTCCGTGCCCGCGCTGGGGGACATCCAGACGCAGGTCGTCGACGTGGCCCGCAAGGACGGCAAGCTCTACGCCCTGCCGACCAGCAACTACACCATGGGCCTGATGATCAACCGGAAGCTGTTCACACAGGCCGGCCTGGACCCGAACACCCCGCCCGCCACCTGGGACGAGGTGCGCGCGGCCGCCAAGAAGATCGCGGCCCTCGGCAAGGGGATCTCCGGCTACGGCGAGTACAGCGCCGGCAACAACGGCGGCTGGCACTTCGCCGCCACCCAGTTCGGACTCGGCGGAGACGTGGTCGACGCCTCGGGCAAGAAGGCCGCCTTCAACAACGCCACCGGCAAGCAGGTCCTCCGGCAGCTGCACGACATGCGCTGGGAGGACGACAGCATGGGCAAGACCCAGCTGCTGAAGTGGGGCGACCTCCAGAAGCAGATAGCCAGCGACAAGCTGGGCATGTTCCTCGCCGCCCCCGACGACATCGCGTACATGGTGCAGCAGCTCGGCGCCACGTACGAGACCTTCGGCCTGGGCCCGATCCCCGGCGCCAAGGGCACCCTGTTCGGCGGCAACAACTACATGATCAAGAAGGGCAGTTCGCCCGACCAGATCAAGGCGGGCATCGCCTGGCTGAACTTCAAGAACCTCACCCCCGGCAAGGGACAGTTCGACTGGGCCCGCACCAAGGCCGACAAGCTGCCCGTGGGGCTGCCGCAGCCGAACTTCTTCCTCGGCGGGAGCAAGACCACGGACGACGCCGCGCGCGCCGCGAACGCGACGATGCCCGTCGAGAACTTCAAGGCCTTCATGGACAACCCCGTCCCGGGCAAGGCCGAGCCGCCGAAGGCGCAGGAGATCTACAAGATCCTCGACAACGCCATGTCCGCTGTGCTGACCAATGAGGACGCGAACATCGACAAGCTGCTCTCCACCGCCGAGCAGCAGGTCAACCAGGTTCTGGCGAACCAGTAACGGACGCGTGGGACCGGGTCACGCGGACCCGGTCCCGCATCCGGACCCGTCCTACTGCGCTCGACGTTCACCGGCACCGAGGAGACACCATGTCGGCCCCTACCCTGTCCCCCCGCAAGGCGACCAGGCCTCGCAACGGACACCCCGGCCCCGCTCGCGGGGACTCCGCCCGCGAGGAGTTCCTGCGTGCCGTGCGCCGCAACATCTCAGCACACGGCTTCCTGATCGGAGCCGTGCTCTGCTTCTCGCTCTTCTCCTGGTATCCGATGGTCCGGGAGTTCGTCCTGGCCTTCCAGAAGACCGAGGACGGCAGAACCACCTGGGCCGGCTGGTCCAACCTGGCGTATGTCTTCAACGACCCGGCGTTCTGGCAGGCCTGGCGCAATACCCTGCTCTTCACCGTCCTCGCCCTGCTGCTCGGCTTCGTCGTCCCGTTCGTCGTCGCGGTCGTACTCAACGAGTTCCGGCACGGACAGGGCTATCTCCGGCTGCTCGTCTACCTCCCCGTGATGCTGCCGCCGGTCGCCTCCGTGCTGCTCTTCAAGTACTTCTACGACCCCGGCTACGGACTGTTCAACCGCGTCCTGGAGATCTTCCACCTGCCCGCACAGCAGTGGCTCCAGGACACCGACACCGCCATGCTCTCGGTCGTCATCGCGGCGACCTGGATGAACATGGGCGGCGCCACCCTGATCTACCTCGCCGCCCTCCAGGGCATCCCGGGGGAGCTGTACGAGGCGGCGGAACTCGACGGCGCGGGGCTGCTGCGCAAGGTCTGGCACGTCACCATCCCGCAGACCCGGCTCATCCTCTCGCTCCTCCTGCTCATGCAGGTCATCGCGACGATGCAGGTCTTCACCGAACCGTTCCTGCTCACCAACGGCGCCGGCCCCGAGGGCTCCACCACCACCGTCGTCTACCTCATCTACCAGTACGCCTTCAACTTCAACAACTACGGCAGCGCGGCGGCACTCGGCCTCGTCCTGCTCGTCGTCCTCGCGGGGTTCTCCGCGGTGTACGTACGACTGAGCCGCAGCAGCGAAGACTAGGACGGGAGCACGACCATGGCATCGAACACACTGGTCTCCCGGCGCGGGAGCGCAGCGGGCAAGTCCGCACGGCGCAGGGCGGAGGGCGCCGCCGAGCGCGGCCGCCAGCGCACCCTGATCTCACCGGCGCAGCTCGGCAGGCCCCGCGGCAGAGCCGTCTACTGGATCGTCTTCGCCCTGGTGATGATCCTGTTCACGGTGGTCTTCCTCGGCCCTCTCTACTGGATGGTCACCGGCGGCCTGAAAACCACCCAGGAAGTGGTGCAGAGCCCGCCCACGGCCTTCCCCAGCTCCCTCCACACCGAGAACTACAGCCAGGCCTGGACGGTGATGGACCTGTCCAAGCTGCTGTTCAACACCCTGTACTACGCCTTCGGCGCGCTCGCCTTCCAGCTGATCTTCGACGTCGCCGCCGCCTACTCGCTGTCCAAGCTGCGGCCGGTGTTCGGCAAGGTCATCCTCGGCATGATGCTGGCCACCCTGATGATCCCCGCCACCGTGCTCGTCGTCCCGCAGTACCTCACGGTGCTGGACGTGCCCGTCTTCCAGCGCAACCTCGTCAACTCGCCCTGGGCGATCTGGCTGCCGTCGGTCACCAACGCCTTCAACATCTTCCTGCTGAAGCGGTTCTTCGACTCCATCCCGGGCGAACTGCTCGACGCCGCCGCCATGGACGGTGCCTCACCCCTGCGCACCCTGCGCTCGATCATCCTGCCCATCTCCCGCCCGATCCTCGGAGTCGTCTCCATCTTCGCCGTCGTCGGCGTGTGGAAGGACTTCCTCTGGCCGATGCTCACCCTGCCCGACCCGAGCAAGCAGACCCTGAACGTGGGGATCTACTCGCTGGCCAGCGGCGTGCCGGAGAACGTGCTCATCGCCGCGCTCACCATCGCGTCGGTCCCCACGCTGCTCATCTTCCTGCTCTTCCAGCGCAACATCATGAGCGGTCTCACCGCGGGCGGCCTCAAGGGCTGACGCCCTTTCGCGGACCGCGCCCCGCCACCGGGGCCCGTCCGGCCGCCCTCCCCTCAGCACTCCGCCGCCGGCCTTGTTCATCCTGCCCCGCTCCCCGGGCCGGCGGCGGAGTCCCACCTGCCCGAAAGGAACGTCACGTGGCAGCCAACCGTCCGTCCGAGGCCACCGCGAACTGGTGGCGCGACGCCGCCATCTACCAGATCTATGTACGCAGTTTCGCCGATGGCGACGGCGACGGCACCGGCGACCTCGCGGGGGTCCGGGCCAAGCTGCCCCACCTCGTCGAGCTGGGTGTGGACGCGCTCTGGTTCACCCCCTGGTACCTCTCGCCGCTCGCCGACGGCGGCTACGACGTGGCCGACTACCGCACCATCGACCCCGCGTTCGGCACCCTCGCCGAGGCCGAGAAACTGATCGCCGAAGCCCGTGAACTCGGCATCCGCACCATCATCGACATCGTTCCCAACCACGTCTCCGACCAGCACGCCTGGTTCAGGGCCGCCCTCGAAGCCGGCTCCGGAAGCCCCGAACGCGACCTCTTCCACTTCCGTAAGGGACGGGGCGCCGACGGCGAGATCCCGCCCAACGACTGGGTCTCCGAATTCGGCGGCACACCGTGGACCCGGCTCGACGACGGCGAGTGGTACCTCCATCTCTTCGCCACCCAGCAGCCCGACCTCAACTGGGCCCACCCGGCGGTCCGCCAGGAACACGAGGAGGTGCTGCGCTTCTGGTTCGAGCGCGGTGTCTCCGGTGTGCGGATCGACTCGGCGGCCCTGCTCGCCAAGGACCCCGCCCTGCCCGACTTCGTCCTCGGTACCGACCCGCACCCGTTCGTCGACCGCGACGAACTGCACGACATCTACCGGTCCTGGCGGGCCATCGCCGACGAGTACGACGGCGTCTTCGTCGGCGAGGTCTGGCTTCCTGACACCGAACGGTTCGCCCGCTACCTGCGCCCCGACGAACTGCACACCGCGTTCAACTTCAACTTCCTGGCCTGCCCCTGGGACGCCGCACTGCTGCGGACCGCGATCGACGACACCCTCGCCGAACACGCCTCCGTCGGCGCGCCGGCCACCTGGGTCCTGTGCAATCACGACGTGACCCGCACCGTCACCCGGTACGGCCGGGCCGAGACCGGGTTCGACTTCGCCGCGAAGGCTTTCGGCACCCCCACGGACCTCGCCCTCGGCACCCGGCGGGCCCGCGCGGCCGCCCTCCTCTCGCTGGCCCTGCCCGGCGCGGCCTACCTCTACCAGGGCGAGGAACTCGGACTGCCCGAGGCCGACATCCCGCTGGACCGCATCCAGGACCCGATGCACTTCCGCAAGGGCGGCACCGACCCGGGACGCGACGGCTGCCGGGTACCGCTGCCCTGGTCGGCGCACGACCCGCACGCCGGATTCGGCGCCGGCGCCGCCCCCTGGCTCCCGCAGCCGGCCGACTGGTCCGCGTACGCGGCCGACCTCCAGGCCGACGACCCCGGGTCGATGCTCAGCCTGTACCGCGAGGCGCTGCGGCTGCGCCGGACCGAACCGGGGTTCGAGACGGCGGGCGAGCCCGGGATACGCCGGCTGACCTGGCTGGACGCGGCGCCCGGAGTGCTCGCCTTCGCCCGGACCGACGGACTCGTCTGCGTCGTCAACCTGGCCGCCGAGGCCGCCGCACTGCCCGCCCACACCCGGGTTCTCCTGGCCAGCGGCCCTCTCGACCCGGCGGGGAGGCTGCCACAGGACACCGCGGTCTGGCTGCGGGTCTGACACCCGGCCGAAGACACGCCCGTCGACGGACCCGGCCGTGTGCGGCGCACGGCCGGGTCCGGCAGGATCGCGGGGGAGCGGGTGCTGCGGCAGAGTGGGGCACATGGACGCTCCGAACGATCTGAATGCCCTGGCCGATGAGCACCTGGCGGCCGCCCGCACCTCCCCGCACGGCCGTAGTGCCCATCTGCTGCTCCACGAGGACACACTCCGCCAGACCGTCATCGCGCTGGCCTCGGGCCGTGCCCTCGACGAGCACAACGCCCCGCCGGCCGCCTCCCTCCAGGTGCTGCGCGGCACGGTTCGGCTCACGGCCGCGTCCGGTGATGTGGAACTGGCCGCCGGACAACTGCATCCGATCCCCCAGGAACGGCACGGGCTCCTCGCCCTTCAGGACGCCGTGGTGCTGCTGACGGCGGTCAACGACTGACAGTAATTGGCTCCTGCTCCGGCCGGCATCGGCGTAGCCGAAACCCGCCTGCTCCGGTCGGCTCCGGCGTAGCCGAAACCCGCCTGTCCCGGCCCGCGTCGGCGTTGCCGAAACGTCTTGTGGGAGCGCTCTCAGATTCGGCAGGATGAGGTGGTGACCCGACTTCCCGGCCCACGGGCCTACCGATCCGCCGACCGCGCGGCGCTCGCCGACATATGCGTCCGGACGGCCGACAACGGCGGCGACTCCCGGCACCTGTACGCGGACCTGGAGCTGATGCCGTCGATTTTCGCCGCGCCGTACGCGTACCTGGAGCCCGACCTGGCGTTCGTCATGGACGACGGCACGGGCCGTGCGGTCGGCTACATCCTGGGGACGGCCGACACCCCGCGCTTCGTGACCGAGTTCCGCACGCGGTGGCTGCCCCTGGTCGAGGACCGTTACCCGAAGCCGGAGGGGGACGCGCGGAGCCCCAGTGACGAAATGACCGGCCTCCTGCACGACCCGGAGCGGATGGTCCTGCCCGAACTCGCGGACCACCCCGCGCATCTGCACATCGACCTGCTGCCCGACTGGCAGCGCAAGGGGTACGGGAAGGAGCTGATGCGCACCTTCCTCGCCGCCCTGGACGCCAAGGGGGTCAAGGGCGTTCACCTGTCCATGCTCACGGCCAACACCCCTGCCAGGGCCTTCTACGACCGGCTCGGCTTCGCCGAGGTGGAGGTCCCCGACCCCGGCCCCGTCACCTACCTGGTGCGCTCCACGGAGGCGGACCTGTAGTCCGTCGCCCGTCCCGGGGGTGCCACCGCGTCCCGCTGGGCAGGTAGTCCTGGACGAGATCAGCGACGGGGGGCGGGCAGCCGGTGGCGAGAGGTGTGGGACGTGAGCGAGCAGACCGTGTGGCGATTCTCCGACGACCGGGGGCAGGTGTCGACCGCGGGGCGGCGCCCGGAGCGGGTGCTCGCCTATGTCCAGGCCGGTGCGACCTTATGGGACCACGGCATCCGCCCGAGCGGGATATTCGGCTCGGGCCACGACGACCCCGCGGTGCCGGACGTGGCGAAGACGGGATCGCTGCCCCTGACCGGCCTCGGCTACCCGGGAGCGGGCGCCACGCTGGACGTCGACGCGCTGCTCAGCGGCGAGCCGGATCTCGTCGTGGCCGTCAGTTACGGCGGCGGTCAGGTCTACGGCCTCGATCCCGAGACGGCCAAGCATCTGGAGGGGCACGTCCCCGTCGTCGTCATCGACGTGGGCCAGGCGCGCACCCTCGCCGGGATCGGTGACCGGTTCGCGGAACTGGCCCGCTCACTCGGTGCCGAGGAGCCCGCGGCGGCCGTCCAGGAGCTGGAAGCGGCCCGGGAGCGGCTGCGCGCACGCACCGGGGGCCCCGGCGCGGCGCGGGTCCTCGCGCTGTCCCCGGCGGGCCAGGAGCAGGCGCATCTGGCCCGTCCCCGCACGTGGCCCGAGCTGCGGGTGCTGGCCGGGCTCGGCCTCGGCCTGGTGGAACCCGCCGAGGGGCCCGGAGCGAACTGGTCGACGGTCGGCTGGGAGCAGGCCGCCGAGCTGCGCCCGGACATCGTGCTCGCCGACGTCCGGGCCCACGCCACTCCGCTCGGCGAGCTCCGGACCAACGAGCACTGGGCGTCGATCGAGCGCTCGGCGCGGGTGGTTCCCTGGAACCCCGAGCCGGTGTGCAGCGCGCACGCCCATGCGCGTTTCCTGGCGCTCGTGGCCGACGCGCTGGAGGCATAGCCGAGTCACGGGGCGCACCCGGGCCCCCGGCCCCGACGTTCGCGGCGCCGGCGTCACGTACGGCCACGGGTGTTGGCGCGGGCCGCCCCGGCAGTGGCCGGATCCGTCCGTGCGCGGCGGGACCGGGCTCCACGGGTGCGCGGACAGTGACCTCTGCCAGGATGCGCCGGAGCGGTCCGTACACGGCAGGACCGGCTCCGCGCGTTCGCCGGCGGTCACCGCTGTCAGGACGCCCACGCCATCGCACCACGGGAGACATCACCCTCATGCTCGACAGACAGCACCTGCTGGTCATCGGTGAATGCGTCGCGGACATCGTCCGGCTGCCGGACACGGCCGACCGGGTCCATCCGGGAGGCAGCCCGGCCAACGTCGCGTACGGCCTGGCCAGGCTCGGACACGGTGCGACGCTGCTCACTCAGCTCGGGGCGGACGACAACGGGCGGCTGATCCGCGACCACCTGACCGGAGCCGGGGTCGATGTCCGCACGGACGGCGCGACCGCCCCCACCCCGTCCGCCGCCGTGGCCCTGGACAGCACCGGAAGGGCCGCGTACACCTTCGAGATCACCTGGACGCTCGGCGCGGTCCGGCCGGACACGGCGCCCCAGCACCTCCACACCGGGTCGATCGCGGCCGTGATGGAACCGGGAGCGGCCACCGTCGTCGCGGCCGTCGAATCGCTGCGGACGGGCGCGACCGTCAGCTACGACCCCAATGTGCGTCCGGAGCTGATGGGGGACCACGGGGCCGCCGTGCGCAGGGCCGAGCGCTGTGTCGCGCTCAGCGACGTGGTCAAGGCCAGTGACGAGGACCTGGAATGGCTGTATCCGGGCGAGGACCCGGTGAAGGCCGCCGAGCGGTGGCTCGCCACCGGCCCGGCCGTCGTCCTCGTCACCCGGGGCGCGGACGGAGCCTGTGCGGTCCTGCCCGACGGGCCGGTGACCGTCGCCGCGCCGCCGGCCGAGGTCGTCGACACGGTGGGCGCGGGGGACGCCTTCATGTCCGGCACCCTGCACGCACTCGCCGCACACGGACTGCTCGGCGCCGCCGGCCGGGAGCGGCTGCGGGCAGTGGACCGGGCCACGATGGGGGACGTCCTGCGGCACGCGGCGGCGTCGGCGGCCGTCACCGTCGCCAGGGCCGGCGCCAACCCGCCCGACCTGGCCGAACTGGACGCGGCACTCGGCCGGATGTGAACGCGGCGGTGCCACCGTCACCCCCCACGGGGACGGCGGCACCGCCGATGCGCCGGCGAGGAGATGCTGGAGCGGTGGCTCCGGAGATGCTGCCCACCCCTCACCGCCCAGCTGTCACCGGCACGGCACCGTTGTACGGGCCGCCCGTTACTCGGGCATTACAAGGCGGTCCCGGCGGCGGGGCTACGCAGGTGCCGCCGGACGCGGTGTGCTGTCGTCGAGGAACTCGACGACAGCCAGGACGAACAGGGCGCACAGGGCGATCCACACCGTGACCAGACCCGTCGGCCGGTCCCACGCCACCAGCACCGCGACAGCCGCCACGACCACCGTCCAGTTCAGCGGCCGCCTCGCCCGGTGCACCCATCTGCCGACCGGACCGCCGGTGACACCGGCCGCCTCCCGGACGGCCCCGATGCCACCGCTCCACACCGCCTTGACCCGGGTCGCGGCCCGGCCCGCGCCGGTGAGCCAGGCGGCGAGCGCCACCACCGCGCCGACCGTCACGACCAGCCGGACCCCGGCCCGCAGATAGCCGGCCAGCGCGTCGAAGACAGCGCCCGCAGCCGGCTGCGAGACGTCCGGGGGGAGGCTGTCGAGGTAGAAGGCACGTCCTGCCCACAGCCCGAGCCCGAGCAGGGCGGCGCACGCCGCTGCCGCGAGCGCCGCGGTGACCAGTGCCCGCCGGCGGCGTACCGCGAGCAGCACCCCGCCCGCCGCCACCACCAGCGTGACCACGGGAAGCCAGAATCCGAGGAGTTCGAGCGCCCGGAAACCCTGCTTGGCCTTGCCGACCGAGTCCGAGGTCAGGATCGTGTAGTCGGTGTGGATCTCCGGGATCCTCCCCGCGACCGTCAGGCCCCGGTCGACGAGACGCTGCTTCACCCGGTCGATGACCGGGGCGAGGTCCAGGGTGACGGTGTCGTCGGTCAGCTTCACCGCGCCGCCGCCCTCGCCGGTCAGCGCCTTCACGACGGCGGAGTGGGCGGACCTGTTGAGGCTGCTCCACACCCGCGCGAACTCGTCGCCGGCCACGAACCGTTCCACGGTGCCGCGGACGAGGTTCGTGATGCCGGCGGTCAGCGGGTCGCCGAGCCTGCGGAGTGCCTTGTCCACCACGGGCCGGTCGGCCGGAGCGACGTCCGCCAGCAGCGCGTCGATGTCCAGATGCACCATGACGGCATCGGTGACGCGTGTGGTCACCGCCGCCTGCACATCGGGGTCGGAGGCCAGCGGCTCCACCATCTTCACGTAGCGGTCGGTGTTCCCCGCGACATCGCTCGCCCAGCTCGACACGATGCTCAACGGGGTGAGGACAGCCGCCACCAGGATCAGCAGGACCGCGAAGAACGAACGCACACGAGGCCGGGAGCGGCCCGTGGCCCGGATCTCCAGCTGCGCCACCCGGGCGCGCAGGGCCTCCAGTTCGGCGTGCTCGTCCGTCGCTGCCGACTCGTCGGGGTGCCGTTCCATGCCCCAAGGGGATGTCCTGGACGCCCGCACAGCGCGGCGAATTACTGCATACGGGTGACGAGTGGTGGCCGGGCGGGTGGCGTCGGAGACCCCGCCGGGCAGGGGAGAATCGATTTTTGTAGCAGGCTGCGGGGTGTCCTGGACGATTTCCGATCGTTCCCGCTTGTATGACCACACTTCTCCGCAGCGCCGGACCCTCGGGAGCCGGAACCCGGCCGTTCGCCGGCCCGCTCACCACCGCGCTCCTCGGTCCGGACGCCCAGCGCGAGCACGGCTTCTGGCGCCGGCTCGTCGCCACGGATCCGTTCCGCCGGCCCGTCTGCCCCCCTCCCGGCCTCGCCCCCGAGGAGCGGCTCGCCCTTGCCCACGCGCGGCTGCGCAGGCTCAACAGCGCACTGGACAGCGCCGCCCGCCCGGCCGCCGACCCACGAGCCCTGGCCGCTCTGCACGAATGGATCGCCCCGGTGGACCCGGCACTCGCCACCGTCGCGGGCATTCACTACAACCTCTTCCTCGGCAGCCTCCTGGACAACGACGCCGACAGCCCCCGCGATCTGTCGGACTATCTCGACCTGCGACGGGTCGGCACCTTCCTCTGTACGGAGGTGGCCCACGGCAATGACGCGGTCGCCGTCGAGACGACCGCCACCTATGACCCGGACCGGGACGGGTTCGTTGTGCACACCCCGCACTCCGGCGCCCAGAAGTTCATGCCCAACACCAGTCCGGCCGGCGGCCCCAAGTCGGGACTCGTCGCCGCCCGGCTGATCGTCGACGGCGTGGACCAGGGGGTCTTCCTGCTCCTTGTGCCGCTCACCGACGCCTCCCGGACCCTGCCCGGGGTGAGGGTGCGCCTGCTGCCCGCGCGGATGGGCAGTCCGGTGGACCACTGCCTGACCTCCTTCGACCAGGTCTTCGTGGACCGCGGCGCGCTGCTCGGCGGCGCGCAGGGGCGGGTCGGCGACGACGGGGTGTTCCGCAGCGACACCACAGGACACCGGCGCCGCTTCCTCACCTCGATCGCACGGGTCACCACCGGCCGGATCTGTATGAGCGCGAGCGCGGTGGGCTCGGCACGGGTCACGCTGGCCATCGCCGTCCGCTACGGAGGCCACCGCTTCGTCTCCGGAAGCCGCTCGGCGCCTCCGGTGCCGGTGATCGCCCACCGCAGCCACCACGGTCCGCTCGCCGAGGCCATGGCCACCGTCTACGCGATGAGCCTGCTGCACCGACGTGCTCTGGACCGCTGGGAACAGGTGGCGACGCGGCCGCCCGCGGAGCGGGAGGCCGCCGAGCGGCTGGTCGACATCGCCAAGGGGTGGATCACCTGGCAGGCCCGGTCGGTGATGGTCGAGTGCCGGGAACGGTGCGGCGCCCAGGGACTGCTGGAGAACAACGGGATGGCCGAACTCGTCACCGGGATCGAGGGCGCCATCACCGCCGAGGGCGACAACCTGGCCATCCACACGCGGGCTGCCGCCGGACTGCTCTTCGACGCGGCACGCGCGACGCGGGAGGAACCGGCCGCAGGCCCGCCGGACGGTGACCTCACCGATCTGCGCTTCCTTCGCCGGCTCCTGGCGCAGGCGGAACACATCTGGTTCGACAGGGCGGCCGCACGGCTGGCCCGGGTGCCGCAAGGCGGCCCGCTGGAACGCTGGAACGCGGCCTCGGGGCCCGCCCTGCGGGGGACCGAGGCCCATGCGGTCCGGCAGGCGGCCGACGCGTACGAGACCGCGATCGCGGAGCTGCCCGCGGGAGCGGCCCGCGAGCGGCTGGGTGAACTGGCCCGGCTGTTCGCGCTGCGCCGGGTCGCGCGCGACAGCGGAGATCTGCTCGCCGCCGGCCATCTGACCGCCGGCCAGGTCGACGGGCTCACCGATGCCATCGAGCAGCTCGTCGCGGCCGTGAGCGGTCATCTGCCCGAGCTGGCCGATTCCTTCGCGCTGCCCGGGGAACTGCTCGCCGACTGGCCCATCGCGGGAGCCGGCTACATGGACGCGTACGACGACCCGGGCGCTTCCTGGAACACCACGGGAACCCAGGAACCCGCCGGGAGGACGCGATGACGGGCACACCGAGGCAGTCGGCCGCCGTGCTGCCGCGCCGGGCGGCGGACGCGGTCCGGTGTCTGGGCGTCCGGGGAGTCCTGCTGGCCTTCTGGGGTACCGCGGCTGTGCTCTCACGGTGGTGTGAGGGAGCACACGGCCAGGTTGGCGAATCGGTTCGCCGCAAGGCGTAGCCGGAGAAACGCTGCCTGGCCGGTCCCGCGCCGGGGCGGTGCGTACGGCACCGCCCCGGCGCCCCACGGGCCGGACCCCCGCGACCGGTCACAGGCGTGCGTACGGCACCGCCCCGGTCCGTACGGGCTGGACCCGCACGGCCGGTCACAGGCGTGCGTACGGCACACCTCCGGCTTCCCTGGCCGGACCCACACTGCAGCTGAGCTGCGCAGAGGGTCGTGGTAGCGTGCCCGGAGCCAGTCGAACTCCACCTAGGAGTCAGGGAATCCGGTGTGAATCCGGAACTGACGCGCAGCGGTGAGGGGGACGGGCGGGGCCACGGCCACTGGGAGACCCACGGTTTCCCGGGAAGGCGTCCCGTCCGCGTGAACCCGAGTCCGAAGACCTGCTGGCACCCACGGCCCGGTACCGGGCCGCGGAACTCCGTACACAGGGCCCCGCGCATGGGCCCAGAGACGCCGAGGTACTCCGTGCCGCCCACAGCCGGCCCCGCCCGCTCCTTCGCCCTGCTCACCGCCGCGCTGATCCTGCTGTCCGCCTGCGGCGGCGGCTCGGGCGGCTCCGCAGCCAAGTCCGGGGGAGCCGACGGCTATCCGGTGGTCCTGACGAACTGCGGACGGACCGTCACCGTGGACGCGCCCCCCGAGCGCGCCGTGCCGGTCGACCAGGGATCGACCGAGATCCTGCTCTCGCTCGGCCTCGCCGACCGGCTGGCGGCCACGGCCACCTGGACCGACCCCGTACTGAAGGGGCTGGAGAAGGCCAACGCCGGTGTCCCGAGGCTCTCCGACAACCGCCCCTCGTCGGAGAAGGTCCTGGACCAGGAACCCGACTTCGTCAGCGCCTCCTTCGAGTCGACGCTCGCCAAGGGCGGAGTCGCCCCCCGCGAGCAGTTCGAGGAACTCGGTGTCCCCACCTATGTCTCGCCCGCCGACTGCACCGCCAAGGACAACAGCAAGGACGGCGACGGTGTCCGCACCGGCGCCCTGACCATGGACAGCGTCTACGGCGAAGTGCGCGACCTGGCCAAGGTGTTCGGCGTACCGGAGCGCGGCGAGGAACTGGTGGCCGGGCTGCGCGCCCGGGTTCGTGAGGCGACGAGAGACATCGACGCCTCCGATGCCTCACTGATGTACTGGTTCGCCAACTCCGAGGCTCCGTACCTGGCCGGCTGCTGCGGGGCGCCCGGCATCATCACCCGGGAGCTCGGTGCGAAGAACGCCTTCGACGACACCCACGAGGAGTGGCCCCAGATCAACTGGGAGACCGTCGCCGACCGCAACCCGGACGTACTGGTGATCGGCGACCTGACCCGCAAGTCGCAGACCGCCGAGAGCGCGGCGAAGAAGATCGCCTTCCTGGAGTCCAACCCCGCCACGAAGAACATGGACGCCGTCCGCGACAAGCACTACGTGCTGCTCAGCGGCCAAGCCATGAACCCCACCATCCGGACCGTCGAGGGCGTGGAGCGCGTCGCCGCCGGGCTGCGCGCCTTCGGGCTCGCGGGGTGACGGACACCGAACAGGCCGCGGCGCCGCCCGCGTACGCGGGCACGCACCCCCGGCCCGGCCGACGGGGCTTGCGGGGCCTGCGCGGCGGACTCCTGTGGGCCGGCGGGATCCTGCTGCTGCTCCTGTCCGTCGCCCTCGCCGTCACCATCGGCCCGGCCCGGATCTCCGTGGCCGACGTCTGGTCCACGGTCGCCTCCCACCTCGGTGCCGGTGAGTCGCGGCTCAGCCCGATCCGTGACGGCATCATCTGGAACCTGCGCATGCCGCGCACCCTGCTCGCCGCCGTCTGCGGCGCGGGACTCGCGGTCTGCGGCACCGTCATGCAGTCGCTGCTGCGCAATCCGCTCGCCGACCCGTTCGTCCTCGGGGTCTCCTCGGGAGCCTCGACCGGCGCCGTCGTGGTCGTCGTCCTCGGCGTCGGCGGGGGAGCGGTCTCCCTGTCGGCCGGGGCGTTCATCGGGGCCTTGTGCTCCT
Organism: Streptomyces sp. NPDC026062; assembly: GCF_055568375.1. Taxonomy (NCBI): domain Bacteria; kingdom Bacillati; phylum Actinomycetota; class Actinomycetes; order Kitasatosporales; family Streptomycetaceae; genus Streptomyces; species Streptomyces sp. NPDC026062. Next base: position 239,820 of record NZ_JBVHOQ010000007.1, read on the forward strand.
TCGCCCTGGTCATGCTGCTCAGTCACACCCTGGGCGGCAGCACCGACCGCGTCGTCCTGTCCGGGGTCGCGGCCATGCAGCTCTTCTCCGCGCTCACCTCCTTCGTCGTGATGACCGCGGCCGACGCCGAACAGACCAGGGGGGTGCTGTTCTGGCTGCTGGGCTCGCTCGGCGGCGTCGGATGGAGCGATGTGTGGATCTGCTCCGCCGTGCTCGCCGTGACGCTGCTGGTCTGCCTCGGCCACGCCCGGACGCTCGACGCCTTCGCCTTCGGTCAGGACGCGGCGGCCACCCTCGGTGTCCACGTCGGCCGTACCCGGATCGTTCTGCTGTGCACGACCGCGCTGCTGACCGCCGCACTCGTGAGCTCGGCCGGCGCCATCGGGTTCGTCGGCCTCGTGCTGCCGCACGCGGCCCGTGCGCTGACCGGTTCGGGGCACCGCAGGCTGCTGCCGGTCACCGCGCTCGCCGGGGCCGTCTTCCTGGTCTGGGTCGACACCCTCGCCCGGACCGTCCTCGACCCGCAGGAGGTTCCGGTGGGAGTCGTCACCGCCCTGATCGGGGTGCCCGCCTTCGTGCTGGTCCTGTACCGCACCCGGAGGGCCCCGTGACCGCGGCCACCAGCGGCGGTCTGCGGGCCGACCGGGTCAGCAGGGAGGCGGGCGGCCGGCTCATTCTGGACGGTGTCTCGCTGGCCCCGCCGCCCGGTGCCACCATCGGGCTGATCGGCCCGAACGGCTCCGGCAAGTCCACCCTGCTGCGCATCCTGGCCGGAGTCCTGGCTCCGGACGCGGGCGTGGTCACCCTCGACGACGACCCGCTGGCCGCTGTCGGCCGCCGCACCGTGGCCAGACGGGTCGCCGTGGTCGACCAGCACGCCGTCACGCAGGTCGAGCTGAGCGTCGTGGACGTCGTACGCCTGGGCCGTATCCCGCACCGGCGCGCCTGGTCGGCGCCGACGGCGGCGGACGAGACGGCTGTGCGGGAAGCCCTGGAGCGGACCGGTCTCGCCGACCGCCGCGAGCAGTCCTGGCACACGCTCTCCGGCGGAGAGCGCCAGCGCGTCCAGATCGCCCGAGCGCTGGCCCAGCAGCCGAGGGAGCTCCTGCTCGACGAACCGACCAACCACCTGGACATCCAGCATCAGCTGGAACTGCTGTCCCTGGTCACCTCGTTGCCGCTGACGGCCGTCGTCGCTCTGCACGACCTCAACCTGGCCGCGATGTTCTGCGACCGGATCGTCGTGATGAACGGGGGACGGGTGGTCGCGGGCGGCACCCCGGCGGAGGTGATCACGGAAGGGCTCATCGCGGACGTCTACCGGGTACGGGCCGTGGTGACACCGGACGGTCCGCACGGGCGGCCCTCCGTGCGCTTCCGTCCGGAGCGGTCCTGACCTCACACCGTCCGGCGGTCCCGGCGCTCCGCGCCGTGGACTCCCTGACACGTTCCGGCGCCACCAAGCGGTCCGGCGAGGGGCGGGCCCCCGTGTGGGACACTGTTGGCCAATGCCCCTTTTCACTCCGCCCCACCGGATTTATCCGGTGGGGCGGAGTGCTGCGAAGTGTGAGGTGCGTGTCGGGGCGAGTGGGGTGCCTGTGAGCCAGGCGTCGAGGCGGGTGAGGTTCATTCCGGCTGCGGTCAGCAGGTGTTGCAGGTGGGTTTTGGGGTGGCCTCGGTAGCGGGACCTGCGCAGCCCGAACGCGCGGACGCCTTGGGAGATAGTGCCCTCGATGCCGGCGCGGTGTCCGTAGCGCTGCTTCCATTGATCGGTTTGCTGGTCGCGCCGGGCTGTGCGGAGCGCTTCGTGTTCGTCGCGGTGTCGCAACGTGATCTCGCGCCCCATGTAGGCGACGCCGCGGGTGCACTGGTCGCGTGAGGGGCAGGGGCGGCAGTCCGCGGGTGAGAACCTGGCGCGGATCACGGGGCCTGACGAGCGTCGCCCGTCGTGCTGCCACTGTGTGCTGGTCCTGCCGTTCGGGCAGGTCACCTGCGT